>JBDQKM010000073.1:0-16003 GCA_040263275.1 Acidimicrobiales bacterium
AACGGAACCCGTCCACGCCCGTGGTTTGCCCCACGGTCAGCCGGCACTGCCCAAACAGGTGGCCACCCCCGGCGGGGGCCGGGTTCCGTGGGTCCCGCCCAAGCACCGGTACCCGGGTTTATGGGCCGCGGGCCGCGGTACCGGGGCCCCCAGGGTCGGCTAGCCCGGGGGTGACCCCGCCGGGGGGGTGGGGTTAACCCCGCCCCCCACCGGCAGGTCGACACCATCAATACGTCGACACCAACTCGTCGACGCAGCGAATACACAGGGGAGAGCGGCTCGTGAGCCGAATCACAGATCACACCGTCGGGGGACGTGTGTGAATCGTCGAACACTCGGCACCTGGGGCCAGACGCTGGGCCTTGCTGGAATCGTCATCGCCGTCATTGCGGTGCGCGGGACGTTCAACATCGTCACGCTGGGGCTCTCTCTGCTCGTTGCGGCCGCCGTGTTCTTCGCGCTGCGGGGCGTGCTCGACCTGACCGGACGCGACCGGACGGATCGGCCGCCGGCCTACCGCGACGTCAAGGTGCTCGCCCTGGGCGCACAGGTCCTCGCGGTCGCCGCGATCCACACCTTCCTGGCCTTCCTGTGGCAGAACTTCCGCGACCGGACCGACGACATCGGGCTCAATCTCAGCTTCGACTTCCTCGATCAACCCGGCGGCATCACGATCGCCGACAATCCACTCTCGGCCAACGACCAGGTGAGAGCGGCCATCCAGGCCGGCCTCGAGAACACGATCCGCATCATCATCCTCGGCATTCCGCTGGCCCTCGTGGTCGGCACCCTGGTCGGCATCGCCCGTCTCTCGAGCAACTGGCTGTTGGAGAAGATCGCCACGCTCTACGTAGAGGTGTTCCGCAACATCCCCGTGCTCGTGGTCATCCTCATCGCCTGGTCGGTCTACCTCAACGCCCTGCCCTCGAGCTTCGAGGGCAGCCGCAAACCACTCGGGGAGTGGTTCATCTTCAACAACTCCCGGTTCGCATTCCCGTCCGTGAAAGGCCTCGACAACTTCGAGACCTATCGGGTCGTCATCCTCGTGGCGATCGTCGCCGCGATCGCGGTCTGGATCTGGCGTACGCGCCTGTTCAACGAGACCGGCACACCTCACCGCCGGTCGCTGTGGTCGGCCGGCTCCTTCCTCGCCATCGGGGCCGTGGGATTCGTCGCTCTCGGCGGGCCGTTCGAACTCTCGAAGCCCGTCGTCGACGAAGCCGGCCGGGTCTACACCGACGGCGTCCGCATGCAGATGCCCTTCGCCGCGATCTTCACCGGACTCGTGGTCTACACGGGTACCCACATCTCCGAGATCGTCCGTGGCAGCATCCTCGCCGTCCACAAGGGCCAGGACGAGGCGGCAAACGCCCTCGCCCTCTCGGGCATCCAGCGCTATCGATTCGTCATCCTCCCGCAGGCGTTGCGCATCGCGTTCCCGCCGCTCATCAACCAGTTCCTCAACTTCTCGAAGAACAGCTCGCTTGCGATCGCCATCGGCTTCGCCGAGGTGACCGCAGTGGTCAACAACCTGTTCGGCCAGAGCCAGCCCGCACCCCAGTTGATCCTCATCCTCATGCTCTCCTACCTGGTGATCTCCTTGGTTCTGTCGTTGATCGGCAATCTCGTGAACCGACGACTGCAACTGGTGGGGAGGTGATCTGAGATGACCGATGTCGACGCCATGATCGCCGAAGCCGAGCGAAAGCAGCCCCCGAACGAGAAGCTCCCGCCTGGGGAGTGGGCCAAGAAGCACCTGTTCAACAACTGGTACAACACGGTCATCACCGTGGTGATGGCGGCCGTCATCATCGGACTCGCCGGCGGCGCGATCCGCTGGGTGTTGACCACCGACTTCGCAATCATCCGGAAGTCGTTGCGGCTGTTCATGATCGGCCAGTTCCCCCGCGAAGAACTCACCCGCCTCTGGGTCTCGTTCCTCCTCATGGCGGTCACCCTGGGCTTCACCTCCGGGGCGACCGCCCACAACAGTTACGAGGACGCGCTCGAGAAGGACCTCCCCGCGCGGAAGGAGTCCTGGCTCGACCTGTTCCGGCGCTTCTGGGCAATCGTCTTCGTCCTGATCTTCTTCTCGTCGTTCGCCCGGACGCTGCCGCCGTACCTCGGCCTCGCCGCCGTGTTCGCGACCGTCGTCATCACCCGGGAGTTGGGCTGGCGGATCACGCGGGCGGTCAGGGATCGGGCCGCGTTCATCGGGACGGGCATCGGAATCGCATCGTTCCTGGCGCTTGCGGGCACCGGCGGCCTCGGCCGCTGGGCCTACGCCCTGCTGTTCGCCGCCTGGGCGACATTCGAGCTCGGTCGCCGCGATGTCCGATCCGACAACGTCGGCACGCTGATCCGCATCGCCGTCGCGCTGGTCGCAGGAGGCGTCGCGTTCTTCATCGTCGACGCCCTCGACATCGACGGCTTCGGTTGGGACCGCTGGGGTGGACTCCACCTCAACATCTTCGTCACCGTGGTCGGACTCGGTCTCGGACTCCCGTTCGGGATCCTGCTCGCCATGGGCCGGCGCTCCGAACTCCCGATCATCAAGGCGGCGTCGGTGCTCTTCATCGAGTTCGTGCGCGGCGTTCCACTGATCTCGTTGCTGCTCTTCTCCAACCTGATGCTCGGCCTGTTCTTCCCCCTCGGATCGGACCTGCCCAGCGAACTGACGCTGGCGATGATCGTCATCATGGGCTTCTCGGCGGCCTACATCGCCGAGATCGTGCGCGGCGGACTCCAGTCGGTCCCGAAGGGGCAGATCGAGGCCGCCCAGGCATCCGGACTCTCCCCGGGAGCAGTTCAGCGGCTCGTCGTGCTTCCGCAGGCTCTGCGCAACGTCATCCCGGCGATGGTCGGCCAGTTCATCTCGTTGTTCAAGGACACCTCGTTGCTCAGCATCATCGGGGTCCTGGAGTTCCTCAATGTCTCCGCCGTGGCCAATGCCCAGACCGAGTTCATCGGCAAGGGCCTGGCCGTGGTCACCTATCCGTTCGTGGCGCTCGGCTTCTGGGCCTTCGCCTACACCATGTCGAAAGAGTCCAGGCGACTCGAAACGAAGCTGGGAGTCGGTATCCGATGAGTGACGCAACGATCAACGCGGACGCGACCGCGACCGTCGGAGGCGGCGAGACCGTCATCGAGCTGGAGGGTGTCGACAAGTTCTTCGGCGACTTCCAGGCCCTGACCGACATCAACATGAAGGTCGGACTCCAGGAAGTGGTGGTCGTCATCGGGCCCTCGGGTTCGGGCAAGTCGACGCTGATCCGCTGCATCAACCGCCTCGAGCAGCACAGTCGCGGGTCGATCACGGTCGACGGAATCGAGCTCACCGACGACATCCGCAACATCCAGGAGATCCGTCGCGAGACCGGGATGGTCTTCCAGAGCTTCAACCTCTTCCCGCACCTGACGATCCTCGACAACATCACGCTCGCTCCCCGCAACGTCCGCAACACGCCGAAGGCGGAGGCCGAGGCCAAGGCGATGGAATTGCTCGAGCGGGTCAAGATCCCCGAGCAGGCCCGGAAGTACCCCGGCCAGCTCTCGGGTGGCCAGCAGCAGCGCGTGGCGATCGCCCGGGCGCTCGCCATGAACCCGAAGGTGATGCTGTTCGACGAGCCCACGTCGGCGCTCGACCCCGAGATGATCTCCGAGGTGCTCGACACCATGAAGGACCTGGCTCGCGAAGGCATGACGATGATCTGCGTGACCCACGAGATGGGCTTCGCCCGTGAGGTTGCCGACCGGGTCGTGTTCATGGCCGACGGCGAGATCGTCGAGGTGGGCACACCGGAACACTTCTTCACGAACCCACAGGAAGAGCGGACGAAGCTCTTCCTGTCGCAGATCCTCTGAGCGACGCGCCGACGATCGGGATCATCGCCGGGTCCGGGCCCGACGCGGGTATCGATCTCTGGCAGAAGGTTCTCAGCCACGCGCGGGCGATGCTGGGCGCCGACTACGTGGGCGACACCGACGCGCCCCGCGTCGAGGTGGTGTCGGAGCCACTTCTCGGACACTCGATGGACCTGCCGTCGACCGACGCCGGAGTATGGGCGACGCTCGAGTCGACGGCGACGGCGCTGGCCGCGCGCTGCGACGTCTACGGGATCGCCTGCAACACGCTCAACGTCTACGCGCGCCGGCTGCGGGCGCTCGACCTCCCGGCGGACCTGGTGACGCCGCCCGATGCCGTGCGCGCCTGGGCAGCCGCTCACGAGGTGGAGTCCATCGGTCTGCTCGGTGCCCGACCCGTGGCGACGCTGACGGAGTGGTCGCCCTACGCGCCGTTGACCGCCGAACTGCGGATCGAGACGCCACCCGACGTCGACGCACTGCACCGGCTGATCGTCGACATCAAGGCCGACGGGGGAGCGGCCGCGTCGCTACGGGACCGATTCACACAGCTGGCGGGCGCGTTCGATTCTCGACATCTCCTCCTGGCCTGCACCGAGCTCCCGATCGTCGCCACGGCCGTCGAGGGCAAGCATCTCGTCGACCCGACCGACCTGCTGGCCGCCGAGCTGGTCCGCCGCTGGTCCGAGATGGCCGCGGACTAGGGTCGCCCCCGATGGCTATCCCCAAGACTCTCGGCATCGAGACCGAGTACGGCATCGTCCACAAGGGCACCGACGAGCCGAACCCGATCGCGGCCTCGTCCGTGCTCATCAACGCCTACCTCTACGACGCCGGTTACCGCACCGACACCGGCCACGAATCGGTCCACTGGGACTTCATCGACGAAACCCCCGGCATCGACGCTCGCGGCTATGCACCCACCGGGGCGATGCCCCCCGACGTCGAGACCCACCTGGTCAACGCCGTGCTCACCAACGGCGCCCGCTACTACGTCGACCACGCCCACCCCGAGCTGAGCACCCCCGAGTGCGCCGACGCCCGTGCGGTCGTGCTGTATGACCGCGCCGCCGAGCTGATCGCGGTCCGCTCCATGGAGGCCGCCGTCAACCTGCTGCCGCCGGGCGAGGAGCTCGTCCTCTACAAGAACAACAGCGACGGCAAGGGCAACAGCTACGGCTGTCACGAGAACTATCTCGTCGACCGGTCCACCCCGTTCGGCCGCATCGTCAACCGGGCCACCGCCCACTTCGTCACGCGCCAGATCTTCACCGGCGCCGGAAAGGTCGGCGCCGAGGCCCCGGGCCTGCGAGTCGACGACGTCGACTTCCAACTGACCCAACGAGCCGACTTCTTCGAGGAGGAGGTCGGCCTCGAGACCACGCTCAAGCGACCGATCATCAACACCCGCGACGAACCCCACGCCGACGCCCGCAAGTACCGGCGGCTCCATGTGATCGTCGGCGATGCCAACCCCTCACAGGTGGCCACCTTCCTGAAGGTCGGCACCACGGCCCTCGTCCTCGCCCTCACCGAGGACGACGCCTTCACGAGCGACATCACCTTCCGCACGCCCGTCCCCGCCATGCGGCAGGTGTCGCACGACATGTCGCTGCGCGAGACCCTCGAACTCGACGACGGATCCACGATCACCGCGCTCGAGGTCCAGTGGGAGCTCCTCGACCAGTCGAAGAAGTACGTCGAGGCCCACGGCACCGACAACGTCGGTGGCGACGTGGCCCTCGAGGTGCTGCAGCGCTGGGAACACGTGCTCGCGGGGCTCGAGGACGACCCCATGACACTGGCCGACCAGCTCGACTGGGTGGCCAAGTACCGGCTGATCAACGGCTACCGCGAACGCCACGAGCTTCCCTGGTCCGACGCCCGTCTCCGGGCCATGGACATCCAGTACAGCGACATGCGCCCCGAGAAGTCGCTCGCCGCGAGAGTCGGACTCGAGACCATCGTCGACGATGCCGAGGCACTCGCGGCGACGACCGAACCGCCGCACGACACCCGGGCCTATTTCCGGGGTCGCTGCCTCCAGAAGTTCCCCGACGCGGTGGTGGCCGCCAACTGGGACTCACTGGTGTTCGACGTGGGCACCGATGCCCTCCGCCGGGTGCCGATGATGGAACCATTGCGCGGGACCGAGGCCCATGTGGGTACCTTGTTCGACGAGTGCGACTCAGCGGCGGAGCTACTGCGCCGACTGGGCAACTGAGCGAGACCGAGTACGAGGAGACGTCATGGCCGAACGTGAACAGATCCGCAAACCCGCCCCGGAAGAACGCGAGGCCGAGACGGCCGAAGCGCCGGCGGCGTCCGAGCGGGGCGACGAGCTCAAAGCGGAGCTCGACGACCTCCTCGACGAGATCGACGAGGTCCTCGAGACCAACGCCGAGGACTTCGTGAAGTCCTACATCCAGAAGGGCGGACAGTAGGCCCGTGAATCTGCCGCTGTTCCGGGCCCACGACGACCCGGGCCCCAGCTTCGCCGAACTGCTCCGACGCACGGGGTTCGACGAACCCGCCCTCACCTACGACGGCACCCTTCCGGCCTCGGACTTCCGGCACGGCACGACCTGCGTGGCCGTCCGCTACGCCGACGGTGTCCTGTTGGCCGGCGACCGCCGGGCCACGTCGGGCAACCTGATCAGCCATCGCAGTCTCGAAAAGGTCTTCCCCGCCGATCGTCACAGCGGCGTCGCCATCGCCGGCGCGGCCGGTCCGGCGATCGAGATGGTGAAGCTCTTCCAGCTCCAACTCGAGCACTACGAGAAGGTCGAAGGCGGCGCGCTGAGCCTCGAGGGCAAAGCGAACCAGCTCGGCCAGATGATCCGGGGCAACCTGCCGGCCGCGATGCAGGGGTTGGCCGTCGTGCCGATCTTCGCCGGCTTCGATGTCGGCCGCGACGAAGGACGCCTGTTCGAGTACGACGTGACGGGTGGACGCTACGAGGAGACCGAGACGGCCAGCACCGGTTCGGGCAGCCTCCACGCGGGCACCGTGTTGCGCATGGGCTACCGCGACTCCCTCGACGCGGCGACCGTCACCGATCTCGCCCTCGAGTCGCTCTTCGAAGCCGCCGACCAGGACTCCGCCACCGGCGGACCCGACCCGGTCCGCGGCATCTATCCCGTCGTCGCCCTCATCACCGCCGACGGCTACCGCCGACTCGACGACGACGAGTTGGCCGACCGCACGCAGGCGCTCATCGAGCGTCGGCGCAACCGGTAGGAGATCGCCATGAACATGCCGTTCTACGTCGCTCCCGAGCAGGTCATGAAGGACCGGGCCGACTACGCCCGCAAGGGCATCGCGAGAGGCCGGAGCCTGATCGCCTTCCGGTTCGAGGGTGGGATCGCCATCTGTGCCGAGAACACCTCGTCCACGCTGCGCAAGGTCAGCGAGATCTACGACCGCATCGCGTTCGCCGGCGTGGGCAAATACAACGAATTCGACCAGCTGCGCATCGCCGGCGTGCGCCACGCCGACCTCAAGGGCTATTCCTTCTCACGCGAAGACGTGGATGCCCGCAGTCTCGCCAACCAGTACGCCCAGAGCCTCGGACAGGTCTTCACCCACGAGATGAAGCCGATGGAGGTCGAGATCCTCGTTGCCGAGATCGGCGTCGCCGACGACGGCGAAGGCGAAGGCGACCAGCTGTTCCACATCCTCTACGACGGCACCGTGATGGACGAGGACATGAGCGTCGTCCTCGGCGGCGAGACCGAGACCATCTCCGAACGATTCGGCGAGCTCGAATCCGCCCCGACGCTCGCCGACGGCGTCCGCCGGGCCGTCAGCGCGCTCAGCGGGCCCGACCGCAGCCTCGAAGGGCCCGACCTCGAGGTCGCCATCCTCGAGCGCGGCATCGGTCGGCGGGCCTTCCGACGACTCGAGGGCGACGAGCTCGCCGCCATCCTCGCCGGCTGATCCACCCTCTCGGGTCGCGGCCCGTTAGGTTGTCGACGTGCAGCGTCGGATCTTCGGGATCGAGAACGAGTACGGCGTCACCTGCACCCTGCGCGGACAGCGGCGATTGAGCCCCGACGAGGTCGCCCGGTATCTCTTCCGGCGGGTCGTCTCCTGGGGCCGCAGCAGCAACGTGTTCCTGGGCAACGGCGCTCGTCTCTACCTCGATGTCGGGAGCCATCCCGAATACGCGACGCCCGAGTGCGATTCGGTCCACGACCTCGTCGTGCACGACAAGGCAGGGGAGCGGATCCTCGAGCAGCTCCTCACCAGCGCCGAGGAACGCCTCAGCGACGAGGGCATCCACGGCGACATCTATCTCTTCAAGAACAACACCGACTCCGCCGGCAACAGCTACGGCTGCCACGAGAACTACTGCACGACCCGCGACGACGACTTCAGCGCCTACGGCGAGGTCCTGATCCCGTTCCTCGTCAGCCGGCAGATCTACGCCGGCGCCGGCAAGGTCCTGCAGACCGCCCGCGGCGCCATGTACTGCGTCAGTCAGCGGGCCGAACACATCTGGGAAGGGGTGTCGTCGGCGACCACCCGCTCACGACCGATCATCAACACCCGCGACGAACCCCACGCCGACGCCGAGCGCTATCGCCGGCTCCACGTGATCGTGGGCGACTCCAACATGAGCGAATACACCAACTTCCTCAAGGTCGGGACCTGTGCCCTCATGCTGCGCATGCTCGAGGAACCCCAGGTCGTGCTGCGCGACATGACGCTGGAGAATCCGATCCGGGCGATCCGCGAGATCAGCCACGACATGACCTGCACGCGTCGGGTCCGGCTGGCCAACGGCCGTGAGGTGTCGGCACTCGACATCCAGAGCGAGTACCTCAACCGGGCCCTGCGCTTCGCCGAACACCACGACCTCACCGACCAGGAGCAACTGGCGCTCGACATGTGGGAGCACTGCCTCACCCATCTGGCCGACGACCCGATGAAACTCGATCGCGAGCTCGACTGGGTGATCAAATACAAGCTGATCGAGAACTATCGCGAACGCCACGGCATCGAACTCAACGACGCCAAGGTCGCACTCGTCGATCTGCAGTACCACGACGTCAACCGCGAGCGGGGCCTCTTCTACCGCATGCAGAAGCGGGGCCTGGTCGAGCGCATGGTCACCGACGAGGAGATCTCTCACGCCGTCGAGAACCCGCCGTCCACCACCCGCGCCCGCCTGCGCGGCGAGTTCATCCGGCGAGCCAAAGAACAGAAGCGCGACTACACGGTCGACTGGGTCCATCTGAAGCTGAACGACCAGGCCCAGCGCACGGTGTTGTGCAAGGACCCGTTCAAGGCCCACGACGACCGGGTGGAGAAGCTCATCGCCAGCCTCTGATGGACAAACTCGAACGCCTACTCAATCTCGCGGCGGCCCTCCTCGACGCCGACCGCCCGCTCACCGCCGACGAGCTGCGCGATCGCATCGGCGGCTACCCCGAGGGCAAGACCGCGTTTCGCCGCACCTTCGAGCGCGACAAGGACGACCTACGGGCCATGGGTCTGCCGCTCAAGGTCGAACCCGTCCCCGGCACGGACCCACCCACCGACGGCTACCGCATGCGGCGGGCCGACTACACGGGCACCGAGCTGCGGCTCGAACCCGATGAGCTCGCGTCACTGCATCTGGCCACCAACCTCGTGCGCCTCGACGGCGCCGACACCGGACTCCTGAAGCTCGGAGGCGGCGCCGGCAGCGAGGCCGACGAGGTGGGTCGCGTTCCCTTCGACGACGCCCTCGCCGTCATGATCGCCGCCGCCGCCGACCGGCGAGCGGTCACCTTCACCTACAACGACACCGAGCGCATGGTCGAACCGTGGCGGCTGTCGTTCACCCGCGGGCACTGGTACCTCGCCGGCTACGACCGCACCCGCGACGACGAGCGGCTCTACCGGGTCGACCGCATCGCCGGCGAGGTCATCGTCGGAGACCCCGCCACCCAGGAGGTCGGCGCACCGAGCGACCCGACCGACCTGCGGGGCTGGGAGCTCGGCGACGGCGAGCCCGTACGGGCCCTCGTGCGCATCGACGCCGTGCAAGCGGCCCACGCCCGACACCTGCTCGGCGAGGTCGAGGAGCTCGACGACGGGGGAGTGGTCGCCGAGCTGGCCGTGCGCAATCCGGAAGCGTTCCGCTCCTTCGTGCTCAGCTTCCTCGACCACGCGGAGATCCTCGAGCCGCCGGAGCTGCGGGCCGACATGATCGCCTGGCTCGAGGCCGCCACATGAGCGCCAAGCTGACCGCACGCGAGCGGATGACCCGTCTCCTCGCCGTCATCCCGTGGGTCGTCGAGCAGGACGGCGCGCCCCTCGACGAGATCTCCGCTCGCTTCGACTACCCACGAAAGCAGTTGGTCGACGACCTCACCCAGGTCGTGCTGTTCGTGGGGGTCCACCCCTTCACCCCCGACTCCATGATCGAGGTCGACATCACCGACGACCGGGTGCAGATCCGCTACGCCGACTGGTTCGCCCAGCCGTTGCGGTTGACCCCGGAAGAGGGAGCCCGCCTGCTCACCGCGGGCCGGACCGTGCTCTCGCTGGGCGACGACGAGCAGGCGACCCCGCTGCTGCGCGCACTGGCCAAACTGGGCATGGCCCTGGGCGAGAGCGCCGACAGCGCGGTCGACGTGCGCCTCGGCGACGCGCCCGAGGCCACGCTCGCCACCCTGCGCCGGGCCGTGGCCGAGCAGACCCAGGTCGAACTCGACTACTACACCTACGGCCGGGATCAGCTCACCACTCGCACGGTCGACCCCGCCCGGGTGTTCAGCGATCATGGCAACTGGTACCTCCACGGCTACTGCCATCGGGCCGACGACGAGCGCGTCTTCCGGGTCGACCGCGTGCGGGATGCCCGCGGTAGCACCACACCCATCACCCACCCGCTCGAGGGTGGTGGCGCCTCCTTCAGTCCCGACGGCGACGACCCGCGGGTGCGGCTCGCACTCGATCCGCGGGCGTCCTGGGTCGTCGAGCAGTACCCGACCGAGGCGGTCAGCACCCGAGACGACGGACGGATCGATGTCGTCATGGCCGTCACCGCACAGCCCTGGCTCGAACGCTTGCTCCTGCGCCTCGGTCCCGACGCCGAGGTCATCGAGAGCGGCGAGCCGCTGCCGGCCGACCTCGCCGCCGCCGCAGCCACCCGGATCCTGGCCCGCTATCGGAGCTGAGTGACGGCTAGGGGTCGAACTCTCGACCCGAGTGGACCGGTACCCTCCTCACTCGTGACCGATTCCGGCCTCCCTCCCTCGACCCCCGGCGATCCGGGACCGACATCGCTCGGGCCCCGACCGCGGGTCGGCGCCGGCGACGTGCACACCGCGGGCGAAGTCTCCGCGGGCGACGGACTCCCACCGATCGAGCCGACCGAGACCGGCGACTTCTGGGGAGACGACGACCACGCGCCCCAGCCGGTCGAACCGGCGAGCCTGCAGGCGAAGCTGCGGACCTCGATGGAGTGGGTCGCCGTCGCCATCGGCGCCCTGGTCGTCGCTCTGTTGATCAAGGCCTTTCTGCTCCAGGCGTTCTACATCCCCTCGGCGTCGATGGAACCAACGCTGCACGAGGACGACCGGGTGCTCGTCAACAAGTTGAGCTATCGCATCGGCGACGTCGAACGGGGCGACATCATCGTGTTCGAGAAGCCCGAGGGCGCCGGGGGCGACATCGACGACTTCATCAAGCGGGTGATCGGGCTTCCCGGCGAGACCGTCTCGTTCAGCGGCGGGAGCGTCTTCATCGACGGTCGCCAACTCGACGAGAGCTACATCGACGGCGCACCGACCAACACCGGCTCGGTGATCAACGGGTGCAGCAACGCCCCGGCAGTGCCCGACACGTGCATCGTCCCCGAGAGCATGGTCTTCGTCCTTGGAGACAACCGCGTGTCCAGCCAGGACTCGCGGTTCTTCGGTCCAATCGACGAGGACACGATCGTCGGACGGGCCTTCCTCAAGGTCTGGCCGGTCGGCGACATCGCGTTCCTCTGAGACGACTCAGTCGAACGTGGCGGCGACTGCGGCCATCCGCTCGACATGATCACCGCTGACCGCGTCGACTCCCATGTCGATCAGCCGCGCCAACTGACGCTCGTAGTGGGCCCCATCGGCAAACGCCAGCACCTCGAACCGGTGGAAGAGGGTCACCAGACCGCCTGACCAGTCGTCTTCGGGCAGGGCGACCGCGTCGACGCGGGCTGCCGCCAGCTCTGCCGCCCGCCGCTCCGGACCCAACGGGAGCGCCTCGACCGATGTGGTGTTGAGCAATCGAACCCCCGGTGCCCGGTCGCGCCAGCCGGCCAGCACCTCGAGATCGTCATGGGCCAGCCAGACCCGGTCGAGCGCCGAATGGCGGTGCGCGGCTTCGATCACGGCACCCGCAGTGGCGTCGTCCGCCACGCGGATCCGAACCGGAACCTCGTCGACCGCGCCGAAGAGGTCGTCGAGGGACGCCAGGGAATCAGCAACGGCCTCGTGATCGACCTCCTCGATCCGGCGCTTCGGAAAGCGACGGACCAGGCCGGTCCGGTCGAGCACGACCACGCCGTCACGGGTGGCCCATGCGTCGACGTGGAGCCCGGTGGCGCCGAGGCGCAGGGCCAGCGTGAACGCCTCGAGCGTGTGCTCACGAGCGTTGGCTCGGGCGCCGCGATGGGCGAACAGGATCGCTCGATCGAGCAGAGACGGGAGGCGGGTCGCCATCCGACCATCGTCCCACCTGTGTCGCCCATGGGCACACCCGGCCGACGGCGGGCCTGGTCTGAGCCGAAAGGCCCACCCAATCCGGGCCTGGGGACCCTTTACCGGCGCTCCCGAAATGCCGATGGAACTCAGCACACAGGTTGAGTGAAGGGGCTTACCGCACAAATGGCTACCATCCGAGCGAGTTGTGAAGACTGCGGCGACGTCGAACTGACGACGCCGGACGTGCGCGTCCGGGTCTGCATCAACGACAACCGCGGTGAATACAGCTTCCGCTGCCCGACCTGTTCGATGACGGTCGTGAAGGCCGCCGAGCCCCGCACGATCGACCTCCTCGTGGCGTCCGGCGTCGCGATGGACACCTGGTCACTCCCGGCCGAACTCGAAGAGATCAAGCAGGGTCGTCCGATCACCCACGACGAGCTGCTCGAGTTCCACGACAAGTTGCACGACAACAGCTCGTGGAACGAAGCGCTCACCCATCTCCTCGACAGCTGAGACATCGCCATACGGCGAGGCGCTGCTCGGTAGCGTCGTCCTCGTGAGTTGGACACTGCTGGCCCCGGCCGCCGCCGTCGTCGTCACCCTCGTGGCGTTGTCCTGGTCGATGCACCGGGTCGAGACCGAAGTGGCCGCCCTCCGCGCGTCCCTGAGACGAAGTCGCGCCGCCGGCGTCGCCGTCCACGAACTCGAGCGCGACACCGCGGCAACCGTCGCCGAGGCCCACCGCATCGAGCAGACCGCTCGCACCCGGGCTCACCTGCGCCGCACCCGACGACGTTCCGCGCCTCGGTAGGCTGGCCGGATGTTCTCGAACATCGGTGGCCTCGAGGTCCTCTTCGTGATGGTCGTCGCTCTGATCGTCCTGGGGCCGACCAAGCTCCCCGAAGCCGCCCGCCAGGTCGGCAAGTTCGTGAACGAGGTCCGGCGCATCTCGAGTGGATTCCAAAAGGAGTTCCGAGAAGCAGTCCAGGACCCGATCATCGAGGCCGAGGCCAGAGCCCGCGGCTCGATCGAGAGCACCAAGATGGCCGTGAGCAAGCCGTTCGAAGCGGTGAAGGCCCCCATCGAGGAGACCCTCAAGGCCCCCGTCGTCGATCCGACCCCACCCACGGCGGCGAACAACGGCGATGCACCGCCGAGCGACGGGGACTCGCCCGATGACTGACACCGAGCAGGCTCCCGCGACCGAAACGCGGATGTCGCTCATCGATCATCTGACCGAGCTGCGCAAGCGGCTCGTGATCTCGTTCATCGCAATCGGGGTCGGCGCCGTCGTCGGCTGGGTCTTCTACGACTGGATCATCGACCAACTCCTGCGGCCGTACTGCAGCATCGTGGAGACCGAAGCCGACTGTGTCGTCTTTGCCCGCGACCCGCTCGAGCTCTTCAACGTCAAGCTCACGATCGCCGGCTACAGCGGCCTCATCCTCGCCATGCCGGTCATCTTGTGGCAGGTGTGGCGCTTCGTGGCCCCGGGCCTCTACAGCCACGAGAAGAAGTACGCCGTCCCGTTCATCCTCTCCGCGGCAGCCCTGTTCTTCCTCGGTGCTGGTCTCGCCTATTGGAGCGTGCCCAAGGCCCTCGAGTGGCTCATCAGCCAGGGCGGCGACAACTTCGAGGAGTTGTTCGCTCCCAAGGAGTACTTCGGCTTCATCGTGAAGATGATGGTCGCCTTCGGCATCGGCTTCGAGTTCCCGATCGCACTGATCTTCCTCCAGATCCTCGGCCTGGTCGACAACAAGACCCTTCGCAGGGGTCGCCAGTATGCCATCGTCGGCATCGTCGCTCTCGTGGCCGTCATCACCCCGAGCGGCGACCCGTTCACGCTCGCCGTCCTGTCCGTCCCGATGTATCTCTTCTACGAGATCGCGATCCTCTTCGGGCGCCTCCGGATCCGCCGGGCCGACAAGGCTGCTGCGCCCACGTGACCGCGTCGGCCGAGCGCACCTTTCGACTCGACCGATTCCAGATCGAAGCGATCGAGCATCTCGACTCCGGTCGATCGGTGATCGTCGCTGCGCCCACGGGCAGCGGCAAGACCGTCGTCGCCGAACACGCGATCGACCGGGCGCTGAGCGAGGGCCGACGCGCGTTCTACACCACGCCGATCAAGGCCCTCTCCAACCAGAAGTACCGTGACCTCGCGGAGCGGATCGGCTCGTCGCGGGTCGGCCTCCTCACCGGCGACAACGCCATCAATCCCGATGCCGACGTCGTCGTGATGACCACCGAGGTCCTCCGCAACATGCTCTACGAGGGGCGCAACCTCGACCGGCTCGCGGTGACCGTGCTCGACGAGGTCCACTATCTCGAGGACTCCTTCCGCGGCCCGGTCTGGGAGGAGGTCATCCTCCACCTGCCCCTCCACGTCGCCCTCGTCTGCCTTTCGGCCACCGTGTCGAACAGCGATGAGGTCGGCGGGTGGCTCGAATCGGTGCGGGGCCCGACCGGCATCGTGGTCGAGACCGCACGCCCGGTCGAACTCACCAACCTCTACGCGGTCGGCGACCGGCGGGGTGATCGACTTCACATCCTCCCGACCCTCGTCGATGGTCGTCCCAACCCGGAGGGCGACCGTTTCGACCCCGATCTCCGCCGGGGCCGTGGCGACAAGCGCAAGCAGAAGCGTCCGCCCTGGAGGGCACCGTCGCGTCTCGAGCTCATCGACGAGCTCGAGGACAAGGACCTCCTGCCCGTCATCTGGTTCGTGTTCAGCCGCAAGGGGTGCGACGAGGCCGCGGCAACACTGCGGCAGGCCGGGGCCCGCTACACCGACCAGGCCGAAGCCGAGCGGATCCGGGCCATCGCCGACGAACGGCTCGCGGGGCACGACCCGGGAGATCTCGCCCTCCTCGACGTGGCCGGATGGATGGACCGGCTCGAACGGGGCATCGCCAGCCACCATGCCGGTCTGGTCCCGGCGTTCAAGGAAGCCGTCGAGGTGTGCTTCGCCGAGGGGCTCGTCCGGGTCGTGTTCGCCACCGAGACGCTCGCCCTCGGCGTCAACCTCCCGGCTCGGAGCGTGGTCGTCGACAAGCTCTCGAAGTTCACCGGCGAGCACCACGAACTGCTCACCCCCGCCCAGTTCACCCAGCTGACCGGCCGAGCGGGTCGACGAGGCCTCGACGAACGAGGCCACGCCATCGTGCCCTGGTCGCCGTTCACCCAATTCGACCAGGTCGCCTCGCTCGCCGGCAGTCGGGCATTCAAGCTGCGGTCGGCCTTCCGGCCGACCTACAACATGGCCGTCAACCTGCTCCAGCGCCACGAGCCCGACGCGGCTCGTGCGCTGCTGGCCCGCAGCTTCGCCCAGTACCAGGCCGACGCCGGCGTGGCTCGTCTCGAGGCGCGGCTCGTGCGCGAACGGGCCCGGCTCGATGCCCTACGCGACGAGGTCGCCGCCCAGTTCGGCGACGAGGCCGAACCACCGACTC
>JBDQKM010000074.1:0-15980 GCA_040263275.1 Acidimicrobiales bacterium
CTGTTGCCTTCTGCGATGAGGGCACTGCGAAGTTTGCGGGGTGAGGTGTCGGTCATGGGTTCGAAGGCCGTTGGTTAACAAAACAATATGCAATTGTAGGTTGCAATCGCGAGCGCAATCGACCAAAAAAGCAGCCGGGCAAACCCCTAGAATCGAGCGCATGTTGACGCACCCCCAATTTGATCCGATTGCTCTGGCCATTGGCCCAGTGGCTTTTCATTGGTACGGCCTGATGTACGCCGTGGCCTTTTTGGCGTTTGTGTGGGTGGGCAAATGGCAGGTGCGGCGCATGGCCGCTTGGCCCGAGCCATGGGCCAGCCGGTGGCTGCGGCACGACCCCGACGACATGCTGGTTTGGGGTATGTTGGGCGTGGTGCTTGGCGGGCGACTCGGTTATGTGTTGTTTTATCAGCCCGCTTTTTTTGCCGACAACCCCATGAAAATATTGGCGGTGTGGGAAGGCGGCATGAGTTTTCATGGCGGTCTGCTGGGTGTGCTGCTGGCGTTGGCCTGGTACGCGCGCCGCCGAGGCCTAACCTTTCCTGACCACCCCCATTCTGGAGATGTCATGACGCAGGCGACCGTGACCACCGAACCCGCGGCGCGGGCCGTTGGCGCCAAGAAGTACTACGGCGAGGGCGACACCGAGGTGCGCGCCCTCGACGATGTCGACGTCGAGTTCGAACGCGGCAAGTTCACCGCCATCATGGGGCCCTCCGGCTCGGGCAAGTCCACGTTGATGCACTGCCAGGCCGGTCTCGACACGCTCACCGGCGGGCAGGTCTTCATCGGCGACACCGACCTGTCGTCGCTCGGCGAACGCGAGTTGACCCTGTTGCGCCGCGACAACGTGGGCTTCATCTTCCAGGCGTTCAACCTCGTCCCCACCCTGTCGGCCCTCGAGAACATCACCCTCCCGATGGACCTGGCCGGCATCAAGCCCGACCAGGCCTGGCTCGACGAGGTCATCACCACCGTCGGCCTGGCCGACCGCGTCGATCATCGCCCCAACGAGCTCTCCGGTGGCCAGCAACAGCGCGTCGCCGTGAGCCGGGCCCTGGCCAGCCGCCCGGAGATCATCTTCGCCGACGAACCCACCGGCAACCTCGACTCCACGACGGGCACCGAGATTCTCGCCTTCATGCGCAAGGCGGTCGACGATCTGGGCCAGACCATCGTGATGGTCACCCACGATCCCGTCGCCGCGGCCTACGCCGATCGGGTCATCTTCCTGGCCGACGGCAAGATCGTCGACGAGCTGCTCGATCCCGATGCCGAGCAGGTGATCGACCAGATGAAGAAGCTGCGCTGATGATCTGGAAGCTCATCCGGCGCAATGTCGCCGGCAAGCCGTTCCGGTTCCTGCTGACCTGTTCGGCCGTGACCGCCGGCGTCATGTTCGTCGTCGGCATCTTCGTCTTCACCGACGGTCTCCGCCAGACCTTCTCCGAGCTGGCCGGCGACATCGAGGGCAACGTCGATCTGGCGGTCCGCACCGAGGTCGAGTTCGGCGGCGACTTCAATCGCCCCGTGATCGACGTCGCCGTGGCCGACACCATCGCCGAAGTGCCCGGCGTCGAAGCGGTCCAGCCCCGCATCATCGGCCAGGTCACCGTGGTCGACGGTCAGGGCGAACCCCAGGAGGGCAACGGTCCCAACATCGGCTTCAACTGGGAGGCCGAGACCCCCAACCCGAGGCTCTTCCTCCAGGAAGGCCGCGCCCCGGACGCACCGTTCGAGTTCGCCTTCGAGCAGACCGCCTTCGAGGACGGCGACTTCGTCATCGGCGACACCTACACGATCGAGGCGCCCGGCGGCGTCTACGACGACGTCGAACTCGTCGGCACGTTCTTCTTCGCGGCGGAAGACGGCAGTGCCGCGGTGGGCGCGAAGCTCGCCACCTTCGAACTCGACTGGACACTCGAGGTCATCAATCTCGGCACCGGCTACAACGACATCACTCTCACGCTCGAACCGGGCGTCGATCCCCTCGAGGCCTCCCGCGACATCCGGACAGCCATCGGCCCCGGCCTCGAGGTCGTCACCGGCGAGACCCTGCAGGACGAGACCCAGGAGCAGTTCGACGAGTTCATCGGCATCTTCCAAACCGTCCTGCTCGTCTTCGCGTTCATCATCCTGATCGTGTCGGCGTTCGTGATCTTCAACGTCTTCTCGATCCTCATCGGCCAACGCATCCGCGAGCTCGGGCTCCTGCGCGCCATCGGCGCCACCGGTCGCCAGGTCACCACCGCCCTCATCGGTGAAGCATTCCTCGTCGGGGTGTTCGCGATGGTCGTCGGCACCACCCTCGGCATCGGGTTCGGTTGGACCCTGCGCTGGTTGCTGCAACAGTTCGACTTCGGGCCCGAGGGCAACGAGCTCGTGCTCAAGCCGGCCACCTTCATCTGGGGCGCCGTCGTCGGCATGCTCGTCACGCTGGCCAGCGCCATCGCCCCCGCACTGCGGGCTCGCCACGTGAGTCCGATGGCCGCCCTGCGCGACGATGCCCGTCTCACCCGCCAGGTGCCCGCGATCAACCTGCCCCTCGGCATCGTGGTCACCCTCGTCAGCTGGGTGATCGTCGGCCTCGCGGTGTCCACCGCCGAGGCCGGGGTGATCATCCCGCTCGGGCTGATCGCCGCCTTCGCCAACGCCTTCGGCCTGCGCCGGGTCAACACGACGGTCGGCCGCTACGCGACCCTCGGCTTCGGTGTGGTGTTGCTGGCCGTCGCCGTCTTCGCCGACTTCGACGTGGTCGCGCTGCTCTCGCTGCTCGGCGTCGCCGCCATCACGCTGTTCCTCGGCGTCAATGCCATCAGCCCCGCGCTGGCCCGCCCGGTGAGCAACTTCCTCGGCCGGTGGCCGCTGGCGATGCTCTTGTGCATCGTCGGCATCATCACCGCAGTTCTCGGATTCTTCGCCACGCTCGGTTCTCTCTATCTCATCGGCCTCTCGATCCGCGACCTCGTCACCGATCCCGACGTCGCGGGCATCGTCGGGCTGCTCGGAGCGCTCATCCCGTTGGCCCTGGCCGTTCTGGTCTTCGTCGTCGGGGCGCGAGCCATCGATGCCACCGGTATCACAGGCTGGCACTGGTCCACCGTTCTCGGCGGCATCATCGTCTTCCTGTTCGGCGCGGCCGGCGCGATCGCCGTGCTCAGCTCGATCGTCGCCGTCCTGACAAGGAACATCGACGGCCAACTCGTCGGACTCCCGGTCGGCGCGCTTGTCCTCTACATCAGCTACGACATCCGTCATGCCCTGCCACCGGCCATGAAGTCCAACGCTCGCATGGCCCGGGAGAACGCGGGGCGCAGCCCTCGGCGCACGGCCTCGGCCGCTGCCGCGCTGATGATCGGGCTCGCGCTGGTCAGCACCGCCACGGTCGTCAGCTCGTCGTTCAAGGCAACGTTCGCCGACATCCTGGAGAACTCGGTCACCTCCGACTGGTTCATCGCGCCGAGCAACCAGCAGAACCCCAACAGCGGGTTCAGCACCCAGCTGGCCGAGGACCTCCGAGCGCGGCCCGAGACCGAGAGCGTGCTGAGCTACCAGTTCAACTTCGAGGCGTTCCGCACCGACTTCGACGACCTGGTCCGCGACAGCTCGGCGACCAGCCTCGGCCCCTCGCTCGACCACATCGACCCCGACGTGATCGCCCTCGACGAGTCGCTGCTCGACCGCAACGCGATCCTGGTCCACGAGGACTTCGCCAACGACAACGACTTCACGATCGGGTCCGAGTTCTCGATCACGTTCAACGACGGGATCTCAGAGACGGTGACGGTGGCGGGCATCTTCACCGACTCCAGTATCTACGGGAACCGGATCGTCGATCTCGAACTGTGGTCCGACCATTTCGAGACCGGCATCGACCAGTTCGTCTCGGTCATCACGGCCGACGGGGTGTCGGAGGAGGAGGCCCGAGCGGCGATCGAGACCGTCACCGACGACTACTCGCAGGTCAGCGTCGACACCCGCGACGAGTTCCAGGAGCGTCAGGAGGGGCAGATCGATCAGATCCTGATCGTCTTCAACGTGTTGCTGCTGGTGGCGATCATCATCGCCCTGCTCGGCATCGCGATCACACTCGCCCTGTCGGTCTTCGAACGCACCCGCGAACTCGGCCTCGTCCGTGCGGTGGGCATGACCTCCCAACAGATGCTGCGGATGGTGCTGTTCGAGGGCGCGATCATCGCGGTGTTCGGCGGCGTGCTCGGGGTGGCGCTCGGCACCGTCTTCGGGTCGGCGGCCGTGGTCGTGATCCCCGACTCGTTCATCCGCGTGCTCGACGTACCCGTCGGCAGTCTGCTGCAGTACCTCGCCATCGCGTCGGTCGCCGGCATCGCCGCGGCCATCATCCCGGCCCGCCGGGCGGCGCGACTCAACGTGCTCGACGCGATCTCCCAGAACTGACCCGGCTCAGGTCGGCGGGGGTTCTGCCGACAGACATCTGATGGACAGCGACAGGATGCTCGACGAAGCCGTCACGGTGCTCGTGGCCGGCGAAACCGGCATGGGCGGTGAACCGCGCTCGGCCGCGGTCGGGATCGAGATCATCGGACGGGCGGCGACGGGCAACGACGCCGTCAACCAGGTCCTCGAGGAACTCCCCGACATCCTCCTTCTCGACGTGCGCATCGCCGACATCGACGCCCGGGCCGTGTGCCGACGCGTCCGGGAGTGGGCGCCCGCCACCAGGATCGTCGCCGCCACGCCGACCGACGACGAGGCGGCCTACACGACCATCGTCGCCGGCGCATCCGGAGCGGTGCTGCTCGACGCCGACGACGCGACCCTCGACCGCACCCTGCGGGAGGTCAGCCGCGGTGAGGCGGTGCTGCTCACCCGCATGGCCGGGCGCCTGATGGGCGACCTCGACGCATGGGCCCAGCGCTCCGCCGACCCGATCTACCCGCCGCCGACGCTCACCGCAACGGAGCGTGAGGTGCTGACCCGACTCGCGGCCGGCGACTCCTCCGCCGATGTCGCCCACGGCCACGCGGTGACCACGCATCTGGTCAACCTCCACGCCGGCTTCGCCGTGACGAAGCTCCATCGGTATGTGCACGGCATCGAACGGATCGCCGCCGACGGTCACGCCAACGGCGGCTGACAACGCGGACACCACCACGTCTGGCGACCGTGGACGCCGCCCTGCGTCGAACGGATCGCGGAGCCACACACCCGACAGCCCTGCCGGTGGCGGCCGTAGACGGCCAGGCCGTCGCGATACGTCACCCGGCGATCACGGCCGAGATTGGCCTGCAACTGCGCGGCGGCGGTCTCGTAGAGCCGGCGAACCGTCGCCGACGGGACCGAACCGAGCGGGGTCTCGGGGCCGACCCCGCACGCGAACAGTGCCTCGCACTTGTAGACGTTGCCGATCCCGGCTGCGAGACGCTGGTCGAGCAGGACGTCGGCGATCGACGACCGGGGATCCGCCCAGTCCTCGACTCGACGGATGATCTCGTCGACATCCACCGGCGCGACGCAGAGGTCGGGCCCGAGGTGGTCGAGGGCGCCGTCGCCACGCCGTCCGATCTCCACCACCGGAGCGGCGAAACAGACGGCGACCGCGTCGTCGGTCTCCAACACGGCCCGGGCGAGGTGGCGTGGCTTGCGCCAGCGTTCACCCCGACCATGCAGCTCCCAGCTGCCGGTCATTCGCAGGTGCGAGCGCAACACGAGCCCTCGTTCCACCTCGATCTCGAGATACTTCCCCCGGCTGGCCACCCGCGAGACGACGTCCCCCGCCCTCAGCCGGTCCATCCCCCGCAGTCGGAGAAACGACACCGCGACGAGGACCTGATCGAGCAGGGCGGGTTGCAGCCTCAGAGCGACGTTGTGGAGGGTGTCGCCCTCGGGCACCTCAGTCGACGCCGAGCACGGCGGCGACGTCGTCGGCGAGCCGCTCGATGGCCCGGCCCGCTTCCTTGCTGATGGCCCCGAACACCGTGAACGAATGGGTGAGCGAGGCCTCGCATCGATGCGTGACCGAGACTCCCGCAGCCGCGAGCGCCTCCGCGTAGGCATTGCCCTCGTCGCGAACCGGATCGAACCCGGCGGTCACGACCACGGCGGGAGCCAGGCCCCAGAGTTCGGTGGCGAGACCGGGACTGGCACGGACGTCGTTCGCGGCCGCCGGGTCGGGCAACGCATGGTGGGCGAAGAAGGCGAGGGTGGCACTGGTGAGCGGGAACGTCGTCGCACACGACTCGCGGCTCCCGCCCTCGAAGGTGTGATCGGTGCCGGGGTAGACGAGGATCTGGGCCACCGGCTGCGGCACGCCGCGGACCCGGGCTTGCTGACACACGACCGCCGAGAGCATCCCGCCCGCCGAGGTGCCGGCGACCGCGACCCGGGCCGGGTCGACCCCGAGCCCTTCGGCGTGTTCGACGACCCACTGGTGGGCGGCGATTCCGTCGTCGACGAAGGCCGGGAAGGGATGCTCGGGAGCCAGGCGGTAGTCGACGGAGACCACGACGGCGCCGCACCGGTCGGCCAGGGTCGTGCAGAGGGCATGGTCGGTGTCGAGGTCGCCGATCACGTAGCCGCCCTGGTGGTACCAGACGATCGCCGGCGCGGCTCCGGAGGTGCGGGTCGGGTGGTAGATCCGCACGGCGAGATCGCCGGCGGGTCCCGGAATCGTGCGATCGTGGGTCGAGACGGTCGCGACCGGATCGTGCTGCGTGATCTGCACCATCTCGGTGAACGCGTCGCGCACGGCTTCGGGTGTGGGTTCCTGGCCGCCACCCCGTTTCGTCGCCGCGGCGGCGAACGCCTGCATCTGGAGATCGAGCGTGTTGCCGTCGATCTCGAGAGGATCGCCGGCCACGCGGCGCAGGAGTCGCTTCGGCAGGCGGCTGGTGGAACGAGCCGCGGCTCGGGCGACGCGGGTGCGGGCGGACATCGTCACTCGTCGCGCAGGACGGCGACGTCGTGGGGATGGCTCTCGCGCAGACCGGCCCCTGTGATGCGCACCAGGCGAGTCCGGTTGCGCAGGTCGTCGAGATCGGCCGCCCCGGCGTAGCCCATGCCCGAACGCAACCCGCCCATGATCTGGGCCACGAGCTCACCCATCGGACCGGCGTAGCGGACCCGGGCCTCGACCCCCTCGGCCACATGCTTGCCCTGCGACTGTCCGGTGCCGTAACGGTCGGTCGCCCGGCCCCGCATCGCACCGGCGGAGCCCATGCCCCGGTAGGTCTTCCACATCGCGCCGTCGACCAGTTCGAGATCACCGGGGGCCTCGTCGACACCGGCGAGGAGGTTGCCGAGCATCACACAGTCGGCGCCCGCCACGAATGCCTTGACGATGTCGCCAGAGGTGACGACCCCGCCGTCGGCGATGATCGGCACACCGAGCTCCCGCGCCGCCGCGGCACACTCGTGGATCGCCGTCATCTGGGGCATACCCGCACCAGCGACCACCCGGGTGGTGCAGATGCTGCCGGCACCTACGCCGATCTTGATGACATCGGCTCCCGCCTCGACCAACGCCTCGACACCCTCGCGGGTCACCACGTTGCCGCCGACGACGGGGAGGTCGGGCCAGCCCTTCTTGATCGTCCGGACCGCATCGACCACGCCCTGGGTGTGGCCGTGGGCGGTGTCGATCACCAGCATGTCGACGCCACTCGCCTCGAGGGCCTCAGTACGTTCCGCGGTGTCGGTGACGCCGATGGCGGCCGCGACGCGGAGGCGACCGTCGTCGTCGAGGGTGGACTCGGGGTTCTCGATTCGCTTGGTGATGTCCTTCACCGTGATGAGGCCGGCGAGGCGACCACCGTCGTCGACGAGCGGGAGCTTCTCGATCCGGTGCTTGTGCAGGATCGCGACGGCGGCTTCGAGCTCGGTACCGACCGGCGCGGTGACCAGCGGTGCAGGGGTCATGAACTCGGTGACCGGCTTCTCGTACTCATCGGCGGTGCAGAACCGGATGTCGCGATTGGTGAGGATGCCGACGAGGCGGCCGTCGGGATCACAGATCGGCACGCCACTGATCTTGTGACGCCCCATGATCGCCTCGGCGTCGTCGAGGGTCGCCGAAGGCGGCAGGCTGATCGGTGACGAGATCATGCCGGCCTGGGCCCGCTTGACCCGGTCGACCTCGTCGGCCTGCTCCTCGATGGAGAGGTTGCGATGGAGCACACCGATCCCGCCGGCCCGAGCGATCGCGATCGCGAGCGGCGCCTCGGTGACCGTGTCCATCGCCGCGGACATGAGCGGGACCCGCAGTTCGATCCCTGCCAGCGATGTCCGGGTGTCGACCTCGGAGGGCAACACCTCGCTCCATCCGGGGACCACGAGCAAGTCATCGAAGGTGAGCGCCTCGGCGCCGGCGAAGATCTCGTCGTTCATTCGTTCACGATAGACGCTCGCATCACTTCAAACAGGTCCCGACCGGCCGATTGGTGGATATGAAGTGGAAGCTCGCGCTCGCGGTGTCGTGGCTGGCGGTGTCATCGCTCGCCGCGTCCTGCGCAGCCCCCGAACCGCCGGAGGAATGGGTGGTGCAACGCGTCGCTCCCACCGAGGTGCGCGAAGAGACCGGCGGCGTCTGCCACGACGTTCGTGTACTCGCCCTCGGCAGCCACGCCCACGAAGCCACGCTCGACGGCACGTTGGACGAGCTCGCCCGCCTCGCCGCGCTGACCGGCGCCACCGAGGCGTTGCCGCTCCTCACCAGGATCGACACCCTCGACGACGACCCCGAACTCACGTCCCACCAGCGCGGGGTGGAACGCCACGACCTGCTGGTGCTCGCCAGCCGGTCGATCGACGACGCCACGGCCGCGGCGTGTGAGCTCCCCGCCTTCAGCGCCCTCTACGCGACCACCGGCTTCCCGGACTGCCACTTCGAGATGGAGCTGCCGGTTGCGGCCTACACCACCGCCGACGCACCGGGAACGTGCACCACCGATGGCAGGCCCGGATTCCTCCCGTGTTGGACCGACGACGGCGACCATCTGGCCGTCGATTGTGTGAGCGGGGAGATCGTCACCGCCGCCGGCGACTGGTGGGAGCCGGCCGGTCCGCCCCGTCTGGTCACGATCGACCGCACCGACCCCGGCGCTCCCGATCTCATCGTTCCCCGCGCCACGCCGGAATGCGCGGGTCTCGCTGCGTTGTTCGCGACAGACGCCGCGGTGGTCTCGGACTTCGATCGACTCGCCGACGCGACCGCGCCGCTGAGCGCGGGGGTGCGGTCGCAGGTCGAAGACTTCATCGTGGCCGCCGCAGATCCGCCCTCGCTCGACGAGTTCGAGGCACTGGTGCTCGCATTGGACCACGCAACGGCCGACGAGTGCGGCCTACCGCTGGTCAGTGCGTGGGCGTCGTTCACCGGCGAGGTCCTCGACCTTCCCTGCTGGCTTCCCACCGGGGATCCCTATCCCGCGTACGAGATCGTGGACTGCACCACCTAACCTCACCGCATGGAACGGCCATGCGTGCTGTTGTGCACGGCCAACGGGGTGGGGCTCGGCCACCTCTCGCGGATGATGGCGGTCGGACGCGCCCTCGAACACGATGTCGACGTCGTCATCTTCACGCTGTCGCAAGCCGCGCAGATCCCGGTCGACCAGGGGTTCCACACCGAGTTCCTCCGATCGTCGGAGTACGGCAACCTCGACGGCACGGAGTGGAACGACTTCTACGCGGCGCGGCTGTCGGGCCTCATCGACTTCTATCGACCGACCACCGTCGTGTTCGACGGTCCGCACCCCTACAGCGGTCTCTGCAAGACCATCGTCGAACGGCCCGACATCCACTGGGTGTGGTCGCGGCGCGGCATGTGGAAGCGCGACATCGGCCACACCGCCATCTCGCGCGCTCGGCTGTTCTCGCTCATCATCGAGCCGGGTGAGTACGCCGAGTCCTACGACGAGGGGTTGACGGCATCCCGCCGCCACGAGGTACTCCCGGTGGGTCCCGTCACGTTCGGGTCGCGGGAGACCGTGATCGATCGTGCCGCCGCCCGGGCCGAGCTCGGACTCGATCCCGACCGTCCGGCGGCGCTGGTGCAGCTGGGCGCGGGGCAGATCAACGATGTGGCATCGCTGAGCGGCCAGGTCGTCGAAGCGCTTCGGCGCCACGACATCCAGATCGCCGTGGCCGAGAGCGTGCTCGTCCGCGATCCGGTGACGCTGCCGAGCGACGTGATCCGGGTCCGCCGCTACCCACTCGCCTGGTACACCGACGCCTTCGACCTCTCCTTCATGGCATCGGGCTACAACTCGTTCCACGAAGCGCTCGCGCTCGAACTTCCGACCCTCTTCATCCCGAACACCCACACGAAGATGGACGACCAGTCGGCGAGGGCCCGTTTCGCCGTCGAGCAGGGCGTCGCCCTGGCCTGGTCGGACACCGGGAGCGAGCCGCTCGACGCGGCCGTCGAGCAGTTGGCCGACCCCGGCGAGCGCACGCGGCTCCGCGCGGCCATGCGCCTCCTTCCCGTCGCCGACGGGGCCGGGAGCGCGGCCGCGACCCTGCGACTGTGGGCGCACGTATGACCGGACTGCGCGCCGAGGCCGACCGTCGACTCAAGCAGGGGTACCGCGCGCTGCGCCGGGCCCTACCGCCGGCGTTGTCACGCAACCTCCAACGCGCCGTGGTCGAAGTGAAGAAGCGACGGGCCCGACGCCGTCCGATCCGCCCGCTCGGTCTCGAGGGTCACGGACCGATCACCCTCGTCGATGTCCGTGGCGTCACCGACGAGCGCCTGGAGGAGATCGCCGACGAGATCGCCGCGTCTCCCCAACCGGTGCGACGCGTGCTTCTGCTCGATCGACCCGACTTCCTCGGACTGCGGTCGCGGGGCCTCACGTTCGAGTACCTCCCGCCCCGCGACTCGTCGACCCGTTGGTTCCCCGACGACGACGCCTACGACGAGTTCGTCGAGCGGCGGATCGCCGACATCCGGGTCACGCTCGGGGTCACCGGTCCACTCGACCGTTCATTCGTCGCGCAGTCGGGGTGACTCCCCGAAGAACGCGGCCAAGCGGCGCTCGAGTACGGACGGCATGCGCAAGGAGTCGGGCGCGAGTCTCAGGCGGGTGGCATCACCCACCCAGTCGGGGGCGAGCGTGTCGACGACGTCCTCGGGTAGCACCGCTCGGAGCCGGTCGACCCCGGCCGACGAGCCGGCCGCAAGACGGTCGCACCGACTGCGCAACGCTTCGCGGGTCTCCACCAATCGCTCGACCCGGGGATCGAGTTCGACGGGCGCCATCTGATCCGAGTCGGGTTCGACGATCTCGTCGAGATGTCCGAATGCGGCGAGGTACTCGTCGACCGTCTCGTCCGACATGACCCCCAGGTCCCGGGCCACCGCGACATCGGCCGTGACGAAGGTGGCGACACCGCTGGCCCGGGCCGCTTCGAAGAGACGCGCCAACGGTCGGTCCAGCGCGGCCGGCTCGAACGACACCGCATCGGCGGCAGCCATCACCACGATCCCGTCCGCGAGCGGCGCGAAGTAGCCGACCGGAAGACTGCCGGTGCGGCGAAGGTCGACTCCCAGCTCGGTCAGGTGCTGATGCGCGACGGGCGCCCCGACCACGCGTGCCGAGCTGTCGACGAGGACATCCAACAACTCGGTCAACGCCCTCTGACCGAGCCGGACCCCGGGCGACCGCACGGCCACGAAGTCGGTGGTGACGGACGCCAGTGCCGACGCGAGGTCCCATTCGTCGTCCTCGTCACCGCACGCCGCCAGGACCACGACCTCAGAGATCGCCGGGTCGACCGCCGCGACCTCGTGACGGAGATCGCGGTGGTCGTCCGCAGGTCCGGCCAGGGCGATGACGGTCACGGTGGCGTCGGGCGACGCCCCCGACCTTCGGGCTTCGCGTCGCTCCAAGACCGCAGGTGGGACCTCGGGCTCGGCGACCAGACGGTCCTTGCGGCCACGACGCACGACCCCCCGAGCCACTTGGCCGGGCACCCGTCGTAGCGCGATCGGTCGCCGTCGGCTGCGGCGAAGGGCGCGCATCGTGAGGGCCGAGCGGGAGGGAGCCCGTCGGGCGTAGTCGTACCAGCCTGAAGCGCAGGCGCGGTCACGGAGGGCGCGAGCCACCTCGGCGTCGGCCGCCGGTCGGTCGATGGCCAGCAGGCCTTCGACTTCCCCGCGCAGCGCCGCGAGTCGGGCCGTTTCTGCCGCGAGGACCCCATCCAACGGCACCGGGTCGAACCCTCCGTCCCGCTCGCCCACCAGATGGACGACCACGGTCGGCGCCCGCGCCGGCCACGGGACCACGATGACTTCGGCGACCCCGGCCGTCGTCGTGTCGATCTGCACCGCGAGTGTGTCGGCGGTGATCGGGCCGAAGCGGCGAACGGGGGCGCTCCCCGCCTCGGGGTCGAGCTCGGCGACGATCAGCAGATCTGCGCCGCGAGGGCACCCGAGGGTCCACTCCGGCAAACCCGCCGCGCTCACCTCGACGACGGGCACGGTCCCCCCTCGCCAGGGTTGGGACGGGTCGAGCGATCCACCGTCGTGGTCGGTGTTCACCAACGACCGGGCAACCGCGGTGCCCGAGTCGGCCACGGCCGCAGTACGCGACGGCCCGAGGAGCACGGCGATCCGCTCCGCCACCAGCGCGGCGTGCAGGTGGATCGTCCGCCGACTGCCGGACAGCGTGCTGGCGTGTGGGGGGAGTCGTACGGACATCGGAACGATCACGATCGGGGACGTCACTGTAGCCCGGGCCCGCATCCGGACCAGCGGGTCGGGAACGTCCCCCGCGCGGACCGATGCCGTAGACTCGAAGGTCTCTGCCCCCACGGAAAGCGACCTCATGTCGGATCTGGATCTCGTTGTCGTCGGCCTCGGCTATGTCGGGATGCCGCTCGCCCAGGAAGCCGTCCGCTCAGGTCTGCGAGTCGCCGGATTCGACGTGTCGACCCGCACCATCGAAGGACTCGCGGCGGGCGTCTCCCACATCGACGACCTGAGCGACGGCGACATCGCCGAGATGGCGGCCGGCGGGTTCGTCGCCACCGACGACCCCGCCGTCCTGGCCCGGGCCGAGGCGATCGTGATCTGTGTGCCCACGCCGTTGCGTGACGACACCACCCCCGACCTGGGCGCGGTCGAGGCATCGTCGGCGACCATCGCCGAGCAGCTCACCCCGGGCACCCTCGTCGTCCTCGAATCCACGACCTACCCGGGCACCACCGACGACGTCGTCCGCCCGATCCTCGAGTCCGGCAGCGGCCTGACCGCAGGCGTCGACTTCTCACTGGCCTACTCCCCCGAGCGGATCGACCCGGGCAACCCGACCTTCGGCCTCCGCAACACCCCGAAGGTCGTCGGGGGGTTCACCGCCGACTGCACCGAACAGGCGGTGGCCCTCTACTCCCGGATGGTCGACACCGTGGTCCCGACCGCCGGCACCCGCGAGGCCGAGATGGCCAAGCTGCTCGAGAACACGTATCGCCATGTCAACATCGCCCTCGTCAACGAGATGGCGGTGTTCAGCCACGACCTCGACATCGACCTGTGGGCGGCGATCGATGCTGCGAAGACGAAGCCGTTCGGGTTCCAGGCCTTCTATCCGGGCCCGGGCGTCGGTGGCCACTGCATCCCGATCGACCCCAACTACCTGAGCTACGCCGTGCGCTCGCTCGGCTACCAGTTCCGTTTCGTCGAGCTGGCCCAGGAGGTCTCGGGCCGCATGCCGGCCTATGTCGCCGCCCGGATCCAGCAGCTGCTCAACGAGCACCGCAAGCCGGTCAACGGCTCCAAGGTCCTCCTCCTGGGGGTCACCTACAAGGCCGACATCTCCGACGAACGCGAGACCCCGGCCCGCCCCCTCGCCCGCCGCCTCGCGGCAATGGGGGCCGACGTGTCGTTCTTCGACCCCCACGTCGAGCGCTTCGAGGTCGACGGCACCGACCTCCCGCAACACGACGACCTCCAGGCCGCCATGGCCGGGGCCGATGCCACCATCCTCCTGCAGCCCCACAGCCAGATCCTGGCCAAGGCCGACTTCTCCGTGGCCGCGGCCGTGCTCGATACCCGAGGCAAGCTCGAGGGCGCGAACATCGAACGGCTCTGATCCGGCCGGTCAGCCCCGGAAGGTCATCCCGCGATAGCCGGCGGAGAACCCGGCCGACTCGAGCCGGGCAGCCCACGGGGTCTCCCGCACCGGCTCGCCGTCGACCTTCGCGATCTCCAGCTTCGGGAGACGGCCGTTCTTCACGAGCTCCTGGAGCGCGCTGATCCACGCGGGACCCTCGTCGGCTCCGGGGAAGGTGATCAGTGAGCGACCGCCGCGTTCGAGTTCGACCAGCGGTCGGCCGCCGTGCAACACGACGTGGGCACCGGCGGCGCGCACCGGCCGGCCGGACGTGTCCGGCCACGGCAGGGCCGCGCCGTAGGGCTGGGCCGGATCGGTCGCGGCGAGGACCACCGGCTCGGAGTCGGAGTCGGCCTCCCGGGCGCCGCGGAGCCGATCGACCGCACCGGGCAGCGCGAACTGAGCTGCGCCCAGCCCGGCGACGAAATACCCGCGGCGCACCTCACCCCGCTCCTCGAGCGCTTTCAACAGCGGGTAGACACCGGCGAATCCCCCCTCGTGCCCCTCACCGAGCGCGGCCTCTCGGGTCAGCACGCCATAGCGGTCGAGCAGTTGGTGGGCACGGGCATGCGCAGTCTCGGTCGGCGTGGGCGTCGGCAGCCGCAGCGGGGCGACCAGCGACCACCGACCCGCAGCCGCCGGCGGACCCAATCGGTTGACGCCGCCCGGCCGGGGCCGGCGGCGGCGGGCACCGGGTCCGCGCGCCTTGACGGCTGCGGCGCCGGCCACCAGGGCGCGGAGCGGCGCGAGGGTGTCGTTGGTGATCTCGCCGGCCCACACGAGATCCCAGAGGGCAGCGAGCACGGAGCGGTCGTCGTAGGGCAGGTCGGCCGCGGCGACCGCGCCGACGATCTCGGGCCAGAACGACGCGCCGCGGTCGGCGAGATGCGTCCGCATCGCATCGTGAACGGGATCGGCCGGCACCTCGTCGGCGACCGGAGCCAGGAGCCCGGCCTGGTCACGGAACAGCACCCGGATCCGTCCATCGCTGGCACCGACGGCGCCCGCGCCGATCCAGACCACCTCACCCGAGGTGCAGAGCGCGTCAAGGTCGCTCGGCTGGTAGCCGCCGAGCCGGGCCGGCAACACGTCGGCTTCGAGCACGGAGGCTGCGACCGGTGTTCCCTGGAGTTGGGCCAGCACCTCGGCCAGCCCGTCGAGCCCGCGACGTCGCCCACCCACGCCCTGCCAGGCGGGGAGGAAACGGGCGAGTGCCTCGGCCTCGACCGGTTCGATCTCGTGACGCAACTCGGCCAGCGACCGCCGTCGTAGCTGGCGCAGCACATCGTCGTTGCAGTACTCGCGTTCGACCCCGCCGGGTCGGAACTCGCCCCGCACCACCCGACCCTCGGTGAGGAGGCTCTCGAGTGCGACGGTGACCCGGTCGACGCCCACGCCGAGCCATCGGGCGATGTCGCGGGCCAGGAACGGACCGTGTGTGCGCGCGTAGCGGCGGCACAGATCGCCGAGCGGGTCGTCGACCGGGTCGGTGAACACCGCCGGCAGTCCGACCGGGAGGGCGACGCCGACCGCGTCGCGCAGACGCGATGCGTCGTCGGAGGCCGCCAGCCGTTCGGCGTCGGCGATCCGCACCTCGATGACGCGGCGCTCCTCGACCAACTGCCGCACCCACCCCGAGACGTCGGCGCCCTCGACGGCGCGGGCCTCGAGGTCGACGAGCGTGAGTGGCCCGAGAGTGCGCAACAGATCGTGGAGTTCGTCGCGGTCGCGGGCCCGACGGCCGTCGACCAGACGCTGGAGCTCGAGTTCGAGGTCGGCGAGCACCTCGGCCGACAGCAGCTCCCGGAGCTCTTCCGCACCGAGGAGGTCTCGCAGGAGATCGCGATCGAGGGCGAGCGCCGCGGCCCGGCGCTCGGCGATCGGCGCATCGCC
>JBDQKM010000075.1:0-15928 GCA_040263275.1 Acidimicrobiales bacterium
GATGCTCGTGGGCGCCGATTCGGCCCGCATCATCGCCGGGGGTCCGGCCGATCCGGCGCCGATGCAGCTGACCCGGCTGCTCGAGGACGACGGCGCCCTGTTCGCCCGCTACGTGCGGGCCTGACGAGCGGACCCGCTCAGTCGACCAGGTCGCCGGGCACACGGAGGAGTTGGCCGGGCTGGATCGAGGCGCCACCGGCGATCTCGGTGAGTTCGGAGACCAGCGGACGCACGTCGCGCTCGGGCGCCAGCGTCTGGGCGATCGTCCACAGGGTGTCGCCCGGCTGGACGACCACCAGGACGGCCTCGGCCGCCTCGGCTTCGGCCGTGGGCGTGGCGTCGGCCTGGCGACCGAACGAGGCCAGCCCCAACAACAGACCGACGACCACGGCGACGACGGCGAGACGGCGACGACGGTAGGTCTCGGGGCCGACCGAGCGCTCCGTCGGAGCGTTGGCGCCGGTGGGAGCGGGGATCATGTGGGCGGTGGGGATCAGTGCTGCGGTCATGTCTGGAGTGTGCTCCTGGGGTGTGACACTCGTGATCGGAAGGGAGTGTCGGAGAGGTTTTCGAAGAGGTACTTGACGCCGAACGAATGTTTGGCGAACATGTGTGCGGCGAACAGCCGTTCGACACAGTCAAACCGAACACCTGTTCGTTGTCAACAACTCATCCACAGGAAACCCCCAAGCGGGGCGACCGGCCCCGGAGGCGGACATGTCCGACACCCTCACCCCCCGTCAGCGACAGATCCTCGACATGATCGTCGAGCACCAGACCGACCGCGGCTACCCGCCGTCGGTGCGCGAAATCGGCGAGGCGGTCGGCCTGCGGTCACCCGCCACCGTCAAGTCCCACCTCGACAACCTTCGTGATGCGGGCTACCTGGTGCGCGACCCGGCCAAGCCCCGCGCCATCCAGGTCCACTACGACGGCGGCGCGTCCACGACCGAGCGCCGCCCGGTCAAGCACGTGCCCCTGGTCGGCGATGTCGCCGCCGGCACCGACGTCCTCGCCGAACAGAACGTGGAAGAGCTCGTCCCCATGCCCGCCGACCTCACCGGCGGCGGCGAACTGTTCATGCTGCGGGTCCGCGGCGACTCGATGATCGACCTCGGCATCTTCGACGGCGATTTCGTGGTCTGCCGCAGTCAGGACGACGCGTCCGACGGCGACATCGTCGTCGCCGGCATCCCCGGCGAGGAAGCCACCGTAAAGACGCTCCAGCGTCGCGACGGCCAGGTCGTGCTCGTACCGGCCAACGAGACACTGTCGGAGATGGTCTTCGACGCCGACGAGGTCACGGTCTTCGGCCGGGTCGTCACGGTGATGCGCAAGCTCTGAGCGGGCACTCGGCCCGCCTGCTCACGCGCCGTTGGTGAGCAGGTCCACCAGCGCGGCGTGGGTGTCGTGCAACCACTGACGTTCGAGATACTCCCCCGCCGTGTGGGCGATGGTCGGATCTCCGGGCCCGTAGTTGCTCGCGGGCACCCCGCGAGCCGAGAAGAACGCCACGTCCGTCCATCCGAGCTTGGCTCGCACCTCGAGGCCGTTGCGGGCGACGAGGGCCGACAGGAGCGGGTCGCCGAGCCCGGGGATGGCCGCGGGCGACATGTCGACGACCTTCATGGTGTCCTCCTCCGCCAGCGCCGGGGCCAGGAGATCCCGCACGAACCGCTCGGCTTCTTCCGGCGTGCGGTCCGGGGCGAAACGATGGTTGATGCGGACCATCGCCCGGTCGGGCACCACGTTGCCGGCGACCCCGCCCTCGACATGGACGGCCTGGAGCGACTCACGGTACGCGCACCCCTCCACGACGGGCTCCCGGGCCACATACGTCTCGACGATCGTGAGCACCTGGGCCAGCCGGTGGATCGCGTTGCGCCCCATCCACGGCCTGGCCGTGTGGGCCCGCGCCCCGACCAGCGTGATCTCGAGCCGCATCGTGCCCTGACATCCCGCCTCGATGGCTCCCAGGGTCGGCTCGCCCAGCAGGGCGACGTCGCCCTCGAGGAGATCGGGGCGGGCCGCCTCGATCTCGCGGAGCCCGTTGTGGACCACGGCGACTTCCTCGCGGGCGTAGAACACGTAGGTCACGTCGACGGCCGGCTCGGTGATCGTGCGGGCCAGCTCGAGCATGGTGGCGATGCCGCCCTTCATGTCGGTGGCGCCGACGCCGAAGAGCCGATCGTCGACGATGGTCGCGCCGGCGTTGCCGTCGGGCGGCACGGTGTCGGTGTGGCCGCCCAGCACCAGACGCCGATCGCGGCCCAGCTGGGTGCGGGCGATCAGGTTGTCGCCGATGCGGTCGACCTCGAGATGGGCGAGCCCTCGCAGCTCTTCCTCGAGCAGGTCGGTGATCAGCCGCTCCTCATGGCTCACCGAGGGAATGTCGACGAGCGCGGCAGTGAGCGCGAACAGATCACCGGCGGGCAGGGCACTCACGGACACGACCTCATGCAATCAGGTCGCGGCCCCATGGTCGCGGAGGATGTCGTTGAGCGCCGACTTGTCGTGGCGCTCACCCTCGGTCAGGCGCTTGATGACCAACACGGCCGGAAGCCCGAACTCACCGCCCGGAAAGGTGCGCGGCCGGGTGCCGGCCACGGCGACCGACCATGGCGGCACGACGCCACGGGAGATCTCGTCGCCGGTCTCGACGTCGATCACGGGGATCGAGCCGGTCAGCACCGCTCCGGCGCCGAGCACCGTGCCTTCGCCGACCCGGGCACCTTCGGCCACGATGCAGCGGCTGCCGATCATGCACTCGTCCTCGATGATCACCGGAGCCGCCTGGGCCGGCTCGAGCACGCCGCCGATGCCGACGCCGCCGCTCAGGTGCACGTTCTTGCCGATCTGGGCGCAGCTGCCCACCGTGGCCCAGGTGTCGACCATCGTGTTCTCGTCGACATACGCGCCGATGTTCACATAGCTCGGCATCATCACCACGCCAGGCGCCTGGTAGCTGCCCCAGCGAGCCTGGGCGCCGGGCACGACCCGGACCCCTCGCGCCATGTAATCGGACTTCAAGGGGATCTTGTCGGCGTATTCGAACGGGGCGTTCTCGATCGTCGCCATCTTCGAGATCTTGAACAGCAGCAGCACGGCGAATTTGCACCACTGGTGAACGATCACGCCACCGTCGGCCCCGACCTCGGCGACCCGGGCCTCCCCGGTGTCGAGCTGGTCGATCGCCTCGTGGACGGTGGCGATCACCTCGGGGTCGTCGACATCGAGCGTGTCGCGGGCCGCCCAGAGCGCTTCGATTCGTGAGGACAGGTCAGACATGGGCCGCAGGCTATCCGCGTGAGCGGGTCGGCCCATCGGCGGCCGGCCACTCGCCGGACGACCACGGTGAGGGGGGCGGCGGCTCGGCATTCTCGTTGCGCCGACGGGTGTCTCTCACCGCGCTGACGATCATCACCGCCGCACCGCCGACGACGAGGAGACCGCCGATCACGACGGCACCGCCGAGCGCCCAGAAGATCTGTCCGGCCGGGCTGGCCCCGACCGCCACCGTGGAAGAGCCGTCGACGACGCGGAGCTCGTAGGTGCCCGGCGTCAAGACAACCGAGGCGATCGAGCGGCCGGAACGACTGAACCAGTTGTAGGTGAACCCGTGGTCGCTCCCCAGCGGCATCCGCTCGCCCGACCCGTCGACGATCTCGAAGCGGAAGCCCGACTGCGACGCGGTCGACGGTTCGATGAAGACGTCCCAGTCCACGGTGTCGTCCACCGTGAACACGGCGGAGAGACCCGGATCGGCACGATGGAACCGGTCGAGTTCGTCGGAGACCGAAGGCAACCGAGCGAACAACCACACGCCGGCCCCGAGCACGCCGAGGGCGAGAATCGTGGCGCCGACCCAGACTCCTCGGTGCACGGGCCGCCGCACCGCCGGGCGGGGCGCAGGCGGGGGCGGAGGCAGGCTCACGTCAGCCGGTCGACCGCTCGCTGCAGCGACTCGAGCGGCTGGACCACGGCGAGCCGCACGTGCCCCGCGCCCTGGGGGCCGTAGAACTCGCCCGGGCTCACGATCACGCCGGTGCGCTCCGCCAGCATCTCGGTCAGGGCCCACGCGTCGCCGTCGGGGGCTGCCACCCACAGGTAGAAGCCCCCCTGCGGCATGTGGGCATCGATCCCGAGTCGGGCGAAGAGTTCGATCCCCAACTCGAGACGCGCCCGATAGGTCTGCCGCAACTCCTCGACGTGGGCCTGGTCACGCCACGCGGCGACCGCCGCCGCCTGCACCGGGCCGGGCACGAGACAGCCGGCGTGTTTGCGGATCTCTCGGAGGAAGTGCACGAGCTCGACGTCGCCGGCATAGAACCCGGCTCGGGTGCCGGCGAGGTTCGATCGCTTCGACAGCGAGTGCACGGCGAGCACGCCGTCGACTCCCGCGGACAGGATCGTCCGAGCGGGCCCGTCCCATGTGAACTCGACATAGCACTCGTCGCTGAGCACCGGCACCCCGTTGGCTCGGCCCCACGCCGCTGCGGCCGTGAGATCGTCGAGACCGCCGGCGGGGTTGCCCGGCGTGTTCACCCACAGGCACAGTGCCCGATCGGCATCGGCCGGATCGATCGCAGAGAGATCGATTCGCCAGCCCTCGTCGACCGGCACCGGGACGGCACGACAGCCGGCCAACGTCGCTCCCATCTCATAGGACGGATAGGAGATCGCGGGGTACAGGACCGTGTCGCGGCTCGGGTCGCGCAGCTTCAGATAACGCGGTGTGCTGGCGACGAACTCCTTGGTGCCGATGCAGGCCCCGATGGCGGTACCGGGATCGACCGTGACCCCCAGCTCACGGGCCATCCAGTCGGCCGCAGCCGTGCGGTACTCGAGCGTGCCGATCGACGGGGGATACCCCCGCTCCGCGCCAGAGGTCGACAGGGCTTCGATCACGGCCGCCGGCGGTGCGTCGAACGGAGTGCCGATCGAACAGTCGATCGCACCGCCCTCGAGCCCGGCAGCCGATGCCCGGTACTCGTCGAGGCGGTCGTAGGGATACACAGGGGGAACGAAACCCCCGGCGGCGGCGGTCATGGGGCAGGGGTTCCTTCCACGTCCGGGTGATCGACCAGATAGTCCTTCAGCGCGCCGAGCGACGCCGGCTCGAGTCGGGCCTTGATCCGCATGCCGTCTTCCTCGGCGGCCTCGCTCAGCACCTGGCCCTCGCGGTGCACACTGGCGAGCACGTCGCCGCGATCCCACGGCACCAGCAGTTCGGCCAGCTCGGTCATCGATCGGACCCGATCGCCGATCGTGGCGAGCAGCAGCTCGATGTTGTACCCGCTGTGCGCCGACACGGCGATCGAGCCCTCGTAGCGCTCGGCCAGACGGGCCGCGCCGTCGCCCTGGTCGGACTTGTTGAAGACCATCAGCTGACGCACGTCGCCCGCCCCGATCTCCTCGAGCACTTCCTGCACGGCCGCGATCGACCCCTCGGGGTCGGGACCGGATCCGTCGACGACGTGGATGAGCAGATCCGCATCTCGGACCACGTCGAGCGTGGTCTTGAACGCCGTCACCAGCTGGGGGGGCAGCTTGCGCACGAACCCGACCGTGTCGGTTGCGAAGACGGTTTCGCCACCGGGAAGGGCGAGCTTGCGGGTGGTGGCGTCGAGGGTGGCGAACAGCCGGTCCTCGACGAGCACATCGGCGTCGGTGAGACGGTTCAGCAGCGAGGACTTGCCGGCGTTCGTGTAGCCCACGAGCGCCACGGCGCGGTTTCTCGTGCGCGACCGGGCCTTGGATTGGGTCTGCCGGTGGGATTGGACCTTGCGCAGGTCGGCTTCGAGCTTGTGGACCCGTCGCACGAGCCGGCGCCGGTCGACCTCGAGCTGGGTCTCACCCGGTCCCCTCGTGCCGATGCCACCTCCCTGCTGCGACAGGTTGCCCGCCGCTCGCCGCAGGCGCGGCAGCCGGTAGCGGAGCTGCGCCAACTCGACCTGGGCCTTGCCCTCGAGCGTGCTCGCGTTCTGGGCGAAGATGTCGAGGATCACCGCGGTGCGGTCGAGCGCGGAGCGCCCGAGGATCTTCTCGAGGTTGAACTGCTGGGCCGGCGTCAGCTCGTCGTCGAACACCACGGTGTCGCAGTCGATGGCCTCGGCGATCTCCTTGATCTCCTTGGCCTTGCCCGAGCCCACGAAGGTGGCGGGGTCGGGCGACAGGCGGTTCTGGTGGACCCGTTCGACGGCGTCGGCACCGGCCGTGTCGACGAGGAGGGCGAGCTCGTCGAGCGATGCATCGGTGTCGTCGGCGTCGCCGCCCTCGCGGGTGACGCCCACGAGCACGATCCGCTCACGGAAGGTTCGTTCGATGAGGCCGCTCGAGGCACCGCCGTAGTCGCCGAACGCGCCACGATGGCTCTCCTCCTCCGGTTCGAGATCGTCGTCGTCCACCCAGTCGTCGTGGTCAGACATCGGGGAGCTCGATGTCGGCGATGTGCGTGGCCGGACCGGTGAGCGTCACCGGTCCTCCGAGGTCGACCAACGCATCACCACCGGGCATCCGCACGACGACCTTCGGGCCGACGAGATCCCAGTCGTGGAAGACCTGGGCGGCCACAGTGGCGCCGGTGCCGCAGGCCTCGGTGATCCCGGCGCCGCGTTCCCACACCCGCACCGTGAGTTCGTTGAGACCCGACACGGCGGCGAAGTGCACGTTGGCACCCTCCTCGAAGTGGGCCTCGATGGCCGGACCGGCCACGGCGAGGTCGATCGCGTGAGGGTCGTCGACCTCGCAGACCACATGCGGGTTGCCGATGTCGCCGGTCTCCCACCGCTTCACCACGGCGACCGACGGGCCGGACGCCGCCATCAGGTCATCGACATCGGGATCGGGACCGGGGCAGACGACACCCATGTCGACCGTCGCGATCACGGTGTGGGGCTCTTCGGTGGCCATCACGGAGCAGTGACGCACGCCGGCCGGAGTGTCGATGTCGATCTCGAGGTGGGGTACGCCGCGGGCGATGGCGATCGCCTGGGCGAAGCAGCGCAGACCGTTGCCGCTCAGCGCGGCCGGACTGCCGTCGGAGTTGAGCAGCCGCATGGTGATCGCCCCGTTGGGACGCTCGATTCCGAAGATCAGGCCGTCAGCGCCGATGCCGGTGTGACGGTTGCACAGGGAGACCGCCCGGTCGACAGCGTCGAGGGGAAGGCTGTCGGTGAGCGCCACGAGGAAGTCGTTGCCGAGACCATGGTGTTTCGAATAGCGGACGCTCATGACCCTCCATTGTCGCAGGTCGGACGGCTCATGCGCCGCCCTTTGCCCGAACCTCGTCCCAGCGGCCGATCACCTCGTCGACCGTGGTCGGCATGTCGACCCACTGCAGTCGCGGATCGCGGCGGAACCAGCGCTCCTGGCGCCGGGCGAAACGTCGCGTCCGCACGATGGCCCGCTCGAGCGCCTCTTCGAGGGTGCACTCACCGGCGAGGTGAGCCAGAAGCTCGCGATAACCCAGTGCCTGGGCCGCGGTCCGACTGGGGCCGAGCGCCGCCAGTGCGCGGACCTCGTCGAGGAACCCCGCGGCCATTTGCCGCTCGTAGCGGGCCGCGATCCGCTGATCGAGGGTCTCGCGGGGCCAACGGAGCGCGATCTGCACGAACGGCGTCGGGGCATAGTGCTCCATGCCCGGCCCGAACGAGCTGAACGCTCGGCCGGTTCCGATGGTCACCTCGAGGGCGCGCAGGACCCGACGGCGGTTGTTGGCCTCCATCCGGGAAGCTCCCACCGGGTCGAGGGCGACGAGCCGCTCGTGGAGGCGCTCGGTCTCCGGTTCGCGTTCCAGCTCGGCCATGATCTCCGGGAACCGTCCCGGGAGCTCCAGATCGTCGATCACCGACCGGAGGTAGAGGCCCGTGCCCCCGACGAGCACCGGGGTCCGACCGCGGGCCCGGATGTCGGCCAGGGCTGTGCGGGCGCGCCGCTGGAACTCGCCCACCGTGAACGGCTCGGTCGGCTCGACCAGATCGATCAGGTGGTGGGCGACCCTCGCCCGTTCGTCGGCGCTGGGCGTGGCGGTGCCCACATCCATGCCCCGGTAGACCTGCATCGAGTCGATCGACACGAGCTCGACATCGCCCAGGGCTTCGGCCACGCCGAGCGCGAGATCGGACTTGCCCGAGGCGGTCGGCCCGAGGACCACGAGCGGACGATCGGCCCGCTCCTCCCGCTCGGTCACGAGAGGAGGTGGGCGAGCAGCTGGTGGGCGTCGAGTCGACGGATGTCGACCCGCTCGAAGCCGTAGGCCTCGACGAACGGCGCGACGAGGGCCGGGCCGTGGAGCCGTGTGAGCAGGGTGGCGACGGCGGCGAGGTCGACATGACGGTCGCCGAGACCCGACCACTGCCAGCCGAGGAAGGTCGCGGTGCCATCGGGGTCGAGCCAGATGCGGTCCGGGCGGAGGGCGGCGTGCACGAAGACCGGCTCGTGGCTCTCACCGAGTTCGTCGATCAGGTCGTCGAAGATCGCGGCCAGTTCGGTGGCGGAGCGGCCGGCGTAGGGCCCGTCAGCCGCTTCTGCGATCTCCGCGGCCTCGACGCGGCGATCGACCACCGCACGAAGCGCCGCAGTATCGGCCACGAACGGGCAGTGGTCGGTTGTGCGGTCGTGGAGGGCCAGGAGCGAGGCGGCCAACGTCTGCACGAGCGCTTCGGGCCCCATCGGGTGTCCGTGCTCGGCCGTGTCCGCCATCGATCCGAGCCGGATCGCCGCCCCTTCGCTGCCGTCGTCGGCCCGCCCGGTGGCGATCAGGTCGGGCGCCGGGGCACCGCCGGCCAGCCACAGCAACCGGTCGACCTCGTCGAGGAGCGCCCACGGCGCCCCTCCGGGCTGATGGAGGACGGCGAGGTCTGCGTCGTCGCCGCCGGGGCGCAGCAGCGCCACGCCGCGGTCGACCGCCACCGCGCCGAGATCGTCGGCGGTCACGCCTCGGTCATCCATGGCGGCCCGCACCCCCGGACCGAGCGCGCGCACGTGGGCGGTCATCTCACCCGGCGGTGACCGGAATACGCGTGCGGTGGCGGGCGGCATGGGTCACCTCGACCAACTCGCCGAGGAGATGGTTGACCCGAGCGTCGGTCACCTCGACCCGGGCGTAGGTTCCGGCGCGCAGCGGTGTGGGCGAGGCGAAGTGCACGAGGGTGTTGCGGCGGGTCCGCCCGGTGAGCACCGAGGGGTCCTTCTTCGAGGGGCCCTCGACCGTGACCTCTTCGACCTCACCGACCCGACGGGCGTTGGCGGCCCTGCTCGACCGCTCGATCACCACACGGAGCCGTTCGTAGCGAGCGACCGCGACGTCGTGGTCGACGAACGACTCGGTCAGTTCGGCTGCTTCGGTACCCGGCCGGGGCGAGAACACGAAGGTGAATGCGGCATCGAACTCGGCGGCCGCCGCGACCTCGAGGGTGCGTTCGAAGTCGTCGTCGGTCTCGCCCGGGAAGCCCACGATGATGTCGGTGGTGACCGACAGCCCTGGAATCGCGGCTCGGGCGGCGGCGAGCTTCTCGAGGTAGCGCGCGCCGGTGTAGCCCCGGTGCATGGCCGCCAGGATCGAGTCGCTGCCCGACTGCAGCGGGAAGTGCAGGTGTTCGCAGGCCTCGGGCGTCTCGGCCATCGCCGCGAAGACGTCGTCGCGCATGTCCTTCGGGTGCGGGCTGGTGAAGCGGACCCGGTGGATCCCTTCGACCGCGCCGGTGGCCCGGATCAGATCGGCGAACAGCGGACGGGCCCGGCGGTCGTCGGTCCATCGGTCGCCGCACCAGTGGGCGTCGTCGTCGGCCTGCTCGCCGCGACGGGCGAGGGCCAGGTCGCGACCGTAGCTGTTGACGTTCTGACCCAGCAGGGTGACTTCGCTCACGCCGTCGGCGGCGAGCTGCTCGACCTCGGTGACGAGATCCCCGAACGCTCGGCTCACCTCAGGTCCGCGCACCGACGGGACGATGCAGAAGGCGCAGGTGTTGTCACAGCCGACCTGGATCGTGACCCAGCCGGCATGATCGACTTCTCGCCGGGTCGGCAGCGCCGACGGGAACCGGTCGGCGTCTTCGCGGGCCGTCGCCTCGAGGATCTCCACGATCGGGCCGTGCTCCGCGGCGTGGTCGAGCAGTTCGACCGCCCGGTCGACATTGTGCGTCCCGAAGACGACGTCGACATGGCCCGCTCGCTCGGTGATGAGGTCGCGATCCTTCTGGGCCAGGCACCCGCCCACGGCGATCTGGAGGTCGGGGTTGGCTTCCTTCAGTGACTTCAGGTGGCCGAGGGCCCCGTAGAGCTTGTTGTCGGCGTTCTCCCGGATACAGCAGGTGTTGAGCACCACGACGTCGGCATCGGCGACATCGTCGACGCGCGACATCCCGTCGGCCTCGAGCAACCCGGAGATGCGCTCCGAGTCGTGCTCGTTCATCTGGCACCCGTAGGTGCGGATCACGTACGACTTCCCCACGCCGCCAGGCTACCGGCGGCGCGGGGATCGTGAGGTGGGGCCGCTCAGGCCAGGGCGTCGCCGCCGTCGAAGACCAGGACGTAGGCGCCCGCGCCGACCAGCAGGGCGCTGAGGACGATCTCTGCCACGACCATCGCCCCCGAAGTTGAAGAATTGATACCCCTCGCCCGAGCCCCACTGGTTGGTGGCGAAGCTGCCCGAATTCGCGTCGAAGTCGTCGGCCGCACCGTTGCGCACCTTGGCCCGGTCCCAGCGCGAAGCCGCCCGGTCCGCCCAGCATCAGGATGAATGTCCCGATCACCTCTGCCGCAGTGAGCATGACGTGAACCTGAACGGATGCTCGTGCGCGAGACTGGTCCCATGTCGACCATTGCCGCGGAGAAGTACGTCCGGCTCACCACCTTCACCCAGGACGGCCGCCGCAAGGAGACACCGGTGTGGATCGCCGACCTCGGCGACGGCCGGGTGGGGTTCACCACCGATGACGACACCTGGAAGGTCAAGCGGATCAACCACACACCGGCGGTCGAACTCGTGGCCTGCAACATGAAGGGGGTCGCCACCGAAGGTGCAGCCACCGTCACCGGCACCGCCGAGGTCGTCTCCGGTGACGCCTTCCGGACGGTCGAGGCTGCGGTGAAAGCGAAGTACGGCATCGCGTACCGGGCGATGGACCTGTTCTCCAAGGTCTCGCGCCGGGTGAAGCGCCAGGCCGACGCCGGCATCGGCATCGTCATCACCCTCGACTGAGCCGACACGACCGCCGCCGAAAACCACGAGTGGACCGCCCTGAGGCGGCCCACTCGTTCGTTCTCGACAGACCGGGGGGTCAGTCGTCGAGGGCGATCGGCAGATCGTCGGCGTCGGAGAACTCGTCGTCGTCCGTCTCGGTGAGGTCGACGGTCTCGTCGGCCTCCTCGGGGTCGGGCATGACGGCCTTCCAGACCCGGTCGGAGATCTCGACCATGACCTCGGGGTTGTCCTGGAGGAACTTCTTGGCGTTCTCCCGGCCCTGGCCGAGTTGCTCGCCGTCGTAGGTGTACCAGGCACCCGACTTCTTGACGATGCCCTCCTCGACGGAGAGGTCGAGCACCGAACCCTCACGGGAGATGCCGGTGCCGTACATGATGTCGAACTCGGCCTGGCGGAACGGCGGGGCGCACTTGTTCTTCACGACCTTGACCCGGGTGCGGTTGCCCACGACCTCGACGCCGTCCTTGATCGATTCGATACGACGGATGTCGAGACGGCACGAGGAGTAGAACTTCAGTGCCCGGCCACCCGGCGTCGTCTCCGGCGAACCGAACATCACGCCGATCTTCTCGCGCAGCTGGTTGATGAAGATGCACACCGTGTTGGACTTGTTGAGATTGCTGGTCAGCTTGCGCAACGCCTGTGACATCAACCGGGCCTGGAGGCCGACGTGGGTGTCGCCCATCTCGCCTTCGATCTCGGCGCGGGGGGTGAGCGCCGCCACGGAGTCGATCACGATCACGTCGAGCGCCCCGGAGCGCACGAGCATGTCGACGATCTCGAGCGCTTGCTCACCCGTGTCGGGCTGGGAGATCAGCAACTCGTCGATATCGACGCCGATGGCCTTCGCGTAGACCGGATCCATGGCGTGCTCGGCATCGACGTAGGCGCAGATGCCGCCGTTGCGCTGGGCCTCGGCGACCACGTGGGTGGCCAGCGTGGTCTTGCCCGAGGACTCCGGGCCGTAGATCTCGGTGACGCGGCCACGGGGCAGGCCACCGATGCCGAGGGCCAGATCCAGGGCCAGGGCCCCGGTGGGCACCGACTCGATGCCGAGGGCCGTCTTCTCGCCCATCTTCATGACCGAGCCCTTGCCGAACTGCTTCTCGATCTGCCCGAGGGCCATGTCGAGTGCCTTGTCTCGTTCCACTGTGTCTCCTACGTCTGCGCTGTTGATCCCGACGCCTTCGACGCCGGACTTGGGGGGTGTGGGGTTTGTGGGCTCGAACCTACGGAGGGGGTGTGACACCCACTGGCGGGAACGAATGACACGAAGGTAATTGCGAACAGCTGTTCGGTCAAGGACCGAACAGGGAACTTCTCGGGGATCCGGGACCAAAACCGTGCGGGCCGGTGTTCTACGGTGCACAGACCGAGGCCCACAGCCCAGAAAGGCCCACCATGACCGAGAGCACCCTCCCCACCGGTGAGACCGTCGAGCAACTGCGCGAACGGCTCACCCCCGCCCAGTTCGCCGTCACCCAGGAGGCCGGCACCGAGCGGGCCTTCACCGGCGAGTACTGGGACTGCCACGACGACGGCACCTACCGCTGCGTCGTCTGCGACACCGCCCTGTTCACCAGCGACACCAAGTTCGAGTCGGGCTCCGGTTGGCCGAGCTTCTTCGAGACCGTCGGCGAGGACGTCGTCGAGATCCACACCGACACGAGCCACGGCATGATCCGCGAAGAGGCCGTGTGTGCGAACTGCGGCGCCCACCTGGGCCACCGCTTCCCCGACGGACCGGCGCCCACGGGCCAGCGCTACTGCATGAACTCGGCGAGCCTGCGACTGGACCGGGACGGCGCCATCACCGAGGAGTAGCCGCCGACGCCGCTATCCTGCAACGCAGAAGCGGCTGGTCGCGGGCAAGGGCCCAGCGAGAGAACCCCGCTCGAAGGCGCCTCCAATGGCCACCACGTTCGCCGCCCTCGGCGTTCCCGACGAGATCGTCGCGGTCCTCGATCAACAACGCATCCGCCAACCGTTCGAGGTCCAGGCCGCGTCGATTCCCGACCTGCTGAAGGGACGCGACGTCGTGGCCCGGGCCCCGACCGGCTCCGGCAAGACCCTCGCGTTCGGCATCCCGCTGGTGACGAGCGTCAGGAAGGCCGAGCCGAGACGGCCGGCCGCCCTGGTGCTCGCCCCCACCCGCGAGCTCGCCGACCAGATCGCGTCCGACCTCGGGCCGTTGGCCGAGGTCGTGGGTCGCAAGATCCTCGCCGTCTACGGCGGTGTCGGTCTCGAACCGCAGATCAACAAGCTGAAGCGCGGCATCGACATCCTGGTCGCCACCCCCGGCCGCCTCGAAGACCTCATCGCCCGGCGCGCGCTCTCGCTCGACGACGCGTCGATCGTCGTGCTGGACGAAGCCGACCGGATGGCCGACATGGGCTTCATGCCCGTCGTGAAGCGCCTCCTCGACCAGACCGCGGCGAAGCGCCAGACGGTGCTCTATTCCGCGACACTCGACGGCGACGTCGGCAAGCTGATCCAGCGCTACCAGCACAACCCGGTGCGACACGAGGTCGGCCCGGCGTCCCCCGATCTCAAGGCCATGGAGCATCACTTCTGGGAGCTCCCCCGCACCGAACGGGTGCCGCTAGCTGCGTCCTGCATCGCCACGTTCGGTCCCACGATCGTCTTCGCCCGCACCCGGCACGGCGCCGACCGCCTCGCGAAGCAGCTCGGTCGTCTCGGCGTGAAGGCCGTCGCCATCCACGGCAACCGCTCCCAATCGCAGCGCACCCGAGCGCTCGACGACTTCACCCGGGGCAAGGCTCACGCCATGGTCGCCACCGACGTCGCCGCCCGTGGCATCCACGTCGACGGCGTGGCCTGCGTCATCCACTTCGACCCGGTCGATGAGGACTCCGCCTACGTGCACCGCAGTGGCCGCACCGCCCGCGCCGGCGCCCACGGCAAGGTCATCTCGTTCGTCGATCCGAGCCAGATGAAGGACGTCCGGGCGATGAAGCGCCGTCTCGACCTCCCCGGTGAGATCACCAAGCCTCCGGCCGTCGAGGGCGGCGCGCTTCCCGAGCTGCCGCCCGACACCGACGACCGTCCGCCACGGCGCGACGACGGCCCGCGCCGCAACAACCAGCAGCGCCGGCCCAAGGCTCGCACCCGCAAGAGTGGTGGGAAGCGTGGCGGTGGACCGAAGTCCGGCGGGCAGAGGTCCGGCGGCCAGAAATCCGGCGGACAGAAGTCAGGCGGACAGAAGAGCGGTGGGCAGAGGAGCGGCCAGCGCCGCTCCAAGGGCGGCAACCGCGGCCCGGGCTGACCGCGGTCAGCCGAGCAGGAACTCCCGGATCCGCTCCATCGCCCGTGGGTCCTGGAGCATGAAGATGTGGCCCCCCTCGAACACCTCGAGCGTCGCGTCGGGGATCGCGGCCACGATCGCCTCCGCGTTGCTGACCGGCGCGATGCCGTCATAGCGACCTGCGCACACCAGCGTGGGCGAGCCGATGCCGGCCAACCCCGCATTCGCGTCGTGCAACCGTCGCGCCTCGAGCTGGCGGGCGAACCCAGCGGCCGCGTCGGGCGGCTGTTCGGCTGACTGCCCCTCACGGAAGTACGACGTGAGCGCACCGAGACCCGGGATGTCCTCGCCGGGCACGTATCTCGTGTCGAGTACCGGCATCCAGGCATCGGCACGCTCCTCCGGTGGAAGCTCCTGGATCTCGTGCAGCGGATACGACGGCTGGGCCCCGCCCGGCGAGGTGCAGTTGAGCACCAGCCTGTCGACGAGCTCGGGATGACGGATGGCCAGGTGCTGCGCGACCATGCCACCGAACGACGTGCCCACGACATGGCACCGGTTCCATCCGACGGCCGAACAGAGGGCGGCCGCATCGTCGGCGAAGTCCGCCATCGTCGGCTGACCCTCGCCACCGGAGGTCCGCCCCAGACCACGCTGGTCGTAGTGGAGGCCGAGGAAGTCGGTGTTGAGGGGCGAGGACGACGGCATCGTTCGTCGCAGATCACCGCCGCTGCCCGAGATGTGGAGCAGCGGCGGTCCGTCGCCGTGGAACTCGTGGTACATCGTGAGATCGCCGACGTCGAGGAAGGGCATCGACCGACCCTAGAGGGCGAGTGACCGACGGGCCACGGTGGTGTAGCGGGCACCGTCGGGCGAGCGTTCGCTACGCACCAGCGCGATCTCGTCGACGGCGAACGAGGACGCGACGGCGACGCCGTCGAGGGCCGTGCGACCACCGCCCCGTTGCCGGCCCAGAGTCAGGTGACCGACGAACCCGTCCGGGTGCGGGCGCTCCCCCAGCCGCAGCGTGGCGAGCTCGACGGCACCGGCGATGGGTTCGAGTCCGTCGACCGGAACGATCACGGTGTCGGGACCGAGCCGGCCGACGGCCGGACCCAGCGATGCCTCGCCCGGCGCGGCTACCACGGCCTCGAGCGCGGCCCGCGCCACGGACTCGTCGACCTCGCCGAGATAGCGCAGCGTGACGTGCCATTGCGCCGGCGTCGTCCAGCGAACCCCTGGCTCGACGGGCCGGGGCAGGGCATCGAGCAGTTCCACGACGGTCGACGGCGGCCACACCGCGATGAAGAGACGGGGCACAGGTGCGAAACTACCCCCCAGGGGGTGTGTGATGACCAAGGGCCGGACCACGCGAGACCGATTCGCCGTCAGCGCGGGCATCGCTGCCGTGGTCGTCGCCCTCGTCGGGATCGTTTTCGTCGTCTCGACCGCCGACC
>JBDQKM010000076.1:0-15787 GCA_040263275.1 Acidimicrobiales bacterium
CGGAGGCGGAGGAGGCACGACGCCGCTCCCGGTGCTGGGCGGGGGCGCAGCGACCGGCGGGATCGGCTCGGGTTCGAAGCGCAGGGGGTCGGTCTCGTCGACCGGGGCCCAAGAGTCAGGGCCCGCCGGGCGATCGCTCGCACTCGCCGTGGGGGGAAACGGCGACGCAACGGCGGGGGGAGAATCCGTTGCGGCTGTTGGTGGGAGCGACCGCTCGTCGGCGGGCCGACCCGACGGAGTGGGGGGAACTTCGTCGGGCGAAGAGTCGAGGGGATTTCGATCCATGGGGAGAAGGTAGGGGGTGGAGGAGAAAGGATTCGTAAGGACAGAGGAAAATCGAAGGAAAAGATCGTTCCTGTTCCCCCTCGGTGTGTGCAACCCATCTCATGACCGGTTTCATCCCGGTCAGCCGCGTGGGAGCCGGTCAGCCGCGCGGGAGCCGGAGGGTGAATCGCGAGCCCTCCCCGAGGGCCGACTCGAGTTCCACCCGGCCACCGTGGGCCTCGGCGATCTGGCGCACGATCGTCAGCCCGAGGCCCGACCGCCCGGCCACGCGGGCCTCGTCCCTGTCGCCCCTCCAGAACCGTTGGAACACCCGCAGCTGGTCCTCGGTGTCGATGCCCGGGCCCTCGTCGGCCACCGTGAGCGTGACCCAACGCCCCTCGTCGGCCGCGGCCACGGTCACCGTCGTCTCGCTCGGCGCGAGGCGCACCGCGTTGGCGACGAGGTTCGCGGCCGCACGGTGGATTGCCGATCCGTCACCCCTGACGGGGAGACCGTGGGCGGGAACATCACCGATGATCGCCAGGCCGTTCGCCTCGGCGGCAGCAGAGAACTCCTCGACGAGGTCCTCGACGATCTCCACCAGGTCGATGTCCTCTCGTCGGCTCTGGCGAGTGCCGTGACGGGCATAGAGGAGCAGGTCGTCGACGAGTGTCGACATGCGTTCGGCCGATCGACCGACGACCTCACCGACCGCACGGAGGTCGTCGGTGGTCGCGTCGGGGTCGTCGAGTGCCACATCGACGTTGGTCCTGATGACCGCCAGGGGGTTCCGGAGTTCGTGGCTGGCCTCGTGGATGAACTCACGCTGCGACTCGAAGGCGTCGTCGATCCGGCCGAGCATGCCGTCGAAGGTGTCGGCCAGTTCCTTGAGTTCGTCGTCGGGCCCGTCGAGTTCGATCCGACGCGACAGGTCGGTCGCCTCGATCTCCTTGGCGACGGTGGTGATCCGACCGACCGGGCGCAGCACCAGGCCGGCCACGAACCAGCCCACGAAGAGACTGCCGACGAACAGCAACCCGAGCGCGCCGAACGCGTAGGTGCGCAGCTGGTCGAGGGCCTGCTCGTTGACCGCTCGTTCGAACAGCAACAGGTAGTCCTGGACCTCGACCTCGACGGTGCGCACGGCCGGTTGCCCCTGTTGATCACGGAAGAAGGTCAGCCACTCCTCGGTGCGCGACACCTCCTGCTTCTCGAGGCTGCGCGCGACACCGGCGTAGATGCCACCGACCACGACCGTGGCAAGGCCGAAGAGGAGTACGGAGTAGAGAACCGTCAACCGGAAACGGATCGACCCGGCCCAACCATGGAGCCTGGGGTCGGCTTCGGTCATGACCGGGCGTCCGCCTGCTCACCCTCAGGCGACTCGATCATGCGATAGCCCGACCCGATCACCGTCTCGATGAGCTGCGACTCGCCCTCGTCGGAGAGCTTGCGGCGCAGCGTGCCCACCGTGACTCGCACGGTGTTGGTGAACGGGTCGGCGTGTTCGTCCCAGACATGCTCGAGCAGATGCTCCTGGGACAGCACCTGGTCGACATGGGCCATGAAGTACCGCAGCAGGGCGAACTCCTTCGCCGTGAGCTCGATGTCGCGACCGGCCCGACGGACCCGATGGCGGGTGTCGTCGAGCTCGACATCGGCGACGGTGAGCACCGAGCCGGAGCGAGCGGCGTCGCGGCGGAGAAGCGAGCGTACCCGTGCGGTCAGCTCGCCGAAGGCGAAGGGCTTCACGAGATAGTCGTCGGCCCCGTGGTCGAGCCCGTCGATGCGATCCTCGACCGAATCCCTGGCCGTGAGCATCAGTACCCGCGGCGCGACGCCCTCGGGCGGATCCTTGCGCAAGCGCTCGCACACCTCGAGGCCATCGATGTCGGGCATCGTGAGATCGAGGCAGACCAGGTCGTAAGGGACGAGCTCGGCCTTCTCGAGTGCCGTCGTGCCGTCGTTGGCCACGTCGACGGCATAACCCTCGCGGCGAAGCCCGCTGGCCACCGCCTCGGCCAACTCGACCTCGTCATCGACAACCAGGATTCGCATCGGTGAGACGCTAGCTGTCTGCGTCTTTCGGTCGCGCTTATCGTGCGCCTGGTTCAGTGCCACGTGCCTGACCGCACCACAATCGGGCGAAAGCTCGTGTGAAGGAGTCCTGTTGTCCGAAAACCATGCGGCGTCGAGCCACACCGGATCAGTCGACCACGAGGATCTCCCGTCGCTCGAGCGGACCCTCGTGGAGCTGCGCCGGGTCATCGTCGGCCAGGAACGCCTGCTCGAGCGGCTGCTCATCGCCCTGGTCGCCGGTGGCCACTGTCTGCTCGAGGGGCCCCCGGGCCTCGCCAAGACCCTGGCCGTGCAGACGCTGGCCGACACGACGGGCGGCACGTTCGCACGGGTGCAATTCACGCCCGACCTCCTGCCCGCCGACATCGTGGGCACGCGCATCTACCGCTCGTCGTCGGAACGATTCGACGTCGAGTTGGGCCCGGTCTTCGCCAACTTCGTGCTCGCCGACGAAATCAACCGGGCGCCGGCGAAGGTCCAGTCGGCGCTGCTCGAGGTCATGGCCGAGCACCAGGTGACCATCGGTGGGATCACCCACGAGGTGCCCACGCCGTTCCTCGTGTTGGCCACCCAGAACCCGATCGAGAACGAGGGCGTCTACGCCCTGCCCGAGGCCCAGCGGGATCGCTTCCTCATGAAGGTCCTCATCGACTACCCCACGCCCCAGGAAGAGCTCGAGATCGTCCGACGAATGGGCGTCGACCCACCACACGCCGTGCAGGTGCTGACGCCCGAGATGATCCTCGAGCTGCAGCGCCAGGCCGACGAGGCCATCATCGACCAGGGCACCCTCGACTACGCCGTCAACCTCGTCATCGCCACCCGCGATCCGGCGAACCACGGGCTCCCCGATCTCGCCGGCATGATCGAGTACGGGGCCAGCCCACGGGCAACCCTGGGACTGGTGGCCGCCGGCCGGGCCATGGCCCTGCTCCGGGGCCGCGACTATGTCGTCCCCCAGGACATCTTCGACGTGGCCCCTGACGTGCTCCGGCACAGACTCGTGCTCTCCTACGAGGCACTGGCAGCCGAACTCACCATCGAGCAGGTGCTCGTCCGCCTGCTGTCCACCATCCCGGCGCCGATGGTCTCCCCCGCCACCCAGGACCCCGCCCGTATGGGCGACGCGGCCTACCGGCCCTCGTGACCCCGACCCGCAGCGCGGTCGACTCCGCCCGGACCCGGGAGGTCCTGCGTCGACTCGAACTCGACGTCACCCGCCGTCTCGACGGGCTCCTGCAGGGTGACTACCGAGGCCTCGTGCCCGGGCTCGGGTCCGAACCCGGTGAGGCCCGCGCCTACTCCCCCGGCGACGACGTGCGGCGCATGGACTGGAACGTCACCGCACGCATGAGCGAGGCCCACGTGCGGGAGTCGATCGCCGATCGGGAGCTGCAGACCACGGTGCTCGTCGACATGGCCCCGAGTCTCGACTTCGGCACCATCCAGCACACCAAGGCCGAGTTGGCCTTGGCGGCCGTCGCCGCCATCGGACTGCTCACCGATCGAGCGGGCAACCGGCTGGGCGCGATCGTCAACGACGGCGACCGGCTCCACGACGTGCGACCCGGCTCCGGTCGTCGCCACCTGTTGTCGGTGCTGCACCGCGTGGCCACCACCGAGCCCGGCCGAGGTGAGGTGTCGCTGGCCGACGGACTCCACCGACTGGCCGGGCCGGGCCACCGCGGCGGGCTGGCCGTCGTCATCTCCGATCTCCTCCGTCCGGGCTGGGCCGACGCACTCCGTGCCGTCACCCTGCGCCACGAAACGCTCGTGATCGAGGTGGTCGATCCCCGCGAACTCGAATTGCCCGACGTCGGCCTGATCGACCTGGCCGACTCGCGGACCGGGCGTGTGGTCGAAGTCGACACCCGTCGCGCCGACGTCCGGGAGCGATTCGCCGCCGCGGGCCGCCAGCGCCTGGCGGATCACGCGCGCGACGTGCGCGCCGCCCGCGCCGACCACCTCCTCCTGCGCACCGACCGCGACTGGGTGGTCGACCTGGCGAAGTTCGTCGACCACCGCAAGCGGGCCCGGCGGGCGGCGACCACGGTGGTCGCATGAACCCCCTCGACGGCATCGAGTTCGACGACCCGATCAGGCTCTGGCTGCTCGTCGGCGTCGGGGTCATGCTGGTCGCCTACACGGTCGCGCAACAGCGCCGGGGCAAGTACGCGCTCCGGTTCTCCGACACCTCGCTCCTCGACACGGTCGCACCCAATCGCCCCGGACTGCGGCGCCATGCCGTGGCCGTCCTCTTCCTGATCTCGAGCGGGTTCATGGTCGTCAGCTTTGCCGGCCCCCACCGGTTCGAGGTGCCGTTCCGCGCGACCGTGGTGCTCACGATCGACACTTCGCTCTCGATGGGGGCGACCGACGTGTCGCCGAGCCGGTTCGAGGCCGCCAAGCAGGCGGCCAAGGACTTCCTGACCGACGTCCCCGACTCGGTCGACGTCGCCCTGATCTCCTTCGACGAGTTCCCGGTGGTCCAGGTCGGTCCGACTGCGAACCGGTCGGCCGTCGCCGCGGCCGTCGACTCGCTCGAGCTCGGCCCCTTCACCGCGACCGGCGACGCGATCGTCGCATCGGTCGAAACCATCACCGACACCGGGCGGCCGGTCCGCGACGAGAACGGCGACCCGACGGCGGTCGTCGTCCTCCTGTCGGACGGCGAGCCGACCATCGGGCGCGAGATCGACTCGGCGATCGGGGCCGCCGTCGACGCCGACGTGCAGATCAGCACGGTCGCCTTGGGAACCCCCTTCGGCACCGTCGAGATCGAGGATCCGGAAGCACCGGGCACCTTCTTCAGCCAGCCGGTGCCGGTCGACGAGGTGACGATGGAGACGGTGGCGCTCGCCACCGGTGGAGAGTTCTTCACCACCACCTCGTTCACCGACCTTGCCGCCGTCTATCGCGACATCGGCACCGCGCTCGGCGAGGAACCGGTTCGCGAAGACGTCGACGACTGGTTCGTCGGCCTCGCGCTCGCCGGGGTCGCCATGACCGCGACCCTCAGCCTGCTCTGGTTCCAGCGCTTGCCCTGAACGACCGGGCTCAGTCGAGCCAGCTCGCCGGAGCGCCCTTCTGCACCGAGTTGAACCGACTGGCGAAGCTCGTGCCGAGCGACTCCTTGCGGGGCCCCGAGAACCCGAAGAGGAACTGGGCGACCCGACGGATCTGGATCTCCTCGGCCCCCTCGGTGATCCGGTAGCGCCGATGGTGGCGGTAGATGTGCTCGAACGGCAGGTGACGGCTGTAGCCGAGCCCGCCGTGGGTCTGGATGGCCTGGTCGGCGGCATCGCACACCAATCGGTTGGCCCGGTAGTTGCACATGGCGACCTTGTCGCTGATGAACATCGGGTCGGTCCCCTGGTCCATGTCCCAGGCGGTCTTGCGGACCAGTTGGCGGATCATCTCGGCGTCGGTGTGCATCTCGGCCAGCGGCCACTGGATGGCCTGGTTCTGGCTGAGCGGCTTGCCGAACGGCGCCCGTTCGCGGGCGTACTTCACGCTCTCGTCGATGCAGTACTGGGCGGCGCCGAGCGAGGAGGCAGCCTGGCGGATGCGGTTCTCGTGGACGAACGTCTGGGCCACCGCGAGGCCACGACCCTCGTCGCCGAGGCGGGCCGTGTCGGGCACCCGCACGTCGGTCAGGGTGATCTCGGCATGGTCGGTGGGCATGTTGAACGTCCACCACATGAACTCGACGTTGAACCCGGGCGTCTCCACGGGAACGATGAAGCAGGTGATGCCCTCGGCGTCGCCGGCGTCGCCCGAGGTCCGGGCGAAGACGAAGTCGTGGGTGGCACGGTGCATCCCGGTGTTCCACCGCTTGGCGCCGTTGATGACCCACTCGTCGCCGTCGCGGTAGGCGTTGGTCTCCATCCACGTGGCATCGGAGCCGTGCAGCGGCTCCGTCAGTCCGAACCCGATCCCCGCGCGTCCCTCGAGCATCGCCGGGATCCACTCGGCCTGCTGGGCGTCGGTGCCGTAGAGCTGCATCATCAGCACCGTCGGGAAGTTGCCGACGATGCTGCTCTCGTTCTGCAGATCGTTGTGGAGGCCGAGTCCCTTGGCGGCGAGGTGCTCACGGATGAACGCCATACCGAGGTTGGTCCCGTCGGACCCGCCGAACTCGCCGGGCAGGTGATAGCGCAGGAAGCCGGCGGCGTCGGCCCGGCGGCGCATCTCCCGCAGGAGGGCTTCCCACTCCGCGTTGGGCCACCCGTCGCGGTCCCAGTCGGTCCGACTGTGCTCGCGACGGTGGTCGAAGAAGCGGATGTTGTCGTTCTCGCGTTCGAGCGGCTTGATCTCGTCCTCGATGAACCGGTCGAGGTCGGCGAGGAGGGTCTGGATGTCGGCAGGGATCGTGAAGTCCACGACCCGAACCTACGCCTCGTCCTCGCCGAGCTCCTTTTCGCGGCGCTCCAACTCCGCCTCCCATTCCTGGAGGCGGCGTTCGCGGGCGGCCGCCGACTCGGCATCCGGCGTGCTCGGCTGCGTGGAGGCCCGCCAGTCGTCCCTGTCCTCGATCCCCCGTGGTCTTCGGGGTTCGAAGCCTCGTTCCTGTTGCCAGGACCGGTTCGGCCCGCTCCGGGTGGTGCCGGCGTGGAGACCGGCACCGATCGGACGGCCCACGGCGAACCACGCCACGGCGCCGACCGTGGGGATCAGGATGACGATGAACACCCACGCCATCTTGGGCAGGTTGCGCATGAGCATCTCGTCGGTCTGGATCACGTCGAGCACGGCGAAGATCCAGACGGCGAACATGATCATCCCCAGCAGCCCCGGGAGAAAGAGTCGGAACACGGCTACGAGTGTGGCCTACCGGGGCGTGCGGCGCATCCGGACCTCGTCCTTGCAGGGGTCGGATGGCAGGGGCTGCACGTCGCCGGTCACTGCGAATCCGCACCGTTCATAGAGGCGCAGGGCGGCGTCGTTGCCCCGTGTGACCCACAGCTCGGCCGGCGACCCGTCCGCCCACTCGACGACCGCATCGACGAGCACGTCGCCCACGCCGCGGCCGCGAGCCGACGGGTCGGTCCACATCGAGACCAGGTCGACCCGTTCACCGTCGGCGGACCGATGCCCGCCGACGAGACCGACCACAGCGTCGCCGTCGAGCGCGAAGTAGGTGGCGTGGTCGCGCCCCTCGGCCCGCTCGGCTGCCAGTTCGGCCCAACGGACGTCGGACTGCGGCGCCTCGGCTTCGTAGCTGCTGCCGAACGCCGACGGCGTGTCGAGGAGCGCGGCGAGACGAGTCGCCTTCAGTAGCCGGCCGTCCGCCGACCGGATCCGTCGTGTCGAGATCGCCATGCCGCAATAGTGACGCGGCTGCGGAACCAGGACCACGAATATCCAGCCGAGACTGGCAGCCCGTGGAGGGGCTCCCTAACGTCGCCGCCAGGAGTGGTTCGACATGACGCAACACTTGGACGGCACGGTCGCGATCATCACGGGCGCGGCCCGGGGCACGGGCGTGGCGACCGCACGCCGCTTCGCGGAGGAGGGCGCCCGGGTGCTCGTGGCCGACGTGCTCGACGAACAGGGCGGCGACGTGGCCGCGAAGCTCGGCGAACAGGCCATGTACCAGCACCTCGACGTGACGGAACCCGACGACTGGGCCGCCGCGGTCGAGGCCGTCACCGCCCACTTCGGCGATCCGGGTGTGCTCGTGAACAACGCGGCGATCCTCGACGTCGGCTCGATCGCCGGGATGGATCCGGCCGTGCTCACCCGCCTCGTGGCCGTCAACCAGATCGGTCCCTACCTCGGCATCCAGGCGGTGATCGAGCCGATGAAGCGGCTCGGCGGCGGCTCCATCGTCAACGTGGCATCGATCGACGCCATCGAAGGCTCCAACGGCGTTGCGGCCTACACCTCGAGCAAGTGGGGTCTGCGCGGCCTCAGCAAGGCCGCTGCCGTCGAGCTCGGCTGCCACGGCATTCGGGTCAACACCGTCTGCCCCGGCGGCGGGAGCAGCGAGATGATCGCGCCGTTCATGGAGGAGGCGATCGAACGCCTGAGCAACCTGACCGAGCGTCTGCCGGATCGACCCATCCCACCGTTCAACCGCCGCGGCGAGCTGCGGGACTACGCGAACGCGATCGTGTGGCTCGCGAGCGACGAGAGCTCCTACGTGTCGGGTACCGACCTCGTGGTCGACGGCGCCTTCACCGCCGGCAAGGTCGAGCCCGGCGCCCCCTTCTCCTGACCCCGGAAGATACGGGTGCCTGACCCCGGCGTACTCACTTGGTGGAGGAGACGACCCACATGGCGTAGTACTGGGCGGCGCCGCCGTAGGCGTGACCGACGGCGGTGCGGGCGCCATCGACCTGACGGGGGCCGGCCTGGCCCATGACCTGCAACGCCGCCTCGGCGAAGCGGATCATGCCGGACGCGCCGATCGCGTTGGACGAGAGCACGCCGCCGGAGCAGTTGACCGGAAGGTCGCCGCCGTCTCGAGACGTCGACCCGTCCTCGACCATGCGCCCGCCCTGGCCCTTCTCGGCGAACCCCAGCGACTCCAGCCACATCGGCTCGTACCAGGAGAACGGCACGTACATCTCGACCGCGTCGACCTCCTGGCGCGGGTTGGTGATGCCGGCCTGGGCGAAGACGTCCTTCGCGCACTCCTCGGATGCGGCGGGTGACACCATGTTGCGGCCACCGTAGGAGCCGGACTCCGAGCGCATCGCGGTGCCCTTGATCCAGGCCACCGGACCGTCGTGGGCGTCGCCGCCGGCCTCGTCGGTGAGCACGATGGCGCAGGCACCGTCGGACGACGGACACGTCTCCGAGTAGCGGATCGGATCCCACAGCATCGGCGACTCGACCACCTGTTCGAAGGTGAGATCCGGCTGGTGCAGATGCGCGTAGGGGTTGTCGAGCGCATGCATGCGGTCCTTGTGGGCAACCATGCAGCCGATCAGCTCAGGCGCATCCGACATCGCCATGTAGCGACGGATGATCGGCGAGAAGTACCCGCCGGCGCCGGCACTGACCGACGTCGTGAACGGCTGCGGCAGCGAGAGCGCCCACATCGCGTTCGATTCCGACTGCTTCTCCCATGCGATGGTCAGCACGGTCTTGTGGACCCGGCTCTGCACCATCGACGCGGCGACGTTGGCCGTGGACCCGCCGACCGAGCCGGCCGTGTGGACCCGCATGATCGGCTTGCCGACACAACCCAGTGCCTCGGCCAGGTAGATCTCGGGCATCATCACGCCCTCGAAGAAGTCGGGCGCCTTGCCCATGACGACGGCATCGATGTCGTCCCAGGTCTTGCCCGACATCTCGAGCGCCCGGTAGGCGGCCTCGCGAAGGAGACCGGCCATCGACACGTCGCCACGCGTGGACGCGTACTTGGTCTGGCCGATGCCGATGACCGCGGTTCTCTCTTTGCTTCCTGATCCCGTGCTCATCACTCACCCTCCAGGACGGCAACCATGTTCTGCTGCAACACCGGACCGGCCGTTGCATGGACGACGGCACGATCACCGTCGCCGCGGGCGATCCGATCGAACGCCTCGCCGAAGCGGATCTGACCTGCCGCCATCATCGTGTGGGCGGCCAAGGCACCACCCGACGGATTGATGTCGACGTCGTCACCGAGACCCAGCGCGGCGGTGAGCACCGCCTCGCTGGTCGTGAACGGCGCATGCAGCTCGGCGAAGTCGACCTTGTCGTTGCCGACGCCGGCCTTCTCGGCCGCGATCCGAGCCGACATCGCGTCGGTCAGGTCGCGCACACCCAGCGTGTGTGCGTCGATGCGGTGATCGATGCCCCGGATCCACACCGGCCGGTCGCACAGGTCGCGGGCCCGATCGCCCGCGGCCAGGACCATGGCGCAGCCGCCGTCGGCCGACGCCGGAATGTCCGACGGCCGCAGCGGATCGGCGATGAACTCCTCGGCGAGGATCTCCTCGACCGACTTCTGGGCGGTCCGGACCGCGTGGGGGTTGGACGCCGCGTTGGCCCGCGATCGCGAGGCGATCTCGGCGAGCTGCCGCTCCGTCACCTTGCCCGACTCGAGCAGCTGGCGAGCCGCCAACCCCTCGATCGAGAAGGCGTCGGGCCACAGCGGCGCGACGTAGTAGGGATCCATCTGCGTGGCGAGCACGTCGCGCAGCGAGCCGGGCGACGACTTGCCGTAGGAGTAGACGAACGCGGTGTCGATGTCGCCGCACTGGATCTTGACCCAGGCCTCGTAGAGGGCCCAGGCACCGTCCTGTTCGACATGGGACTCCGAGATCGGTGGGACCGGGCCGGTGCCGTCGATCGTCATGACGAACGAGAACGCCTGACCGGCGAGGAAGTCCGACGAGCCGGAGCACGTGAATCCCATGTCCCGCTGGGTGAGGCCCACGGCGTCCTTGGCCTGCTGCATGAGCGGGACCATGAACTCGACCTCGGACAGGTTGGGGATTGCAGCCTCCTGGCGCTGGGCAAAGGAGACGATGGCGACATCTCTCATTCGAGCTCTCCCTTCTGGCCGATGCGCTGGATGTCGGCAATGACGACATCGGCTTCTCCGCTCGGCTCCCAGCCGAGGATGTTGGTGGCCGACATCTCCAACTCGTCGTCGGGCTTCCACACGCCCTTCACTCGCATTCCCAAGCGGACGTCTTCCGGCGCGATGTTGATGACCAGGCCCATGAGGCTGACCGACGCGCCGTCGAGGAGAATCCACGCTGAGCAGTACGGCGGCTCGAGATCGGGCCGAGTGGCGATCGGCACCCGCGTGATGTTGAACGACTCGACATAGCCGGCAGCCGGCAACTCGACCTGCTCATCGGTGACGACACCGGCCACGGGGCTGACACCACGGGGCGGCACGAAGACCTGGCCGGTCTCGGGGCACCGCTCGCCGATGATCTTCTTGTCCTTCATCGCCACGAGATGCTCGGAGAGAGCCCGCCCGGGGGTGTAGGTGTATTCCATGCGGATCGGCGTGCGGACCGACTGCACCGCCTCGGTCGCCGACACCGAGTCGGGGACCCCGGTGACCTCGACGACGCACGCCGGCGGCACCGACGGGTCCTGCTGGAACGGTTGTGCGGGCATCAGGCATCCCCTCCTGCTGCGGGCACGAAGCCCGCAATGTCGGCGATGTGGCCCTGGCGCTCGTCGCGCCATTCGATCTGCACCCGCATGCCGGTGGCCATGTCGCCGGGCCCGTCGACGAACACCGCGTGCAGCATCGGCGTGTCGGCCCCGTCGAGGGTGACCAGCGCCCACGCCACGTCGCGGTCGAACGGCTGCTGCGCCCGAGGTGGGCCACCCCAACTCCACGACACGACCGTGCCGGTCTGCCCGACCTCGACCATCTCGCCGAGCGGTGAGGAATCGATCGGGTCGTACTCGAGGGGCGGACACATCACGGTGCCGTCGGCTCGCTTCACCCCGAGCACCACGCCCTCCCGTAGCCCGGTGAGGAACGCCCCCACGACAGGCCCGGTGGTCCGGGTGAAGGGGTACTCGAGCACCAACGGCGCTTGCAGTACGTCTTCGGCCATGGCGGGGGAATGTAGTTGCGGCGACCCGCGACGGCCCAGTTGACGGCCGCGATCGGTTCAGCGGTCGAAGCTGCGCAGGACCCGGCCGGACCGGGTGCCGGTGTGTCGGCCGTCCTCGGCGATGACCTGACCGTTGACCAACGTCGCCGCGTAGCCCTCCGACTGCACGATGAATCGGCCCTTGTTGCCGGGGAAGTCGTAGACGTAGTCGGGGTAGCGGGTCGCAAGCTTGTCGAAGTCGAACACGTTGATGTCGGCGAAGCAGCCGGGCGCGAGTGTGCCGCGGTCCTTCAACCGGATCACCGACGCCGGCTGCGAGGTGAGCCGACGCACGGCTTCCTGCACGGAGAAGGCACCGCGCTCACGGGCCCAGTGGGTCAGGAAAAACGTGGAGGCGTCGGCATCGCAGATCTGGCCGACGTGGGCGCCGGCATCGCCGAGACCCGGCGCCACGTGATCGAGCTGGAGATAGTCGGCCAGGCTGTCGGCCGCCCGGTTGAAGAACCAGACGTTGTAGAGCTCGCGGCCTTCGCTCTGGAGCAGACGATCGACGATGAGCTCGACGGGGTGGACGCCGGCCGCTTCGGCCAGCGCTGCGATCGAACCCTCGAGGTGTCCCTCGACCTGGTAGTCGGGGTACTCGCCGAGGCCGAGCGGGTGAATGTGGACCGGGTCGTACCAGGTGCCGGCGGCGACCCCTTCCTCGAGCAGGACCGCCCGCTCGTCGGCGTCCTGGAGCACGGCGAGACGAGCCTCCATGGTGGGCAGCTCCGAGAGGCGCTGCCAGGCCGGCGAGAACACGGGCATCATCTGGCGAAGGCCGACGAGCACTCCACCCGGGCGGGTCTGACAGATGGCCGACACCCGACGACCGCGGGCCTGCTGGTCCTGGAAGTAGGCGTCCTGGCGGGGGACGACTTTCGGGGGTGCGTCGCCGACGCCGCCGCTGAACAGCACGTCGGTGCCGGTCTCGGCCACCGCATCGAGCAGTTGGTACTCGTGGTCCCGACGCGTCGCCATGTCGAGCACGCCCTGGAACAGCCCACCACCGGCCGCCTGCATGGCCTCGCCCACCGCGACGTATTCCTCGATGGGCGCCCACGTGCCGGGCACGTGGCGGCCGTCGGGCACCTTGTGGAGCAGGATGCGCGACGTCGAGAAGCCGACGGCGCCGTCGGCGACGGCCTGGCCGGCGATCTCGCCCAGTTCCGCCAATTCGGCATCGGTGGGCATCTCGTCGGACAGGGACCGCTCGCCCATGACGTGGTAGCGGGCGGCGCAGTGCCCCACGAGTCCGACCACGTTCAGCGCAGGATCGAGCCCCTCCACCGCGTCGAGATACTCGCCGTAGGTCGACCAGTTCCACGGGAGTCCGCTCAGGATCGCGTCCTTCGGGATGTCCTCGACCGACTCCATCATCTCGGCGAGGTACTCACGGTTCTCCGGCTTCACCGGGGCGAACGTGACGCCACAGTTGCCGATCATCGCCGTGGTGATGCCGTGCCAGCTGGCCGAGGTCATCATCGGGTCCCACCCGATCTGGGCGTCGAGGTGGGTGTGGAGATCGACGAAACCCGGGCTGACGAACTTTCCCGTCGCGTCGATCTCGCGTTCGGCAATGGCGTCGGAGAGGTCGCCGATGGCCGAGATCCGGTCGCCGTCGACCGCGACATCGGCCAACTGCGGCTCGGATCCGGTGCCATCGACAACGGTGCCGCCACGGATGATCAGTTCATGAGCCATGAACTGACACTACGCCCGAGTTCAGCTGTCGAAGAAGTTCACGCCGCACTCGGCGAGCTGACCCATCAGCGCGAAGATCTCGGCGCCAGCTTCGTCATCGTTGGTGAAGGCCGCCACGAAGAACGTCTTGAGCGTGTCCTCGTCGAACACGTCGCGCACGCAGCTGGTCTGCTCGTCGTCGAGCTCGCCCAGATCCATCGAATCGATGAAGCTCTCGGCCGCATCCAGACAGTCGAACATCCTGTCGACGACCGCCCGGGCCTCGTCTTCGGTCCAGTCGATCTCATCGAGCGCGGCCACGTTGCTTTCCGACACGCCCAGGGCGGTCAGCCGATCCTTGCCGATCGTGCCCACGACACCACCGACGAAGCACTCGGCCTCGGCCCGGTCCGAGGTGAGGGGATCGCTGTCGGACAAGACGTCGTCGACGATCGCCTGAACCAACGGGTCGTCGGTCGCCACGGCGTTGCCGCCGCCCTCGTCGTCGCCGCACGCGGCCGCCAGCAACACCACGCTCACCAGCGCCGCGATGATCTTCGTGAAGTTCTTCATGTTCGGCCCTCTCGCCGTAGACGCCCGATCGGGCCCGACAAGCTTGGCCGACCCACCGAGCCGGTCGGTGGATGGGCGCTAGGTCTCCGGTCCCGACAGGAACAGCGCCGCGGCGTCCTCGAGCTCCTGGGCACTCTGCTCGTAGGGGTTCCACCCGTTCTTCCACGCGATGAGCTCGGAGAACCAGATGTGCTCGAGCGACCGGATGATCTTGTCGCGCCGCTCGGCGGGGAAGTCGGGCGTGAATGCCGAGCGGAGCATCGCGCTGAAGGCGACGTGGAGGGCCTGCTGGCTCTCGGCCCCGTGCGGACCTTCCGCGACGAGTCCGCCGATCAGGGCGGCACTGATGTTCTCGTTGTCGGCCATCCCGCGGGTGGTCCGCCTGAGGATGTCGAGCACCCGTTCGAGGGTGGTCTCGCCCTCGGCCGGCCGCCGGGCGATGGAGGCCTCGAGGGCCGACAACCACTCGGCCATCGAGGCCGCCAACAGGTGATCCTTCGATGTGAAGTAGTGGTAGACGGTTCCCAGCGCCACCTCGGCCCGGTCGGCCACCTCCCGCATCTGCACACCGTCGTAGCCGCCCTCGGCCGCCAGTTCGAGTGCCGCCTGCAGGACCCGTCGACGACGCTGGGCCTGCTTCTCGGTGAGCGGTCGCGTTTCGATCGCCGACGATTCGGACATGGCCGAGATGGTACGGGCCGAGACACTGACATACCGTCCTGGCCGTGAAGATCGACGCAGGCCTCATGGGCGACCTCGCCACCGCACCGCAGCGCGCGGCCGACCTCGCCGCCACCGGTCTCGACGGCCTGTTCACGTTCGAGGGCAACAGCGATGTCTTCTTCCCGCTGGTACATGCCACCGGTCTCGACATCGACATCTACACCAACGTGGCAATCGCCTTTCCGAGGTCGCCCATGCATCTCGCCTACCAGGCCTGGGACCTGCACCGCGCCAGCGGCGGCCGGTTTGCGCTCGGCCTCGGCACCCAGATCAAGCCCCACATCGAGCGGCGCTACTCCTCGACGTGGGGCAAGCCCGTCGCCCGGATGGTGGAGCTCATCGAGGTGCTCCACGCGATCTGGGACAACTGGATCGACGGCACCCCGCTGGATCACCGGGGCGAGTTCTATCGCGCCGACCTGATGACACCGCTCTTCGTGCCAGCCGAACTGGGCCACCCGCGTCCGGAGATCTGGGCCGGTGCGCTCGGGCCCCGCATGACCGAGGCCATGGCGCAGCACGCCGACGGGATCGTCATCCATCCGTTCAACACCGGCACCTTCCTCCGCGAACGGACGCTGCCGATGATCGAGGCGGGACTCGAGGCCACCGGTCGGTCGCGCGATTGCTTCACCCTCAACGTGGGGTGCATCGCGAACCCGTGCCTCACCGACGAGGAGTTCGAACGGGCCTCGACAGCGATGCGTTTCAACCTCGCCTTCTACGGGTCGACGCCGGCCTATCGGGTCACCCTGGATCATCACGGCCTCGGCGCATTCGCTGCGCAGCCTGATGCATGCACGCGAACTGGATGCGGTATTTTTGTCGCCGGTTTTTCCCACCACCAGCCACAACGGCGCGCGTGCGCTGACGCCGGTGCGCGCGGCCTTGATCGCGCGGCA
>JBDQKM010000077.1:0-15436 GCA_040263275.1 Acidimicrobiales bacterium
CGTCGTCGATGCGGTCGAGCTGACGTTCGAGCTGACGACGCCGGGTGCCCGAGAGGTCGGAGAAGCTCCGGCTGAGCGTGTCGATGTGTTTCTCGACCTTGTCGATCTGCCCGGAGAACTTCTTCCATTGCTCACCGAACCCGGCCAGACACTCGAGAATCTCCTCGGTGGCCCGCTCGACGGCGAAGGTGTCCATGGCCTGACGGATCACGGCGAGGACCGCGAACAGGGTGGTCGGCGAACACAACACGACCTTCTGGCCCAGCGCATCGTCGAGAAGGGTCATGTCGTTCTCGTGGATGAAGCCGTAGACGCTCTCGTTGGGGATGAACAGCAGCAGGTAACCGACGGTGGTGTCGGTCGAGGCATAGCCCCGGCCGCTCAGTTCCTTGACCCGCTCGCGGACGTCCTTGAGGAACCGTTCGCGCAGCGCAGCCGCCTCCGCGTCGCTCGGCGCCTCGAGATGGCGGAGATAGTTGGTGACCGGGAACTTGACGTCCATGTGGAGGTGGCGATCATCGGGCAGCAGGAAGGTGAAGTCGGGCTTCGTGCCACCGTCGATCATTCGCTGCTTGCGATAGTTCAATCCCTCACGCATGCCGGCGGCACGTAGGACGTCTTCGGCCATGCGCTCGCCCCACTGGCCGCGGGCCTGGGGGCTGGCCAACGCTTCGCGGAGGTGCTGGGTGGTCTCCGCCAACACCTTCTGCTGCCGCGTGGCGGCTTCGAGACTCTCGACGAACTGGCCGTGCTGCTGCGCCCGCTCCTTCTGGAGCTGGGCGACCAGCGTGCGGACCTGCTGGAGCTCACTGCCCATCGCGGTCACCTGGTGGCCGAGGTTCTTCGACATGCCACCGACCCGGGCGTCCATCGTCTCCGACATGCCGCCGACGCGTTCGGCCACGATCTTGTCGACCTGTTCGACCTTGGCCTGCAACGACGCCACGACCGATCCGAGTTGCTCGTCGATGCGCTGCTGAGTGTCCGTGAGGCGCAGATCGATCGCCTCGCGCCGATGATCGAGCTCGGCGGCCCCGGTCTGGAGCCGACTGTCGAAGCTCTCGCCGGCGACGGCCACGACCCGTTCCAAGACGCCGTCGACCTTGGCCTCGTGGCGGGCATCGAGCTCCGCCGCCAGACGGGCGATGGCCTCCTCCTGAGCACTGTGGCGAGTGCGCACCAGCCGAAGGCCGACGGCGACACCCATCGCGGCAGCGATGAACAGGGAGGCGATCAGTGAGATCACGAGCACGGGTTCCATGAACCGAATGCTACGAAGGGGGTGTGACACCCCCGGGGATGCCGAGGCTCAACTGGTAGGCGCGACGCCGGCCGACGCCCAACGCGGCGGCCACGGCGTCGGCGGCATCGCGGGCGCTCGACCCGCCGGCCAGCTCCGCTCGCAGCGCCTCGACGACCTCGTCGTCGGATGCTTCCTCGGGCGGCGGCGCGCCCTCGACGACGAGCACGATCTCCCCCTTCGGCGTGTCGGATGCCCATGCGGCGAGCTCGACCAGGGAGCCACGCACGAACTCCTCGTGGAGCTTGGTGATCTCGCGAGCGACCGTCGCCCGTCGCTCCGGGCCGCAGACCTCGGCCAGCGCGCCGAGCGTCGCGGCGATCCGGTTCGGCGACTCGTAGAGCACGACCGTGCGCGGCTCCGCGGCCACCGCCTGCAGCCGGAGGGTGCGTTCACGTCCCTTGCGGGGCAGGAACCCCTCGAACACGAACCGGTCGGTGGGCAGCCCGCTCGCGACGAGGGCCGCCACGGCGGCGACGGGACCGGGGACGACGGTGACGTCGTGACCGGCATCGAGCACCGCATCGACCAGGCGGGCTCCCGGGTCGGAGACGCCGGGGGTGCCGGCGTCGGACACGAGCACGACCCGTTGCCCTGCAGCGATCAGGTCGATCACCTCGGCCGCAGCCCGCGCCTCGGTGTGGTCGTCGACGCGTCGCAATCGTGCCCCGTCGACTCCCGCGTGGGCCAGGAGGCGGCCGGTCCGCCGAGTGTCCTCGCAACAGATCAATGCCGCGGCCGAGAACTCCTCCACCGCCCGGGGCGGGAGATCCCCGAGATTGCCGATCGGGGTCGCCACGAGCACCAGCGCGCCGGTCACGCCTTCACGTCGATCGTCACGCCCGGCTCGATCCCCCATCGCCGCAACGATCCCGCCTCGGCCTCGATGACGTGACGGCTTCGCGGGTGCCAGCGCCCGATCCGCCCGGGCCGCATCGTCACCACCGACAGCACCACCATCGCGTCGTCGACATGGGCGACGTCGATGGCGAAGCGCATCCCCAGGGTGTGCACCGAACGCGCCGGCGTCAGCATCAGTGCGCCTTCGATGCCGTCACGGCCGAGCAGCCCACGGCGCCGGGCGCGGCGAGACTCGGCGACCTCGAGCGAGGCCACGACATGTTCTCCGGCGACGAGCCACGGCATGGCCGAAATCTACGCGCCCCGGCGAGCCGGTGTGGCGCAGTGTCCGGAGGAGTCAGACGCCGGCGGGTTCACGAGAAGCGGCGCGCTCCTCGCGGCGGGCCGCGATACGGGCCCCGACCCTGCCGACCCGCCCGATGTACTTCACGAGCCGGGCGCGGGCTTCTTCGGCCTCGGGCGACAGTCCCTCGATCGACTCCAGCGCCCAGTCACGCATGATGACGGGCTGGAGGATCTGGTCGTGGTGGATGGCAAGGTCGTAGATCCCGGCATCGGCGATCGCCTTGGCGTGGTCGTTGAATCCGGGGATGCCCAGACCCGGCATGGCGAAGTCGGTCGTCTGCTTCTCCATCGCCATCACCGCCGACGACGGATCGATCTCGATGATCGCGGCCAGCGCATCGCGATAGAAGAGGAAGTGGTGGTTCTCGTCGGAGGCCACGCGCCGCATGATCTGCTTGCCGACCGGGTCCTCGAGCAGGTTGCCGGTGTTGAAGTGGCTGATGCGGGTGGCGAGTTCCTGGAGCGAGACGTAGGCCAGGCCCTCGGCCGCCGACGGCGGCTCGGGCACGGCGCCGGTCTGGACCTGGATCATCCGAGCCCGTTCGAGCTCCACCGGATCGATGGCCCGCGTGGCCTGGAGGTAGGTGTTGAGCACCATGCCGTGGCGGCCCTCCTCGGCCGTCCAGCGCCGGACCCACTCGCCCCAGGCACCGTCGCGACCGAACATGCGCTCGATGTCGCGGAAGTAGAAGGGGAGGTTGTCCTCGGTGAGGACGTTGACGAAGAGGGCGCTGCACACCGCGGGTGGGATGGTGGCGTCGTCGGGCTGCCACTCGTAGTCGGGCTCGTAGTCGGTGGCCGCGGTCCACGGCACCAACGCGTGGGGGAACCACTCCTTCGTGGCGGAGAGATGCCGTTCGAGGAGTTTCTCGGCGGTCGCTTCGAGCGCCTCGACGATTGGGAGATCAGCAGGATTCACCATGATGCGAGCCAGCCTACCTGCCGGTAGGCAGGCAGAGCGGACCCGGCGAGAACTCGGGCGCTGAGCAGGCACATGACCCCTCCGACCCGGACGGTCGCGGGAGCGTTACGTCGACGCGAGATCGGGCGCGGCTCCGGCTGCGCCCGGCTCAAACATTGTCTGCTCAGACATTGAAGCGGAACTCCATCACATCGCCGTCCTGGGCGATGTAGTCCTTGCCCTCGGACCGGACCTTGCCGATGTCGCGAGCCGCGGCCCACGAGCCGGCCGCGAGCAGCTCGTCCCACTGGATGGTCTCGGCCCGGATGAATCCACGTTGGAAGTCGGTGTGGATCACGCCGGCGCACTCGGGGGCACTGGAGCCGGCGCGGAAGGTCCAGGCCCGACTCTCCTTCTCCCCGGTGGTCAGGAACGTCCGGAGTCCGAGCATGTGGTACGCCGACGTGAGGAAGCGGGGCACCGCGCCCTCACCGAGTCCGAGCGCCTCGAGCATCTCCTCGCGCTCGTCGGCGTCCATGAGGGCCGCTTCGGCCTCCAGCTGCACGCTGAGGGGCACGACCTCGGCACCGTCGAGTTCGGCCCGCACCGGGGCGGCCAGCTCGTCCTCCTGGCCGATCTGGTCCTCGCCGATGTTGAGCACCGCCATGACGGGCTTGTTGGTGAGGAAGAAGAACTCCTTGAGCTCGGCCCGCTCGTCGGCCGGGAGACCGGCGCGATAGAGCGGGGTGCCCTCGGCGAGATGGTCGACACAGGTCTGCAGGAGGGTGACGGTCGACTTCAGCGAGCTGTCGCCCTTGAGCATCCGACTGGTCTTGTCGAGCGCCTTCTCGGCACTGGCGAGGTCGGCGAGGGCGAGTTCGATCTCGACCACGCGGAGATGCTCGAGCGGATCGGACGGGCCGGGCACATCGCTGTCGGGGAAGGCGCGCAGGACGAAGACGATCGCGTCGACCTCACGGATGTGGGACAGGAAGGCGTTGCCGAGGCCCTCACCCTGACTCGCTCCCTCCACGAGGCCACCGATGTCGGTGAACTGCACGGCGGCGTGGACGACGTTCTTGCTCTCGCTCATCACGGCGAGCTGGTCGAGACGATGATCGGGCACCTTGGCCACACCGATGTTGGGATCGGTGGTCGCGAACGCGTAGGGCGCCGCGTGGGCGCCACCACCGGCGAGTGCGTTGTAGAGCGAGCTCTTCCCGGCATTGGGGAGGCCGACGAATCCGAAACGTTCCATACCGGACCGAGGCTATCGACGGGGGGTCAGCTACCGTTGAGCTCGTGACCGACGTGACCGCGGCACCATCCGCTCCGAGCGCCGTCGATGGCGAGACCGCCGCCGCCGAACGCGCCTTCTCGAAGTCGATTCTCGTGTCGGCCGTGCGCTGCACGCTGACCTACGTCCTGATCCCGTTCGTGTTCCCGATCATCGGGTTCGGCACCGGCGTCGGTCCCTGGATCGGCGTGCCCATCGGCGTGGCGGCGATCATCGCCAACCTCGTGAGCATCCGGCGCTTCCACCGCGCCGATCACAAGTGGAAGTGGCCGATGACTGCGATCAACGTGGGCATCATCGGGTTGCTGGTCGTGCTCGTGGCCATCGATCTGACCAACCTCTGATCGTTCCCGACCGCAGCGGCACCGTGGGTTCCATGGAGCCCGAACTCGCGTTGCGCCAGGCGATCCACTTTCTCGACCGCGAGCTCGCTCCGGGGCAGAAGGTCCGCGCGTTCCAACGGGCGATCGAGGTCGTGAGCGACGTCGGGTCCGCAGAGATCGAGTCACGAGCGGCGGCGGGCACGCTCACCGAACTCGACGGCATAGGGAAGTCGACCGCCGAGGTGATCGTGGATGCCATCGACGGCAACCACGACGGCTACCTGGCCCGGCTCGACGAGCGCAGCCGGATCCCGCTGGGCGAAGGCGACAAGGTCCTGGCCGCCCTACGCGGTGACTGCCATGCCCACACCACCTGGTCCGACGGCGGCGCGCCGCTCCGGGAGATGGCCGAGACCGCCATCGCCCTGGGTCACGAATGGATGGTCATCACCGACCATTCGGCCCGGCTGACGATCGCCCACGGCCTCAACGAGGAACGCCTCGTGTGGCAACTCGACGAGATCGCGAAGCTCAACGAGGAGCTCGCCCCGTTTCGGCTGCTCACCGGCATGGAGGTCGACATCTTCGAGGACGGCACGCTCGACCTGGCCGACGAGATGCTCGCTCGGCTCGACCTCGTCGTCGCCAGCGTGCACTCGAAGCTGAGACTCGAACGCGAGGCGATGACCCGACGGATGGTGATGGCCATCGCCAGCCCCCACACCGACGTGCTCGGGCACTGCACCAACCGCAAGCTCGTCGGCCGCGGACGTCCGCCGTCGGACTTCGATCCTGAGATCGTCTTCGCCGCGTGCGCCCAGTTCGACACCGCGGTCGAGATCAACTGTCGCCCCGAGCGCCAGGACCCACCCGAGGATCTCCTGGAGCTCGCCCTCGAGTGGGAGTGCAAGGTGGCCATCAACACCGATGCCCATGCGACCGGCCAGCTCGAGTGGCAGCCGTACGGTGCCGACAAGGCCGCTCGCTGCGAGGTGCCCCTCGACGACATCGTCAACACCTGGAGCGCCGATGACCTGCTCGCCTGGACCGCGGGTCACGACAGCTGAGTCCCCCCACCGGACTGGGGCCGCATCCCGCACCGACGCCGCTACCCTGTTGACCATGTCGAAGCGCACGCAGAAGAAGAAGGCGAAGGCTCGCCGCAGCAAGGCCAACCACGGGCGCAAGCCCAACGTGGGTCGCAACAGCTGAACCTCGGTCCCCGGCTGCATCAGGCCGGCAACCGAAACGTATGACACCGCCGGTGCAGCCCGGCGGTGTTCGTCGTTTTGGGTGCCAGACTGGTGCGGTGCTCGTCTACGACGGTGATTGCGGTTTCTGTACCACCTCGGCCCACTGGATCGAGGCCCGGCTCCCTTCGTCCGTCGCGGTCGTGCCGTGGCAATCATGCGATCTCGACGAACTCGGACTCACCGAGGCCGACGTCACCACTGCGGCCTACTGGGTTGATGCCGACGGCCGCACCCACCGGGGTCATCGCGCCATCGGACGATCGCTCATGGCTGCGGGCGGATTCTGGGGAGTGCTCGGGCGGCTGATCATCACCCCGCCCATCTCGTGGCTGGCGATTCCCGGCTACGCCCTGGTCGCCCGCTACCGCTACAAGCTGCCCGGGGCCACCGAGGCCTGCCGCCTACCCGACTGATCGACGCGCCGCCGTCGGATCTCAGTCGCGGGGCCAGACCGGATCCCGCTTCTCGACGAACGCCGTCATGCCCTCTCGCATCTCGGGGTTCATGATCGATCGCTGGAACACGCGGGCGTCGTGGGGTCGCAACTGGCGGTTGATGTCGTCCTTGATCACGGCCCGGCTCTTGGGAGCCCCGGCGGTGACGGAGGCCACGAGACGGTCGACGGCGGCGTCGAAGTCGTCGTCGGGCACGACCTGCTGGACCAGCCCCATCTGCATGGCTCGTTCGGCGTCGAAGGCCTCCATCGCGAACATGATCCACTTGGCGTTGCCGAGACCGACCCAGTCGGCGAGACGGGTCGCCATGAACACGTCGGGGGCCCCGCGCAGCAGTTCCGGCGCTCGGAAGCGGGCCGAGGCGGTCGCCACCGAGAAGTCGCAGTGCAACATCAGGTCGAGACCGCCGGCGTAGCAGAGCCCGTTGACGGCGGCGATGACCGCGGCCGAGCACCGTTCGAGGTGCCGGAACGGGAAGTGGTCCGTGGGGTCGAGTTCCGCCGCGAGGCTCGGATCGTCGATCGCGTTGCCGGCCATGTCGCCCCCGACACAGAACACGTCGTCGGTGCCGGTGATGACGAGCACGTCGATGTCGACCTCCCGGTCGGCGATGATCGCGGCCCGCTTCACCCCGCGGTACATGTCCTGGGTCATCGAGTTCCGGCGCTCGACCCGATCGATCCGCACCCGCAGCACATGGTCCTCGTACCGAGCGGTGAGGCACGGTGAACCGAGGTCGACGACGTCTCCGTTGTTCATGACTCGGACGGTAGGCGATCGATCGGCTCGTGGTAGACCCAAGCCCGTGAGCATCACCCTTTCCGAAGCGGAGTCCCGGCGGGTCGTCGCCCGCCACGGGGTTCCCGTGTCCGCCTTCGTCACCGGCCGATCGACCGACGAGGTGATCGCCGCGCTCGCCGCCGACCCCGGGGTCGAGTACCCCGTCGTCGCCAAGCTCTGTGGCCGGGCGATCGCCCACAAGACCGAGCGCGGGTTGGTCCGCCTCCGCCTCGGCGACGAGGCGGCCCTACGCAGCGCCTGCGACGAACTCCTCGCCGCCGCGAGACCCGACGACGGCGATGTCGAAGTGCTCGTGTCGACCATGGTCGCCGGCAACCGGGAACTGATCGCCGGCCTCAACGACGACCCGCAGTTCGGGCTCACCGTCATGCTCGGCGTGGGCGGCATCCTGGCCGAGGCGATCCGCGACGTCGTATTCCGCCTCGTGCCGATCGACGAGGTCGACGCCGGGGAGATGATCGACGACCTCGCCACACAACGCCTGCTCGAGGAGTTCCGGGGAGAACCGGCCGTCGACCGCCAGGCCCTGATCGACGCGCTCGTGGGCCTGGCCCGCGTCGGCGAGCAGGAGGCGGGCATCCGTGCGATCGACCTCAACCCGATGATCCTCGTCGATGGCCGGCCGATCGCCGTCGACGCCCTGCTGGAGGTCGACGAGGAGGGCGACCGATGAGCCACGACCTCTCGGCCCTGTTCGACCCGAAGGGCATCATCATCACGGGCGTCTCGAATCACCCGGGGAAGTTCGGGTTCGTGACACTCCACAACCTTCTGGCCTCCGGCTACGAGGGCAAGGTCTTCCCGGTGGGCCGAGAGCCCGGCGAGGTCCTCGGCCGGCCCGTGCTCGGGTCGATCGACGAGATCCCCGAGGGCGAGGCCGACATGGTCTTCATCTGCACGCCGCAGGCCGTCAACGAAGACCTCCTGCGGGCCGCGGCCGCCAAGGGTGTCACCGCGGCGTTCTTCGCCGCCGCCGGCTACCGCGAGGCGGGCCCCGAGGGCGCGGAGGCGGAAGCCCGCCTGGTCGCGCTCGCCGATGAGTTGGGCATCGCCGTGGCCGGCCCCAACGGCCAGGGTGTCGTATCGACGCCGTCGCGGATGTGCGCCCAGATCGTGGCCCCCTATGCCCCCGCCGGGCGGATCGCCGTGGCCAGTCAGTCGGGCAACTTCGTCTCGTCGTTCCTCAACCTCGCCCATCACACGGGGGTCGGCATCAGCCGCGCCGTCGCCGCGGGCAACGCGGCGGTGCTCGGCATCGCCGACTATGTCGAGTGGTTCGCCGACGACCCCGAGACGAGCGTCTGCCTCGTCTACATGGAGTCGGTCGACAACGGCCGTGAGATGTTCGACCGACTGCGGGCCGTGGCCGAACGCAAGCCCGTGGTCGTGGTCAAGGGTGGCGCTTCCGATGCCGGCGCGCGAGCGGCCGCGTCCCACACGGGCGCGCTCGCGTCCGACGATGCCGTCTTCGACGGCATGTGTCGCCAGGCCGGTTTGATCCGGGCCCGCGATGTCGAGGAGGCATTCGAGGCGGCGGCGACCATCGCCACGCAGCCGCTGCCCACCGGCGATCGCGTCGTCGTGGTCACCACGGTCGGCGGCTGGGGGGTAGCGGCCGTCGACGCCATGAGCGGCACCCGCCTCGACGCCACTCCCCTTCCGGCCGACCTCTACGCCGCCATCGACGAGAAGCTCCCGCCGCGCTGGAGCAAGAACAACCCGGTCGACATGGCCGGCGGCGAGACCCGAGACACGGTGCCCGAGATCCTCGAACTGGCCGCGTCGCATCCCGACGTCGATGCGGTGCTCTTCCTCGGGCTCGGCATCCAGTCCAACACGGCGGCGATGATGCGGGAGGGCGGTTTCTATCCCGACCACGGCCTCGAACGGATCGTGGGCTTCCACGAACGACAGGACGCCCGCTACGCCGAGGCGGCGGCGGAGATCGCGGCCCGCACGAACACCCCCGTGCTCCTGGCCACCGAACTCGCCAATGCTCGCCCCGACAACGCCGGCCCCGCGGCCGTGCGCGCCGCCGGCCGCATGTGTCACGCATCGGCCGGGCGAGCCGTCCGATCCCTCGACCTCATGAGCCGCTACGCGAAATGGCGTCGGGCCAGGGGCCTCTGACCCCTACGGTCGCGTCATGAGCCCCACCCCGGACCCGCCGTATCTCGCGGTCATCTTCACCAACCGGCGGGCCGACCACGGCGACGTCGCCGTCGATGCTGCCTACACGGCCGCGACTGAGCGGATGGAGCAGCTGGCGACGACCATCCCGGGCTATCTCGGCATCGAATCGGCGAGGAGCAGCGACGGCACCGGCATCACGGTGTCCTACTGGGAATCCGAGGCCGCCATCGCCGAGTGGCGGGCCCATCCAGAGCATCTCGAGGTCCAGAGCCGCGGCCGCGCCAACTGGTACGAGTGGTACGAACTACGGGTCGCCCGTGTCGAGCGGGCACGGTCGTTTCCATGACGATCCTCGACGACATCCGTGCCTCGTGTGCTGCAGTGGCCGAGGTCGCCGCTCACGTCACGATCGACCGGGGCCGTATCGGTGAGTTCGCCGGCGAGCTCGACCTCGACACCCCCAAGAACGATCCCGGCCAGGTGCGGGTCGGCTCCGAGGAGAACACGACCGCCTTCGTACTGGCCCTCGACGCCATCAACTTCGGCAGCGGCTACTTCCCCCACCTGCGCAAGCGCCCCGGTATGTCGGGGTACCACACCGTGGCGAGTTCGCTCCGCGACCACGTGGCCGACACCGGCGCCCTGACCACGGCCCGGCTGGCCGAGTGGACGGTCGACGACGCCGCGGCGACCTTCGGCCAGGTGCTCGACGGCGGGCCCGCGCACGAACTGATGTCGTTGTTCACGCAGGCCTGGCACGACCTCGCCGCTTTCGTCGACCGGGTCGGCGACGGCTCCTTCACCGCCACCGTCGCCGCCGCCGACGGATCAGCGGCCCGGCTCGTCGAGCTCCTCGACGAGATCCCCTTCTTCCACGACGTCCACACCCACCCGGCCGTAGGCGAGGTGCTCCTCTACAAGCGAGCCCAGATCGTGGTGCAGGACCTCCACGTCGCGTTCGAGGGCAAGGGACCCGGGCAATTCGAGGATCGCCACGAACTCACGATGTTCGCCGACAACCTCGTGCCCCACGTGCTGCGGGTCGAGGGCGTCCTGTCGTTCGACCACGATCTCCTGGACCGGATCGACGCGGTCGACGACATCGCGGTCGGCTCGCCCGAAGAGGTCGAGATCCGGGCCTGTGGCCTGCACGCAGTAGAACTCCTGCGGGACGCACTGGCCACGCGAGGTCGGCGGATCACCGCGGGCGACCTCGACAACGTGCTCTGGAATCTCGGCGCTGCCCCCCGCTACAAAGCGATTCCGCGTCATCGAACCCGCTGCGTCTTCTACTGATTCACCGGTGTCGACTTTCCACGACACGCGAACGTAAGGCCCCGACCGCGCGGACGCCGATCGCGCGGGATACGGTTCTGCAACCATCGGGTCGGGGCGCTGCGCGCTCCACCCGCGACTTATACCTACCGCGACCTGCGGTACTTGGAGGGAAAATGCGCAAGCGACTGCTACTGCTTCTCAGCATCCTGTTGTCCTTCTCGCTTCTCGCCGCTGCGTGCGGCGACGACGACGAGGGCGATGCCGGCGACACGACCACCACCGTGGCCGATGACGACGGCGACATGGATGACGACGGCGACATGGACGACGACGGCGACACCCCCGACGAGGACGCCGTCTTCGCCGGCTGCCTCAACGAGCCGTCGACCGTCGAGAGCAACGGCCAGGTCGGCCTGGTGTTCGACGTCAACGGTCGTGGCGACCAGTCGTTCAACGACTCCGCCGCCGCCGGTCTCGACCGTGCGGTCGCCGACTTCGACATGACCTTCACCGAGGCCGTGCCGAACGAAGACGGCTCGGACCGCGGTCCGCTGCTGCAGCTCGCGGCCGACGGTGGCAACATCGTGATCGCCGTCGGATTCCTGTTCGCCGGCGAGGCCGGCCCGGCTGCCTGTGAGAACCTCGACACCCACTTCGCGGTGATCGACGACGCCATGCTCAACTTCGGTGCCGAGGGCGGCCCCGAGCCGTGGGCTCCCAACGCCGCAGGCCTGACCTTCGCTGAGGAGCAGGGCTCGTACCTCGTGGGTGTGGCCGCCGGCCTCACCACCGAGACCAACGAGATCGGCTTCATCGGCGGTGTGCAGGGCTGGGGCCTCATCGAGAAGTTCGAGGCCGGCTTCGTCGCCGGTGTCGCCTCGGTGAACCCCGACGCCAACGTGACCGTCAGCTACATCGCGGAGAACGACGTGCAGGGCTTCTTCCAGCCTGACCGTGCTCGCGAGATCGCGACCGCCATGTACGAGGAGAACGCCGACATCGTCTACCACGCGGCCGGCGACTCGGGCGGTGGCCTCTTCGTGGCGGCGAAGGAGTGGAGCGAGGAAAACGACAAGGTCTGGGCCATCGGTGTCGACTCCGACCAGGCGCTCACCGCTGATGCCGACGTGCAGGAGTTCATCCTCACCTCGATGCTCAAGCGGGTCGACAACGCCGTGTACCAGGCGATCGAGGCCCACATCAACGGCACCTTCCAGAACGGCAACACGATCTTCGATCTGGCTACCGGCGGTGTCGGTTACTCGACCACCGGCGATCACCTCAGCGCCGAGACGATCGCGGCCATCGACGCTGCGGCCGAGGCGATCATCAGCGGCGAGGTCGAGGTTCCGACCGCACCGTGATGCCCGGTCGTCGCTGACGACCGCTCAACAATGACGAAGTGATCGGGGTCGGGCTAACGTCCGACCCCGATCTCGTTTTCCCGCTGCGCTTCGGCGATGAGGAGTTGAGTTGACCGCCGCAATCGAACTCAAGGGCATCACCAAGCGGTTCCCCGGCGTGATCGCCAACGACCAGGTCGACCTGACCGTCGAAGCCGGCGAGATCCACGCCATCTGCGGCGAGAACGGCGCGGGCAAGTCGACCCTGATGAAGATCCTCTACGGCATGCAGCCCGCCGACGAGGGCGAGATGATCGTCAACGGCGAGACCGTGACGTTCTCGTCACCGAGCGATGCCATCGAGCGCGGCATCGGCATGGTCCACCAGCACTTCATGCTTGCAGGTCAGCTGACCGTACTCGAGAACGTGATCCTCGGTTCGGAGCCGGTGAAGCGTGGCGTGATCGACATGAAGGCTGCCCACGAGCACCTCGCGGAGGTTTCGGAGGCCTACGGACTGGCCGTCCACCCCGACGAGCTCGTCGAGGAGCTCGAGGTCGGCGAACGCCAACGCGTCGAGATCATCAAGGTGCTCTTCCGCGGGGCGCGGATCCTGATCCTCGACGAACCGACCGCCGTGCTCGTCCCCCAGGAGGTCGAGGAACTCTTCCGTAACCTCCGGGAGCTGAAGGCCGGCGGTGCCACGATCATCTTCATCGACCACAAGCTCGAGGAAGTGCTCGAGATCGCCGACACGATCACCGTCATCCGCCAGGGAAAGACGGTCGGCACGGTCAAGCCGGAGGATGTGACCGCCCACGATCTCGCGGAGATGATGGTCGGGAGCGAGCTCCCGTCACCGAGCACACAAGCCGCCGCCATCGGCGACGACCCCGGCCTGGTCGTCACGGGGCTCACCGTCTTGGAAGACGGTCGACCGGTCGTCGACGACGTGTCGCTCACCGTCTTCAAGGGTGAGACGGTCGGTATCGCCGGCGTGGAGGGCAACGGCCAGTCCGAGCTCATCGACGCGATCATCGGCACGCAACGGCCGGCCGCCGGCTCGATCCGTGTGCTCGACGACGACGTGACCCGGTGGTCGGTCCGCAAGCGGCGGGAGTCAGGCCTCGGCTACGTGCCCCAGGACCGCCACCACGACGGCCTTCTCCTCGACCATCCCCTGTGGGAGAACGCCGCCCTCGGCCACCAGACCCGGCGTCCCTTCGCTCGCGCGCCGATGACGCGTCGCCTGCTGGGGCCTCGGGTGAGGAGAGTTCTTCGTATGCTCGGGCCGAAGCTCCACAATCTCATCGTGAGCTGGGCGACGCTGCGCTCGACTGGCAAGGGGGGCCTCTTCGTAGACCGACCAGGCGGCCGGCAGCGCACCGAAGAGATTCGAGCGGAATACGACGTTCGCACGCCGAGCATCGAGGTATCGGCATCCACGCTCTCGGGCGGCAATCAACAGAAGTTGATCATCGGGCGCGAACTCCTGGCCAACCCCAAGGTTCTCATCGCCGCCCATCCCACTCGCGGCATCGATGTCGGAGCACAGGCCGCGGTGTGGGAGAGCCTCCGCACGGCGCGAACAGACGGCCTGGCGACGCTGCTGGTCTCGGCCGACCTCGACGAACTGATCGGCCTGTCGGACCGCATCCTCGTGATGTTCCGGGGACGCATCGTCGCCGCCGATCTCGATCCGGCCACGCTCACGCCCAGAGACCTCGGCTCCTACATGACCGGCGCCGCGGGAGGAGTCGACGCATGATGCGCAACCCCACGATCCGCCGGTTCGCCCTGGTTGCCGCCGCACCGACGATCGCCGTCCTCGCGGCGATCGTGATCTCCGCGCTCGTGTTGCTCGCGTCGGGCAGCAGCCCCGTCGAGGTCTACGGCGACATGCTCGAGAACGCCTCCCGACTCGAGACGTGGATCGACATCTTCAACCGGGCCACCCCGCTCTACATCTCGGGTGTCGCCGCGGCCATCGGGTTCCGGATGAACCTCTTCAACATCGGCACCGAGGGCCAATACCTCCTCGCCGCGTTCTTCGCCGCCGCGGCCGGGGCGGCCGTCGATCTCCCCACCGGCCTCCACGTCGCCTTCATCCTCTTCGTGGCCATCGGGGTCGGCGGCGCCTACGCCGGGTTCGCCGGCGTGCTGAAGGTCAACCGTGGTGTCAACGAGGTGATCAGCACGATCATCCTGAACCGCATCGCCACCGCCGGCATCATCGCCTGGTTGCTCAACGAGTGGCAGGACGAGTCTCGAGAGGGACTCAACCAGGGCACGGCGTTCATCGCGAAATCGGGCCGACTCCCCGACCTGAATTCGTGGGTGGAGGTCTTCACCCGAGACATCGGGAAGGGGCGCGAACTCACCTCGGTGCTCCTTATCGCCATCGTCGTGGGCATCCTCTTCCACATCTTCATCAACCGCATGGTGGCGGGCTACGACCTCCGGGCGAGCGGTTCGAACCCCTCTGCGGCGGGAGTCGGCGGTGTTCCCCCGAAGCGGATGGTCGTCATCGCGATGACGCTCTCGGGTGCCTGTGCCGGATTGATCGGCATGAGCGAGATCCTCACGGAGAAGTACTCCTACGACCGCAGCATGGTGACCAACCTCGGATTCACGGGCCTCGGCATCGCCCTCCTCGGCCGCAACCACCCGGTCGGCATCGCGTTCGCCGCCCTCCTGTGGGCCTTCATCGACGCCTCGTCCGGCATTCTCCAGCAGACCAACAGTGCCAGCCGCGAGATCGTGAAGATCATGCAGGGCGTCATTCTCATCGCCGGGGTCGCCGGATTCGAGGTCGTGAAGCGGATCCGCCAACGCGACGAAGCCCAGAGCGCCGCCGAGGCAATGGCCGCCGAACAGGAAGCCCGGATGGAAGGGGCACCGGCATGAGCCGACTCGCGAATCTCCCGGCCGGCGTTCGCTGGATGCTCTACGCCGCCCTCGGCCTCCTGGTGCTCACGCTGGTGCAGGAGTGGGGCACCGACGACACCTCTCGGCTCACGGCCAACGGCACCTCGTCGACGATGTTGCGCTGGTCGATGGTCGTCCTCCTGGCCGGCCTCGGCGGCCTCTTCTCCGAACGGGCCGGCATCGTCAACATCGGCCTCGAGGGGATGATGATCCTCGGC
>JBDQKM010000078.1:0-15210 GCA_040263275.1 Acidimicrobiales bacterium
CCTCGAGCTGGTCGATCCGCTCGACCAGCGAGTCGATCGACCGGTCGGCGTCGGCCCGGCACAACCGCACCAGGGCGACCTCGAGATCGACGCGCGGGTCGGGCGCCTGGCGCATCTCCACCAGGGCGGTGCCCAGGAGTTCGAGCGCACGGGTCATGGCCGCTGGGGTCATGCGGCCGGCGAGATCATCGGCCCGCACCGACTCGGTCGGCGTGAGCCGAGGCGGAGGGGAACCCATCGCCGTCAGGAAGGCATCGCGGAGTCCCGCGAGTACCCCCTCGCCGATGGTGCGGGGGTCCTTCCCCCGTCCGAGGGCATCGCCCACCGAGGCGAGCGCGACGGTCGCATCGCGGTCGGCGAGCGCCGACAGCAACAAGTCGGTCGATTCGTCGATCTCGACCACGCCTCCGGCGGCGACGACACGATCGAGCGCACTCAAGGTGTCGCGGGCGGATCCGCCGCCGATCGAGACGACATGGTCGACCGCGGCCTCGTCGACATCGAGGCCGGCATCGTCGATGACCCAACGGACATGGTCGGCCATCTCCTCGGCCCCGAGCAGCCCGAGCTCGAACACCTGGCAACGGCTGCGGATCGTCTGCACGACCTTGTGCGGCTCGGTGGTGGCCAACACCCAGATCACGTGGTCCGGCGGTTCCTCGAGCGTCTTCAGCAGGGCGTTCTCGGCCCCGCGGGTGAGCATGTGGACCTCATCGAGGATGTAGACCTTCACGTTGCCCGGCGTGCCCAGGTTGACCTTGGCCAACAGGTCACGCATGTCCTCGACGCCGTTGTTCGACGCGGCGTCGAGCTCGTGGAGATCGAACGACCGGCCCTCTTCGATGGCCACACAGCTCTCGCACTCGCCGCACGGTTCGGAGTCGTCGCCGAGATTCGTGCAGTTGAGGGCCTTGGCCAGCACCCGCGCCGAGGTGGTCTTCCCCGTGCCACGGGGGCCGTGGAACATGTAGGCGTGGCCGACCTCGCCCTTGGCGACCGCGTTCTTCAGGGCCGCGACGATGTGCTGCTGACCGCGGATCTCGGAGAACTTCTGGGGGCGGTAGCGGCGATAGAGCGACTGATAGGCCATGCACCTCCGACTCTAGGCGCACCACAGGCGCGACGACGCCCGCTGTTCCGATGACGGGCACCGCGCGACGACGCCCGTTCCCGGGAGTGGCGGCCAGGCGATCTGCGGCACACAAGCGGCTCCGCTGAGAGCTGCTGCCTTCCGGCCCTGACTCGGTTCACGGACGCCTGTTGCACAGGACCCGACCGCCACACCCCGGAACGGGCGTTGCAGGATTCACGCTACCCTTCTGGGCCGGAACCCGCACCGCGGAGTCTCCACACATACCCGCTGACGCGGGATCCCGGAGGGTTGCCAGAGCGGCCGAATGGGCACGCTTGGAAAGCGTGTGAGGTGCAAGCCTCCATGGGTTCAAATCCCATACCCTCCGCCAGCGACACACCGGCCCCGACCCAACGTCGGGGCCGGTTCGCGTCTCGCCTCCGACGGGCTCCGTCTACGCGCCATCCTGTTGCTGCGCCGCGGCGCACGCGGCGAAGGCCACGAGCCAGGCCGTGAGGCGGTCTCGAACCTCGTCGTCGGTCACGACACCATCGGTCATCACCCGGGTGATCGACGCGAGACCCAGCGAGGGGTCGAACACCGCACCGCCGGAGGCCGCGATGGTGGTGGTGAGATGGTCACGGCACCCCTGGCCGTCGCCGCGTCCCGGACCCGCCGTCACGATGCCGACCGGCTTGCCGAGGATCGGCCCCGCGAGGAAGGGCCGCGACAACCAGTCGACGGCGTTCTTCGTGACCGCCGGGATCGATCGATTGAACTCCGGGGTGAAGACCACGAGTCCGTCGGCGTCGGCGACCGCGGCCTTCAGCGCGACCACGGCCGGCGGCTCGTGGTCGCCTTCGAGATCCTGGTTGAACAACGGGACCTCCGCGACGGAGACCTCCCTCAAGGCCACCCCCGACGGCACCAGGCCGCGCGAAGCCTCGAAGACGGCGCGGTTCGACGAGTCGGCCCGCAGGCTCCCGACGATCGCGACGAGACGGACGTGGGCGGCGGACTCGTTCACGGGCCGTGCAACCTCCGGCGGGCGCCGGGCATTCCCGCCACCCGGTCGCGGGGGCGTGGCCGATACGGTGGCGGCCATGGCTCTCGGGAGACGGCTGCGCGACGCCGCATTCATCGTCGTCGTGTGTGTGGCGCTCGATCAGCTCACCAAGGAGTGGGCGCTCAACCGCCTCGGCGACGGCAGCACCATCGACGTGCTCCCCACGCTCGAGTTCGACCTGGCGTTCAACAGCGGGTTCTCCTTCAGCACCGGCAGCGGCAACGGCAACCTCGTCGGGTTGCTCGTCATCGGGCTGTGCGGCTTCATCGCCTTCCAGATCTGGCACGAAACGCGTCCCGGCCGGGTGTGGCTCTACGCCGTCATCCTCGGTGGGGCGCTCGGCAACCTGCTCGACCGGATCTTCCGGGCCGACGACGGCATCCTCTCCGGTGAAGTCGTCGACTTCATCGACGTCACCTGGTACGCCGTGTTCAATGTCGCCGACATGTTCGTGGTGGTCGGATGCGTCGTGTTCGTGATCGTCGAGGTGGTCCACAGCCGCCGCCTGATGAAGGCCGAAGCCGCCGCCGACACCCCCGACGACACTGCCGAGGAACCGGCCGTCAGCTGAGGCGACACACCATGCCCGGGAACGATTCCGGGCGGACAGACGTTCACAGACCGTGACGACAACACAGGGGGAACAGGCCTCGGCTCGGGTCGCGGTGCTGAAGCACCGGCGAGGCAGCCGGTGGATGCACTGGATCAACTTCCCGCTGCTGCTGATCATGATCTACAGCGGGCTGCGTATCTACTGGGCCGAAGACGTCTACGCATTCGGCATCTTCGGCTGGGAATGGTTCGCCTTCTTCCCCGACGGCTTCTACGAAACGCTCGACATCGAGCGTCGACTGGCCCGAGGCCTCGCCTTCCACTTCAACTTCGCCTGGCTGTTCACCCTCAACGGGCTGGCCTACGCGATCTACACGTGGCGGACCGGCGAATGGCGCGAGATCTTCCCGAGCCGCCAGCACGTGAAGGGCATGGTCCGCGACGTCACCCATACGGTGTTGCACGACCTCCACCTCCGCAAGACCCCGCCACCGGTGCGCGGTCGCTACAACGAGGTCCAGCGGCTCACCTACTCGCTGGTGCTCGTCCTCGGGGCGCTGGCCATCCTGTCGGGCTTCGCCATTTTCAAACCGACCCAGCTGAGCTTCCTCACCTGGATGCTCGGCGGCTACACCTCGGCGCGGGTGATCCACTTCGCCGTCACGATCGCGTTCGTCCTCTTCTTCGTGGTCCACATCCTCCAGGTCGCCCGGTCGGGCTGGCGCAACTTCATGAGCATGGTCACCGGCTACGAGCTGCAGAAGCGGGACTCGAGCCCGAGCGAGGAGCCCGCCGATGTCTGAGAAGCCCGAACTCACCGAGGACGAGTACCGGCGCCGAACACGGCGCTCACTGCTCGTCGGCGGCGTCGCGAGCTTCGCCGGCTTCCGGGGCTGGCGGTGGATCCAGGATCAGCCCGAGGTCGACAACACCCCGCAAGTCCTGCGCGACGGCCACGAGCTCAACGAGCGGATCTGGTCCGGCCTGTTCCGCGACGACCATCAGGCCCGGACGTTCGACCGCTCGTCGGCATCGATCCTGCGGGTCAACGGCCGGGTCGGGATCCGCAACGAGATCGACCTCGACGCCTGGCGCCTCGAGGTGTTCGGTCCCGACGGCGACCCCCTCGGCACCCACACGCTCGACGACATCAAGGCGTTGCCGCAGCACGAGATGACCATCGAGCACAAGTGCATCGAGGGATGGGCCCAGATCACCAACTGGGGCGGCCCTCGCTTCGCCGACTTCATGGCCCTCTACGAGGACCAGCTGCCCGCCGACATCTCCCACGTCTATCTCGAGACCCCCGATGGCGGGTACTACGTGAGCGTCGACCTCGACACGATGCGCCACGACCAGACCCTGCTCGCCCATCAGAACCTCGGCTTCCCCATCAGCGACCGCAACGGTGCGCCCCTGCGGCTGGCCACCCCCCTGAAGTACGGCATCAAGCAGATCAAGCGCATCGGCCGCATCCAGTTCCTCACCGAGCACGGCGGCGACTACTGGGGCGAACGCGGCTACGACTGGTACGCCGGCCTCTGACCCGTCACCCCGGTGTCAGACACTCGTCACGTCGAGGGCACCGTCGTCACGCTCTCGTTCAGCCGTCCCACCGAGTACCGGATGATCCTCACCAGCTTCGACCTGGGTGGGACGCTGATCCCCGTGCCGTGACCGCCCGTCCGCATGCGGCGTGACGAGTGTCTGACACAGGTGTGACGGCGTCTCCGTTCTCAGGCCCCGGGCCCGACTCGATCCAAGGATCCGAAGAACCCGTCGACCCGGTTGATCATGCCCGACTCCTCGTCGACGGTCACGACGTCGAACCCGCGCAGCAGCAGTTCGCCCGGCGACGAGGTGATGTACCACTCGTAGCGATGGCGCCCGTTGTGGCTGTCGATGTTGCTGCCGAGACCGAGCTCGGCGTCGGGGTAGGTGGCGCGGAAGTCGCGGACCTGTGCCTCGAGCGGGTCGCGGCCGGTGTGGTGGTGCAGCGGGTCGACCCACAAGCAGTCGTCGCCGACACAGCGGTCGAGATGGGCGCGGATCCGATCGACGTCGCGCTCGTTCCACATGCGCAGATAGTGCTGGAGTTGGACAGGGGCGTCGGCGGGGATGGAGACGGTCATGGCTGGTCCTGATGTGTGGTTTCGGTACTCGCCGCGAGCGCAGCCCGCAGAGCGAGATCGGTGGCGCGATCGGCGGGGAGCAGGGTCTCGATCCGGAGCTCCTCGAGGGTGACATCGAACGGTCCACCGATGGTGGCGACCATCGAGATCAGGCGGAGGGTGCCGGCCGGTGTCTCGAGCTGCATCGGCAACATGAGGTCGGTCCCACTCGGCAGCGGGGGGCGACTCGGCAGATCGGCGACCCCCGGATAGGTCCGCGCCTCGGCGAGCAGGTCGGCCAGGCGGTCGTCGAACGGTCGATCGATGATCTCGCGTTCCAGCCGGTGGAGCAGCACCGTCGCGAAGCGTTCCCAGTCGTGCACCCGGGAGCGGATGCCGTCGGGGTGGAAGCAGGTGCGCATCACGTTGAGCGAGACCTCGAGGGGCGGGTCGATACCGGCCATCGCGGCGAGGCTCAGCGACGCCGGGTTGGCGAGGACGAGGTCCCATCCACGGTCGATCACGTAGGCCGGGATGTGGCCGTGGGCGGCGAGGACGACCTCGAGGGTGTTGCGCACCTCGTCGAGGTCGGGATCGTCGAGGCCCTTCTCGGTGTACTCCGGCGAGAAGCCGGCGGCAGCCAGGAGTCCGTTCTGGTCCCGCAGCGGGAGTTCGAGACAGCGCCCCAGGTGCAGCACCATCTCACGGCTCGGCTTGGACTTGCCGTTCTCGAGGAAGCTCAGGTGACGTTGCGAGACCTCGGCCTCGTTGGCCAGCGCCATCTGGCTGAACCGCCGGGCCTCTCGCCACCGCCGGAGTTCCTCACCGAAGCTGATCGTCGCAGTCGTCGTCGGAGACATGGTCGCATCGTAGGGACGAGGAGGTGACCATTTCGATTACCTCCCGGGTCATGGCGCGTTACCTCGGAGGTCATCGCCTCCGGACCGGAACCGGCGCGACGGTCGGGACATGACACGAACCACCGCGCTTCACCGCCTCCGTCTCGTCCTCGCCGCCAATGCCGTCTTCTCGATGACGAGCGGCCTGATCGCCCTCGTCGCCGGATCTTGGATGTCTCGTACGCTCGGGATCGACCATGTCGTGCTGACACGGATCCTCGGTGCGGGCCTCGTGCTCTTCGGGATCGCCGTGGGTCTCCTCTCCCGGCTGGCCGAGAACCGGCTCGTCCCGGGCGCCCTCGTGGTCTCGATCGCCGACGCCTCCTGGGTCGTCGGCACGGTCCTCGTCGTGGCAACCGGCGTGTTGACGGGAGCGGGCAACATGATCGCCATCGCGGTCGGCCTCGTCGTGGCCGACTTCGGTGCCGCCCAGTACCGGCTGCGCTCGAAGCTGGCCCGTCCGGCGACCCTCACCACCGCAGCCGCAGCATGACGACGGCTCCTTCGGCGGCTGACCCCCTCGCCGATTCAGACGGGGACGATCTCGAAGACCGGGATCAGGCGGGGCGCGGCGCTGGTCATGTAGTCACCGAACTGCGGCATGATCCCAGCCTGCTGATCGAGCCGCGACGCCCGCTCGGCCTCCCCGAGGGGCGTGAGTCGGGCCCGGATGGTCTCGGCGGGAGGCTCGACGTCGATCTCGGGCGTCGCGAGCAGGTTGTGGTACCAGTCCGGGTGCTTCGGAGCGCCCGCGGCGGACGCGAACACGAACCGCTGATCACCATCGAGGAGCATCACCAGCGGGATCTCCCGGAGCTGCCCGGACTTCGCACCGATGGTGTGAAGGATCACGAGGGGGGCATCCCCGAACTGCTCGACCTTGCCGGAATTCGCGCGGAACTCCTCGATGATGGCTGCATTCCAATCGCTCATGACGTCTCCTCGTGCATCGACGTCGTCGACCCCATGCCGACCCGTTCCCGCGAGACCCCGCAACGCCGTGGCGAGGCCCGGTATTCCCACGGGCCGGTACCGTGACGCCGTGCACGACCTCGAGAACCCGACCGACGACGAGCTCATGGCGCTCGCGATCGACGAGGCGCGACTGGCGCCCGCCCACGGCGACGTTCCGGTCGGGGCGATCGTGGTGATCGACGGCAACATCATCGCCCGGCGCCACAACGAGCGCGAGGCCGCCAACGATCCCACCGCCCACGCCGAACTGCTCGCCCTGCGAGACGCCGCGCAGACGCTCGGCTCATGGCGCCTGACCGACGCCACGGTCGTGGTCACCCTCGAGCCGTGTCCGATGTGTGCCGGGGCGCTGCAGCAGGCCCGGATCGGCAGGGTCGTCTACGGCGCCGCCGACATGAAGGCAGGCGCCTGCGGCTCGCTCTACAGCCTGGGGAGCGACCCCCGACTGAACCACGAGTTCGCCACAACCCACGGCGTGCGGGCCGACGAATGTGCGGCGCTGCTCACCGAGTTCTTCGCCGCTCGACGGGGATGACCGCCAACGGCTTCGCGTCGGCGACCGCCCGCCGCCCGGCACCCGTGATCCGCAACGGCTGTGACGGCTACCGTTGGCCCATGCGGCACTCCTCCACGCGCTCGAAGCTCCTGCGTTTGTTCGCCATCGTTGCGACCCTCACCCTGTTGGTCACCGCCTGCGGTGACGACGACTCGGGTGGCGACGACGCCGGCGGCACCGATTCCCCGTCCAGTTCCGGAGACGACACCACCGATGACGGGAGCGACGACCCGGCGCCCGATGACGGTGACGACGACTCGCCGTCGGATCGCTCGGACGAACTCAACGGCACCTGGCTGATCACCACCTACCAGCTGGCGGGAGCCGCCGGCGAGGCCACCCCCATCGGCGATGACGCCAGCATCGAGTTCGCCGACGGCACCGTGCGCTTCAACACCGGCTGCAACACCGGCGAGGGCGAGTACGAGACATTCGGCGCCTACCAGCCGGAGAACGACGATGGGATTCCCGAAGGCCAGCCGATCTCGTTCGGCAGCCTTTCCCGCACCGAGATCGGCTGCGAGCCGGAACTCGCCGACCAGGATCTCGCCATCGGCGGGGCCATCAGGGCCGCCGACCTCTTCGAGTTCGACGGCGACCTCGTCATCCTCTGGCGCGACGGCAACGTGATGATCGAGGCGCAGCCCGCCTGACGGACCCGAATGGGCCGAACGGTCGATCATCGCCCTACGCCGATGACCGATACTGGGCCATGGCCTCTGCACGGATCGGGCTATCGGACGACGAACTGCGGGGCCTCGCCCGCGTGTCGGGCCGAGACCCCGAAGCCCTGGCCGACGAGCTGACCGCACGCCCCTGGGCCATCCACGACCTGCTGTCGCAGCCCGAGACCGTCGACGCCGTGTTGCACCCCGATTCGGTGTTCGACACGACGTCGCCGTTCGTCCTCTTCGCCGTCCTGACCCGACTCGCCGCCGACGAGCTCAACGGCTGCGGCTATGTCAACGACTGGGTCGGACCCCGGAGCCGCCTCCCGGTGTTCGACGTCGCGCCGCTCCAGGAGTTCGCCGAATCACCCGCCCGGGTGCTGTTCGTGGCCCGCCTCCTCGCCTCGATGGTCACCCCGACCTCGGACTGCATCCCCGTGCCGACCAGCGACCCTTGGGAGCTGCTCGACTGGATCGATGCGGTCGACGCCGCGGCGCGAGTGGCGCTCCTCCGACGCATGGGCGACGCCGCCCTGTTCCTGGCCGGCATCCAGCCCGATGCGCTCGCCGACGGCGTCATGCCCGTCGACCGGGCCGAGAAGATCGGGCGCTCGCTCGACCTCTCACCCGACGAAGTGCTCGACCTGGTCGACACGGACTCACCGACCACCGCGATCGACACGCTCGAAGTCCTCGGTGCCCGCTGGTACCAGGCGGCCCGCCAGAGCGAGCCGGCGATGCCGCCGATCGTGTCCGACGTGGCCGAGCGGATCAGCCCGGCGCGACGCTTCCTCACCCACCTGGCCGACCGCTACCTCGCCCCCATCGAGCCGGGTCTGCGCTTCGCCGCCTGATCGGCATTTGGTGCCACCTTCGGCCCCACACCGCTAACCTCGTCGGCGGAAGGTTGCCAGAGCGGACGAATGGGGCGGCCTCGAAAGCCGTTGTGGCGCTTCGCGTCACCATGGGTTCGAATCCCATACCTTCCGCCACCGAATCCCGGCCTCGGCCGGGATTCGTCGCGACCGGGCACCGCCGTCTACCAGGATCCATCCTCGTAGACGGCGGTGTTCCGATGGAGAGGGGCGAGCGAACGAGAGGTCAGGTCCGAGCGCACAGGTCTCGGTTTCGGCCGATTGGTCGTGCCTAGGTCGGCGGGCCAGCGTCGCTGCGGTCGACGGCTCGATCATCGGTACCGAGGTAGCTGGCGATGACGGCATCGTTGGAGCGAACCTCGTCCGGCGTTCCTTCGGCGATCACACGACCGGCCTCCATGCAGTACAACCGATCGCTCATCGACATCACGAGCGGCATGTCGTGTTCGATGATCAGCACGCTCGCGTCGAGGTGCTGGCGCACATCGAGAATGAGCGGGCCGAAGGCCTCGGCCTCGCGTTGCGCAACACCGGCGGTCGGCTCGTCGAGACAGAGAACCGACGCTTCGAGCGCCAGCAACCCGGCGAGTTCGACGATGCGGCGGGTCCCGGTCGAGAGTTCGCCAGTGCGGCGGTCGGCGTACCGGCCGAGCCCGAGGAAGTCGATGAGTTCCGATGCATGGTTCCGGGTGGATCGGTCGAACCGGGTGGCCGGGCGCCACCCGACGCCGATCGCCAGCGCGCTGTGTCGACGCCGCCCTTCGATGGCGACCATAACGGTCTCGGACACGGTGAGCTCCGGGAACAGCGTCGCCGCCTGGAACGTCCGCCCGAGCCCGAGCGGCACGCGTGCGGAGGAGGCGAGCGGATCGATGGGAGAGCCGTGGAGCTCGACGGACCCGGTGGCCGCGACGAAGCCGCCGATCGCGTTCATCAAGGTCGACTTGCCCGCCCCGTTCGTGCCGATCAGGGCCACCACCTCGCCGTGGTCGACGTGGAGCGACACGTTGTCGACGGCGGTGTTGCCGCCGAAGCGGACCGAAACGTCGCGCACAACGAGGTCGGGGCCGATCGAGGCTGGCGACCGGCTCGTTGTCCGCAACGAGGTGGGCGCCTGAGTCGTGGACACCAGCTCCGCTTCGGGCAATCGCCCGGCGACCCATGCGAAAAGCCGATCGCGTGCCGAGTAGCCGAGTTGGATCAGCCCGCCCGGGAAGTAGAGCAGCAACACCAGCAGGCCGACGCTCGACGTGAACAGCGGGATGAGCCGATTGGTGGGCGCGAAGGCGGGGAGACCGATCACCCACAGCGCGCCGACGACGGGCCCGATCACCGAGCCGAGACCGCCGATGATGGTGATCGAGATCAGCCGCAGTGACTCGCCGGTGCCGAAGAACCGCCCGCTCAACGGCACCTGCGACACGATGCCGGCGAGGATCGCGCCCCCGAGCCCCGCGATGCATCCGGCCATCGCGAACGACCGCATCTTCGTGCGCACCGCGGGCACGCCGTAGCCAGCAGCGGCATCGCGGTTGTCGCGAAGCGCCACCATTGTCCTGCCCACCGCGCTGTTGCGCTGGCGAGAAACCACTACGACAACGCTTGTGAGCAGTGCCAGTACGAACCAGTAGAACGACCGCTGGTCGTCCAGATCGATGCCGAAGAGCGTCCCGCGCCGGAACGGGACCGACCCGGTGTTCCCGTCGGTGAGCACGTCCTGGCGGAACAGGTATTCCTGCGTTGCGAGGCCGAAGACGAACGTGCTCACGGCGAGGAGAAGACCTCGCACCCGCAGCGCGGTCACGCCGACGATCGCCGCCGCCACCCCTCCAGCCATGCTTCCGACGAGCAGCGACGCCACGAACGGAATGCCAGCACGATCGGCGGCGGCCGCGCCGAGCGCGCCGAGGCCCGCGAACGCCATCTGCCCGAGGGAGAGCTGGCCCGACCAGCCCGTGATGACCGTGACCGAGATGGCGCAGATCGCGAACGCGAGGATGGTCGTGTAGGTGATCTGCCGCGAGGCCGTCGTCACGACGACCGGCAGGAGCACGGCAGCCACGAGGAACACGCTCGACGCGAGCCGTCCGAAGTTGCGGACCCACCAGACCTCTCGCAGCGACGCGGGGATGGCCTCCACTCTCGGGGCGAACGAGTAGCGCCCGGCGGTTGCCTGTTCCCCAGATGCTTGGCGCGCCACCGCGATCAGGACCACGACGAAGAGGACGAACTCGAACAGCCCGGCTTCAACCGGATAGTTGAACTTCACGAGTGAGAACCCGACGCCAACGGCGACGCCGCCGAGCAGCGCGCGCGGAAACGATCGCATCCCGCCGATGGCAGCTGCTGCGAGGGCGTTGGCCATCGTGAAAGGGCCGATGTTCTCGAGCCCGCTGACACTCTTGTCAGCGCTGAGCAGAATCGCCGCCAGTGTCGAGAGCAAGCCGGCGATCATCCACACCGACGTCGACACCCGCTTCGGGTTGATGCCTGAGATCCGCGACAGGTCAGGGTTGGCCGCTGTTGCCTGCACGGTTCGCCCGAACGTCGTTCGATCGAGCACGACGGCGAGCAGAAGTGCGATGGCCGGCGCGACGACGAGGATGGTCAGCTGCGGGCCGGTGATGAAGACGCCACGCACATCTTCGAACTCTCGAGTGATGACCGTCGGATACCGGACGCCGATGCCGCCGCCGACCTCCGGGTACGCGAGCAGGATGCCCTGAGCGAGTTGGGCAATGCCGATCGTCGCCACGAGGAGGACCACCCGTGGAGCGTCGAACAGTCGGCGCACGATGCTGAGTTCGAGGATCGCGCCGAACACCATGCCACCCACCAGCACCAGGACGATGCTGACCCACAACGGCCAGTCCCACCGCAGTACCAGCAGGGCGAGCAGCCCGGCGCCGGGAAGTCCCATGTTGCCGACGGCGAAGTTGATCACTCGCGACGAGCGGAAGATCAGCACGACGCCCATCGCGAGCAGGCCATACACGAGTCCGTTGACGACGCCGTCGAACACGAGCTGTCGGTTTGCGTCCAGGAAGGCGATCATCAGCCGCCTTCGGTTCCGAAGAAGACAGCTCGGGCCAGATCGTCGCGCGCCGCGAGCTCCGCGATAGAACCCTCGAACCGGACGTGGCCCTTCTCGAGGAAGATCGCTCGTTCCGCCAGTGCCATGGCCACGTTCAACGACTGCTCGACGATGATGATCGTCTGTCCCGCGTCCCGGAGTCGTTCGATGTGCGACAGCAGCTCCGCGACCACTGCGGGCGCGAGTCCGAGCGACAACTCGTCGATGACGAGGATCTCGGGTTCGTGGAGCAGCGTGCGCGCCAGCGCGAGCATTTGTTGTTGCCCACCCGAGAGGTTGCCTGCGTCGAGGTCGAGGACGTCGCGCAGCGCCGGGAAGAGCTCGAGCGCCTTGTCGATCCGGCGCTGCTGGTCGGCGCGGTCGGATCGGTACTGGTAGGCGCCCATCTCGAGGTTGCGTCGGACCGTCATGGGTTCCCAGACGCCGCTGCCGCCCGGCAGCAGGTGTATGCCCATGGCCGCTCGCTGCTCGGGGGTCGAGAATGTGATGGTGCGGCCGTTCAGGCGCACCACCCCGCGTTGCGGTGTGCCCAAGCCGGCGATCACTCGCAGGATCGTGGACTTCCCGGCGCCGTTCGTGCCGAGCAGGGCCAACGTCTCGCCTCGCCGAACCTCGAAGCTGACGCCGAAGAGCACCTGCACGTTGCCGTAGCTGAAGTCGACGTCGGCAACCTGCAGCGCAGGTATCGCCTCCGGATCGTTGCGCTGGCGCTCGGCCTCCGCCTGTTCTTCCTCCAGTTCGGCAACGGTTCGCGCCAGATCGCTCCGTATGGAGCGCGACCCGGTGAGGATCATCGCGCCGCCGATGATCGTCGACGGTAGGCCGAGCACGAGCACGGTGGCCTTCGGTCCCCCAGCTTCGATGAGCATCGCAGCCAGCAGGCCGCCGCCTGCTGCGCCGATGAAGAAGATGTAGAGCGTGCCGAGGGCCGCACCGATGCCGCGCAGCCGATACGGGACCACCGCCTGCATGACCGGGCCGACCATCGCGAACGCGGCGAACATCATGATGGTGCCGGGCACGTCGAACAGCGCGAACAGGTACTCGTTCGGCATCGAGAACTGGATGGGCATGAAGATCGCCGACGGGAGAATGAGCCAACCGACCAGGGCCAACGCCCTGGCCGGGTCCTGCTTGTAGAGCCGGTCGAAGTAGCGGCCGACGAAGGGCATCACGGCGATTGCGCCCAGGCCCGAGACGGTGGTGATCGCCCCTCGGCCGAGCGCATCGAGTTCGTACTCGTCCTCGAGGAAGAGCGAGGCCAGCACCGGCCGCGTGAACAACCCGAAGCCGAGCGCGGCGAACGCGATGAGGACCGTCCGCAGGGTGGTGATCTTGTTCAGCCTGGCGAATGCCGCCTCCATCGAGATCGGTGCGGTGTCAGCTTCGATCACCTCGTCGAGCACGCTCTTCTTCTCCCACTGACCCCGTACGGGTTCGGGAAGTCGGAACGCGAACACCGCCGCCGCAGCGACGGGAATCCAGAGCGTGTAGTACGCCCACCGCCACGACGCGATGGCGGCGATGCCGCCCACGAGCACCGGGCTCACCACGTTGACCGCTCGACCGAACATCACGTTCATCGAGGCGATGCGGCCCCGAACGCCGATGGGGTACTGGTCGGCGATGAGTGATCCATGCACCGGCAGGGTGTTGGCCTTGGCGACGCCGGTGCCGAGACGAGCGAAGAAGAAGACCACGATGTGGCGGGCCAGGCCGGAGGCGAGCGTGCACGCCCCGAAGATCAGCGACGCAATGCCGATCAGCCGTCCTCGCTGCATGCGGTCGGCCAACCATCCCATGGGCATCGCCCCGAGGAACACGAACGCGGTCGACGCCGCGGCCAGGAAGACGATGACGCCATCGCCGACGTTGAACGCATCGCGGATCTCGGGAGCCAACACCGTCAACGCCGCGCTCTCGAGCTCGTCGAGACTGTTGAGGATCAACAACACGAGGAACGTCGCGACGCCGCCCTTGGCCAGACCCTCGCGGAGGGTCAGTTCCTCTTCGTCATCGCCAGGGACGCGGCCCGAGGATTCCTCTGTGTCGACTGGATCGTGGTCGCCTTCGGCAGCCAGGACGCGGCGGGTCAGGGCGGTTGTGCTCTCCCCCTCCGTCTGGCTCATCCGGGTCCTCCCGCTCAGCCGAAGCTGTCGAACAACGCCCTGGCCTCAGCGGCATGCACGAACCGTGGATCACTCATCGCCGCGTTGAATCGTTCGGGCAGACCCTCCCACGAGCCGATGCGGCTGTCGCCGTAGAACGGATACGGCCCGTTGCTCCAGTCTTCGGCGATGAACGTGAGTGCCTTGATCTCCGGTCGGCGGCGCACGAGCTCGAACATGGCCTCGTACCAGATCCACTGATCGTCGGCACCGCCGGGCTCGAGCAGGCCGTCTTTGAAGGACTCGGGCTTCGACGGGTCCACACGACTCCAGTCGAACCACAGCGGGCACGACTCGGGAATCATGACCGGCTTCTTCCACTCGCGGCACAAGTCGAGGAATGCCGCGGTTTCGGGGATCTGGAAGCCGATCGGCGCGAACACATCCATGGCGGCCCAGTCGACGTACTCGGCACCGGGCCACCAGTCGCGAACGTCACGATGGGGCAGCGAGCCGGCCGCACAGCACCAGGTCGAAACCACGTTGTCGGCGCCTTCCGCTCGGAACAGCTCGACGATGTAGGGGAAGAGGTCTCGGTAGGCCTCGGGCGTGTGGGGATCGAAGGTCAGGTTGAACTCGTAGCCGATGCGCAGCCAGACGGGAACGCCGAGGTCGCGAAGCCGGCGCGCGAGCGTGCGGAGCGATTCGTCGCACTTGCCCGCCGCGACCACCTTTTCGACGGGCCGAACGTGCAGACCGACGATCAATCCGATTCCAGGACGCTTGGCGAGCAGGTTGCCGACCCCTTCGCAGAACGGATCGAGGATGGTCGGCGACGTGTCGTGCACGTGCGCGTAGGTCGAGACGACACCCGCGCGCGGAACCACGGTCTCCTCGTACTCGACAAGCGCGTGGTCCTCGACATTCTGAGGTCGGTCCTCGACGCCCAGCTGGCCCCAGCAGTGCAGTACGCGACCGGCAGGCGGCTCGTAGCGGGCACCGAAATCGACGGGTTCGGTGGATCGGTCGGCTGCGTCGACGGTGATGTCGATCATCCGGTCTCCTTCATGGGTTGCCGCGGCGAGATCGCCGCCGGGTCTTGCAGGACGTGATCGAACGCCAGCTCGGCGGCCCCGATGAGGGCGGCATCGCGGCCGAGTGTGGAGGGGACGATCGGGACGAGGTCGCCACGCCGCATCTGTTGCATCTGGTCGACCTCGGCTCGCACGACATC
>JBDQKM010000079.1:0-15045 GCA_040263275.1 Acidimicrobiales bacterium
GAGAGCGTCGCCGGGGTCCAGGGGGCGCGGGTCGCCACCGGTGCCACCGACGACCACCCACGCCACGAGTGGGGGGGGGCGTCGGCGCTGGGGGGCGCGGTGGCCCCCGTCGACCGCGACTCCGGCGGAGGGAATCGCGACCTCGGGAAGGGTGCCACCGCCAGGGGTGGACTCGGTGTCGACCGGCGTGCCCACGCCGAGGCCTTCCGCCCGTGCCCGGAGAGTCTCGACCGAGAGGGCCGCCATTCGCCAGAACGGGATCGCGTCGCCGTCGCCGTCGAGGTAGGCGAGGGCCGTCGCCTGCAACGCGCCGAGGACGAGCGACCCCGGGCGGAGGGCCCGGGCCAGCGGGTGGTGGGAGATGGTGGCGATGAGGTCGGCTCGGCCGGCGATGATTCCCGCCTGGGGCCCGCCGAACAGCTTGTCGCCCGAGAAGGTCACGAGGTCGGCGCCGGCCTCGAGGGTCTGACGGGCCGCCGGTTCGTCGGCGAGCCAACCGGGCGGCCCGGAGCGGAGCCAGCCGCAGCGCGAGTCGAGGAGGCCCGAACCGATGTCGGCGATGAGGGGACGGTCGATCGCCGCGAGTTCGGCGGTGCGCGGTGCCTCGGTGAACCCGACGATCTTGTAGTTCGACTGGTGGACCTGGAGCAGCACCCCGGCGTCGGCGCCGTGTTCGTCGACGGCGCGCTGGAAGTCGGCGAGGCGGGTGCGGTTGGTGGTGCCGACTTCGATCAGACGGGCCCCGGATCGCTCCATCACCTCGGGTACCCGGAAACCTCCGCCGATCTCGACGAGTTCGCCGCGCGACACGACCACACCCTTGCCCTCGGCCAGTCCGGCCAGTGCGAGCATCAGGGCGGCGGCACAGTTGTTGACGGCGATGGCCGCCTCGGCACCGCAAGCCCGTGCGATCAGCGCCGGTGCCGTCGCCATCCGCGATCCGCGTTCGCCGGTGGTCAGATCGAGTTCGAGATTCGAGTAGGTGGCGGCCTGCTCCCAGGCCAGGGGCGCGCGACCCAGGTTGGTGTGGAGGAGGGTCCCGGTGGCGTTGATGACCGGGGTGAGCATCTGTCGTGCGCGTTCCACGGCCCGTTCGCGGGCCGAATCCGGAGCGCCGTCGGCGATCGCGGCGCGGGCCACATCGACCAGGAGGGGGTGGGGGAGACCGACATCGGCGATCGAGCGCGCCAGCGCATCGACCGAGGGTGGCCGCGCGGCGGGCGCCGGTGCTTCGGAGGATGGATCGGGTGACGACGACGGGGCAGACACGGTCCGGTCAGCCTAGGAGGCCGACATGGTCGGCCACCGCCGCGAGGCCGCGCTCCGCGTTGCGACGAAGGAACTCCGCGCCGCGCTCGTCGGGCGGCGTGACGACCGCGATGGCGCTCACGGGGTTGGGAAGGTTGACCATGTGCCCGAGTCGGTAGTCGCGCCAGATCTCTTCGGCCGGGACCTCGACACCGGCCTCGGCCAACGTGGCCCGGTAGCGCTCGATCAGGTCCGGTTCGAGACGCCGCCGGTCGTCGGTTCCGAGCGATCCGGCGCAGAAGAAGGCGACGTCGTAGACCCCTCGGCCGTGGGCGGCGAGCTGGAAGTCGAGGAGCATGGCACCCGACGGTCCGAATCGGACGTTGTCGAGTCGCGCGTCACCGTGGACCAGGGTTCGGTCCCCGGTGGAGAACTCGGCGATGGCGCGGTCGAACCATCCACGGGCCGACCGGGCGGCCTCGGCGATGTCGTCGCCGACCCCGCCGAGACGGTCGACGGCGAGTTCCCAGGTCATGTCGAAGATGTTGCCGTAGCCGGCGACGACCGGGTCGGTGCTCGCCGGCAGCCAGTCGAGGGCGGACAGCCGGTCGTCGTTCCAGAACGAGGCGTGCCACCGGGCGAGCGCAGTGACGGTGGCGAAGGCCTCGTCGTCGGTGGCTCCCGCGACGCCGTCGCCGCTGGCGTGGTCGTGGAGGTCCTCGAGCAGCAGCCAGCCCCGTCCCGAGGCCTCGTCCCACTCCTGGGCCAGGGCTCGTGGCGAGGGGGCCCGTTCCCAGGGCCGGAGGTCGCGATAGACGCCGGCCTCACGTCGGTCGTAGCCGAAGTGGTCGACGATGTCCTGGTTGGCGGGGATGGTCGTCGGCAGCTTCGCGACGACGGAACTGGGTCCGTCTCCTTCCCATCGCAGACGGACGCGCGCGAGCGAGCCCAGGAAGCCGGTGCCCTCGTCGAGCGGCTCGACGTGGGCCTCGACGGCCCGCCCGGTCGCGACGCCGGCGCCGATCAACGCGGCGCCCACACGATCGGCCTGGAGGTCGCCGAGATCTCTGAACATGGACGCCACCCTAGGATGAGGAGGTGTTCCGCTTCCTCGTGATCGCCTTCATCATCGTGCCGATCATCGAGATCTGGCTGATCGTCCAGGTCGACGCGGCCATCGGCGGCTGGGAGACGATCGGGTTGTTGGTGCTCGACAGCGTCATCGGTGCCTGGCTCGTGCGGCGGGAGGGGTTCTCGATCCTCGCCCGGGTGCAGACCGGGCTGGGGCGTGGCGAGCTGCCCACCAACGAACTCATCGACGGCATGCTCGTGCTGTTCGCCGGGGCGCTGATGCTCACGCCGGGCTTCCTCACCGACGGCCTCGGCTTCCTCCTCCTGCTTCCCCCCACCCGGGCGATCGTGCGGACATTTCTCAAGGCGCGTTTCGCGGGTCGCGTCAGCGTGGGTGGTGGTGCCTATGGCGTGCCGTTCGGTGGGCCCACCTCCGGTCCCTTCGGCGGCGCGGGCGGGTTCGGCTACACCGACGTGCGTGGCACCGACGTCTCCGAGGACGAGGGATCGGGCGACGGTGACGACGAGCCGCCCGGGGCGATCGAGCTCGGGCCGGCCCGCGACTGACCGAGGAGCGATCCGGCCTGTGGGCCGGGTGTGTCAGCCGTGGTCGTCGACGAGTGCGGCGAACTGGGCGGCGTCGAGCGGCGGGGCGAAGAGGTAGCCCTGGGCGTAGCGACAGCCGAGTTCCCGCACGGCGGCGAGATCCTCTTCGGTCTCCACGCCGACCGCGCAGGCATCGAGTGAACGGTCGAGGATGCCGCCGATCACGAGTTCGGCCCGAGCCCGGCCTCGTGCGCCGTGCACCCCGTGGACGAGGCGCTTGTCGAGCTTGATGAGGTCGACGCCCTCGGGAACGATCATGTCACTGTCGCTGGCGCCGATGAACTCGTCGATCGTGACCTTCACGCCGAGGGCGCGGAGCTGGGTGACGAGACGGATCGCGGCTCCCTTGCGGTCGAGCACGGCCCGGCTGATCTCGAGGTGGAGCCGATCGCCGGGGAAGTCCGCCGCGTTGAGCGTGCGGGCCAGGGCGAGCGGAAAGCGGCTGTCACCGAGCTGACGGTCCGACACGTTGACCGACAGGAACAGCGGTTCGTCACCGGTGGGCAGACTGCGCACGGTGGTGGCGGCCCGCTCGAGCACGGTTTCCTCGATCCGGCGGATGAGGCCGCCGTCCTCGGCGGCTTCGACGAGCTCGCGCGGGTTGAGGTGCTGACCGTCGGGACCGAGGATGCGCAGGAGCGCCTCCACGCCCACGATCCGTCGCGTCGATGTCTCGATGATCGGCTGGTAGTGGACCTGGATCGCATCGTCGTCGAGGGCGCGGCGCAACTGCTGATCGACGGTGATGCGCCGCTCGGCCTTGGTGCGCAGGTCCTCGTCGAAGACCTCGCAACGGTCGCGCCCGAGCCCCTTCGCCTGGTAGAGGGCTGTCTCGGCTTCGCGCAGCATGTCCTCGGCGTTGCGATCGGCCCGGCCGACGGCGAGGCCGATGGAGACGGTGAGGCCCGCCAGCGGGCTGTCGATCTGGGCTTCGGGACACACGGCGCGGAACCGTTCGGCGATGGTCATGGCCTCGGCGATCCCGAAGACCTCGGGACAGATGACGGCGAACTCGTCACCGCCGATGCGACAGATCGTGTCGTCGGGACGCAGCCGCTCCTCGAGCGCAGCGGCGAGAACGCGGAGCGTCTCGTCGCCGGCTCCGATGCCGCGCGCGTCGTTGACGGTCTTGAAGCGGTCGACGTCGATGGTGAAGACGCCCACGCTGTGCTCGGCGTTCAGCGACGCCTGCAGGGCGTTGTCGAGGGCCTCGGCGGCGAAGGCGCGGCCCGGGAGTCCGGTGAGCGGGTCGACCGTGATCTCTTCCGTGTGGTTTCCCACGAGGGTGGTGGCGCCGTTCTCGTTGGCCAGCACGACGACGCGAACATTGCGCGTGTGGCCGACGGAGTCGGTGACTCGGACGAGCACCGTCGTACCGAAGCCTTCCCCCCTCGCCTCGGCCACGCGGAGCATCGTCGCCACGGCGACGATGTCGTCGGGATGCATGCCCTCGGGAAGCCCGAGCGCGAGCAATCGCTCTTCGATGGCCTCGGGGTCACCGCCCTCGCGGACGCGGGTCGCCGCCGCGACTCGACGGTTCCAGGCCGTCATGTCGGAAGGATGGTGGGGTGCACACCTTCCGATCGGCCACGGGATGCAGCGAATTGAGGAAGTGGGCCGGGCCGAATTGCCCTAGGACAGGTCGAGATCGTCGAGCGCTGCCATCGCCGCGTCGAGCATGCGGGCGCTGCACCCGGCCATCTCGGTCGGCGGCACGTGTTCCTCGGCGATCGCCTTGGCGATCTCACGCATCGTCTCGGCGGCGGGACCGTCGCCGAGTGCAGCGGGTTCGCCGGAGTCGCCTCCTTCGCTCACCACCGATTCGATCGGCACGGAACCCAGGAGGGGAGCGCCGATGTCGTCGGCCAGGGTCTGGCCTCCGCCGCGGCCGAAAAGGGCGTGGCGGGAGCCGTCGGGGGCCACGAACTCGCTCATGTTCTCGATGACGCCGACGATTCGGAGATAGTTCTTTCGGCCCATGTCGGCCACCCTGGCGGCGACCTTCTGGGCGTTGCCGGCCGGCGTGGTGACGATGATCATCTCGGCCCGCGGCAGCATCTTGGCCAGTCCCATCTGCACGTCGCCGGTGCCCGGGGGCATGTCGATGAGCAGATAGTCGAGGTCGTCGGACCACGCGACGTCCTGGCAGAAGTGCTGGACCGCACGGTTGAGCATGAGGCCCCGCCACATGAGTGCGGAGTCCTGTTGCTCGACGAGGTAGCCCATCGAGACGACCTCGAGTCGACCGGTGCCGATCTCCCGGACCACCGGGTTGATCTTGCCCTCGCTGGCGAGGAGGTCGCCGTCGACCCCGAGCATGCGGGGGACGGAGAAGCCCCAGATGTCGGCGTCCATCACTCCGACCTTGAAGCCCGTCTCGGCCAGTGCGGCGGCGAGGTTGGTGGTCATCGACGACTTGCCGACCCCGCCCTTGCCGGAGGCGATCATGATGACCTTGGTGGTGGGGGGAACCGCCGTGTCGGGCGCGTCCTGACTCACGTTGAAGCGGGCCTTGGCCATCGCCTCGGCCCGTTCCTCCTGATTCAGCTCGCCCCAGCTGATCGTCACCCTCGTCACCCCGGGCAGGGTGGTGATGCGGCTGCGGATGTCCTTCTGGATCTGGGCCCGGAGCGGACAGCCGCTGGTGGTGAGCGCGACGTCGAGGTGGACGTGGCCCGAATCGTCGATCGTGGCCCCTTTGGCCATGCCCAGTTCGACGATGTCGCTGCCCAGCTCCGGGTCGATGACGCCGCGGAGCAGGCCCATCACGTATTCGGGAGTGGGGGGTGCGATCTCGGCCACACGGTCAGGGTACCGGCGAGGACGAGAGCGCCCTGAGGTTCGTGGGTCGTCGCGCTGCGGCAAGGTTCACATGGGCCTCGGGAATACCGACGGGTACACTGCTGTTCTGCACGGCTGTCCCGCCATGTGGTTCCCGTCCGGGGTCGTCCCCGCCGAGTTTGGAGTTGTCCCGATGATCACCCTCACCGAACAAGCCGTTTCCAAGGTCGACGAGCTCATCAGCGCGGAAGGCGACGAGGGCCTCGCCCTGCGTGTTGCCGTGCGCCCCGGTGGATGCTCCGGCTTCTCCTACGAGATGTTCTTCGACACCGATCGTGCCACCGACGACATGGTCAAGACCTTCGGCAGCATCGAGGTCGTTGTCGACCCGTCGTCGGCGCAGCTCCTCGAGGGCGCCACCCTCGACTACAAGGACGGCCTGCAGGACGCCGGCTTCGCCATCGACAACCCCAACGCCCAGCGCACCTGCGGCTGCGGCCAGAGCTTTTCCTGAGCCGGTCCGTCTCTGACTAGGTTGCGCTCCATGACGGAGCGCAACTACGACCCCCAGCTGGCCGAGATCATCGGACTTCTGCCCACGACCGTGGAATGGGGTCCCCCCGAGTCGATGGTGGAAATGCGTGCCGGGGCCATGGCGTGGCAACCTCCGGTCGAGCCGTGCGCCGATGTGGTCCGCGAGGACCGCACGGTCCCGGGCCGGGCGGGCGACCCGGATGTCGGGATCCGGATCTACCGGCCGATCGACGCGCCCGATGCCCCGATGCCCGGTGTCTTCGAGATCCACGGCGGGGGTTTCATCACCGGCAATCTCGAGATGATGGACGGCTGGTGCGACATCGTGGCGGCGGAGTTCCCGGCCGTCGTCGTGAGCGTCGACTACCGCCTCGCCCCGGAGGATCCGTTCCCGGCCGGGGTCGAAGACTGCTACGCCGCCCTGGCCTGGTTCGCCGACCATGCCGACGAACTCGGCGTGGATCCGACGCGGATCGCCATCGCCGGGCAGAGCGCCGGGGGCGGACTGGCCGCCGGCACGGCGCTGCTCGCCCGAGACCGCGGTGGGCCTGCACTGTGCTTCCAGTTGCTCGACATTCCGGAGCTCGACGACCGTCTCGAGACGCCGTCGATGCAGCAGTTCACCGACACGCCGCTGTGGAATCGCCCCAATGCCATCCGCAGCTGGAGCTGGTATCTCGGCTCCGACGACGCGCCGGGTTCTGACGACGTCTCGTACTACGCGGCGCCCTCCCGCTGCGAGGACCTGCGCGGGCTCCCGGCGGCGTTCGTCGCGGTGATGGAGTTCGACCCCCTGCGCGACGAGGGCATCGTCTATGCGATGCGCCTGCTCGAGGCGGGGATCTCCACGGAACTCCACGCCTACCCCGGCACCTTCCACGGCTCGAGCCTCGTGGGCGAGGCCGACGTCTCGAAGCGCCACGGCCGCGACGCGTTGGGCGCGTTGCGGCGTGCGGTCGGCGCAGACTCGTAGTCGAGGCTCGGTCAGACGACGGCGAGCGCCTCGGCCAGCTCCGAGCCGTCGTAGACGGCGTCGAGGCGGCGCCGGATGATGCCGTCGGCCCCGACCACGAACAGCACGGGCTCGTAGGGGAGGCCGTAGCCGTCGACGACCTCGGTGAGTTCCCCTCCCAGCCCCGACGCCAGGCCCTCGTCGTTGTTGGGGTCGACATAGACCTCGGCGTGCACGATGTGGAGATCGTCGCGGGTGGCGGCGGCATCGATCAGCAGCTCGATCACCGGTCCGCAGATCGCCGTCTGGCAGAAGCCCGGCGTCGCGATGCTCAACACGACCGGCTTGTCGCCCGCCCCGAGAGCATCGACGAGATCGGTCTCGTGGAACGGGCAGGGGTCGATGCGGGTGCACAGCGGGGTCACGCCGCGGGCGTCGGCGACGGTGGCGGTGTGGAAGGCCGGGAGTGGATCGCCGGGTTGGGGAACCGTCGTCTCGCCCGGCTCGAGCACGAGGAACTCGTGAAGGTTGCTGCCGGCGTCGTTGGTGAACACGGTGCGGTACAGGCCCGCCGCCGGCGGGACGAAGGAGACGGCGTAGTAGGGCGTCGGCACCCCGACGTCGCGCCGGATGGTCTCGCCGCCCGCGATGAGTGCGCCCTGTTCGTCGAAGATCTCGAGCACGGCTTGCGCCGGCGCCGTGGCCCGCATGATGTCGTTGCCGTCGTGCAGCGCATAGGCGACCCGCTGCTCGACCGAGTGGACGAAGGGGGAGGGCGCGGCGCGGCCATCGGGGAAGCTCTGCACCAGGAATGGGGTCGCCACCGGTGGTGCGGTCGTGGTCGTGGCCGGGGTCGACTCGCCGTCGTCGCCGCAGGCCCCCAGGAGGGCGCCGGCCCCGGCGATCCCGGCCGCGCCGATGATGAAGGTCCGCCGGTCGAGTTCACCCATGGCAAAACGCTAACCGCGGCAATGGGTCAACCTCGCCTCGGGCGGTAGCGTTCGCCCGATGTCGGAACCCCTCGAGCTCACCGTCGACGGCGTGGTCGTGACGGTGGTCGACGACTCCGCCACGCTGCTCGACGTCCTCCGCGATGTGGCGGGTGTGCGTTCGGTCAAGGACGGCTGCAGCCCGCAGGGCCAGTGCGGCTGTTGCACCGTGCTCGTCGACGGCCAGCCCCGGGTCTCGTGCGTGACTCCCGTGCGCCGGGTGCGCGGTCGGTCGGTCACCACGGTGGATGGTCTTCCCGCCGACGTTTCCGATGCGTGGGGAGCGGCGTTCACGGCGACAGGGGGCAGCCAGTGCGGCTTCTGTACCCCCGGCATCATCTGTCGTTTCGAGGGGATGCGGGCCAAGGGCGCGGCCCACGACGACCGCGAGGCGGCCTCCTCGGCACTGCTCGCGCACCTGTGCCGTTGCACCGGGTGGCAGCCGGTCGTCGATGCATGGGTCGCATTCGGTACCGCAGATCCGACCGTCGGCGAGGGAGCGGCGGCCCGGGCGGCGCTCGAGAGCGGTGCGCCCCAGGCCGTCGGCGCCCATGTCGCGCTCGGGCGCGGCGGCTTCGCCGACGACACGGCCCCGGCCGACGCCCTCGTCGCGGTGCCCGATGGTGACGGCTGGGCGGTCGCCGAATCCCGCGCCGAGGCGTTGCGGATCGCCGGCAAGGTCCAGGGGCGGCGTACCACCGCCGACTTCGCGCCGCCGATCGAACTGCCCCCCGGTGACTGGGACCGCACGCTGCGGACGTCGTGGGTCGAGCCGGGCTATCTCGAGACCGACGCCGCCTGGTGTGCACCGGGAGGCGAGCCCACCTCGCCGCTCGAGAACGGTGGCGCGTTCGGCGGCAAGGTCACCAGCGAGGTGGCCGCCGTCGCTCGCCGTCTGGCCGACGAGCACGACCGGCCGGTACGGGTGCTCTATTCGCGGGAGGACGCGGTCCGGCGCGGTCCCAAACGACCGCCGATCGCCGCGGGCATCCGCCACGACGGCACCGGGACGATCCGCGTCGCCCGAACCCCGGGGATCGCCGACGCGATCCGGGCCGTGGCCCCGGGCCTGACCGTGGAGGAGGTCGAGTTGGCCGGGCCCCCGACCAGCGCCGACATCCGGGGTGCGGGTTGGGTCGAGGCCGCGGTGCTCCTGGCCTCGTTGGCCGACGAGCCCGGCTGGCTGACCGCGCCCGGCGGCGGCTCGGCCCGGGCGTCCGTCGCCGCCGATGGATCCGTGTCGGTGACCGTCCGCGGCGGCGACCCGCTCGACGAGACCGTCATGCGCAGCTACTGCACCGGCGCGGCCCACATGGCCCTGTCGTGGGTGACCAGCGAATCCCTCGCGGTCGACGACGCCGGCGAGATCCACGATCTCACGGTGCGCAGCTTCGGGATCCTCCGGGCCCTCGACACGCCGCCGATCCACGTCACGATCGAGCCCAGTGCCGAGACCCCGGTGGCCGTCGGCGACGCCGTCTTCGCCGCCGTCGCCGAAGCCGCCTGGCGCGCCGCCGGCCACCCCACCACCTGGCCCGTCACGGCGGTGTCAGACACTCGTCACGGATAGCGACGGTCAGGCGGGAACGGCGACGAGATCGACCGTGATCTCGAGATGGCCGAGGTGCTGGGCGAGCTCCTCGTAGGCGTGGATCAGTGCCGCGCCGACCGTCCATTCGCCGTCGAGTGGCGTTGAGGTCCGGGCCTCGTGGGCGAGCACGGTCGCCGCTTCGAGTTCCGGCCGGAGCCGGTGCAGGGTGGCCACGACGTCGTCGGCTCGTCGGCCCAGTTCGGCGACCGAGCCGGACGACTCGAACTCGCGGGCGCGATCGCGGTCGCTGGGGTGTCCGCAGATGATGTGCGAGGTCCACCACTCGCAGGCCGCGAGGGCATGGGTGACCAACTGGAACGGCGAGTTGGGCTCGGGCAGCGGCGGCAGGGTGTTGACCGTCTGGTCGTCGAGTCGGTCGAGGGTGCGTCGCATCCCGTCGATCGTTCGTTCGCTGAAGGTCACGAAGTCGGCGACGGTGATGTCCACGGCCGCATGGTAGGCGGCACGTCGGGGGGGATCTTTCCTAGGGTGAGGGGATGAGCACGCCCGTAGGTCCCTACTCGCCCATCGCCCGCGGCGGCGATCTCCTCTTCACCGCCGGTCAGATCGGTATCACCGCCGACGGTCTCGTCCGGGGAGGACTCGAACCCGAGCTGCGTCAGGTGTTCGTCAACCTCCGCACGGTCCTGTCGTCGGCCGGCGCGTCGCTCGCCGATGTCGTGAAGACGACGGTCTTCATGGCCGACATGGACGACTACGCGAAGATGAACGAGATCTACATCGAGGAGTTCGGCGATCATCGGCCGGCGCGCTCCGCCGTGGCCGTCGCCGCACTGCCCATCGGTGCCCGTATCGAGATCGAGGCGATCGCCACCGTTTGAGCGAGCTCGTGGGCGGTGTGGCCGGGTTGCGCGGGTGTCTGGCAGACTGTCGCCCATGGACGTGGGAGCGATCATTTTCGTTGTACTGCTCGTGATCGTGATGCCGGTGGGCATGCTCATGAGCATGGTCGGCCTGGCCGGCGCGCTCGGCGGGCTGGTGGGTCGAGACCGTGATCTCGACAACGTCGGCGACGACGGTGAGCCCAACGAGTACCTCGCGCTGTCCGACGCCAACCCCTACACCGAGTAGACGCGGAGACGGCGGCCGGGCATGCCGACCGCCGTCTCCGGACTCCCGATCGTGTCGATCAGGCGGGGCTGGACTCGGCCTCGATGGCGGCGGGGCTGCCCGTCGAGATCGAGATCTTGCGGGGCTTCGCGCGCTCGGCCACGGGGATCCGAAGGGTGAGCACGCCGTCGGTGAGGTCGGCATCGATGTGCTCGGGGTCGAGTCCCTCGCCGAGATGCACCTGGCGGCGGAAGCGGCCGGTCGTGCGCTCGTTGAGGTAGCTGCGATCGCCGCCCTCATCGGCTCGCTCAGCGAGATGCTGTCGCCGCCCTCGGCGCGGCTCACATCCAGCGGGAGCGGCCGAACGAGTAGCCCACCGACCTGATCGTCTGGATCAGGTTGGCGTGTTCTTCACCGAGCTTCGCCCGCAGGCGACGAACGTGGACGTCGACCGTGCGGGCGCCGCCGTAGTAGTCGTAGCCCCACACCCGGTTGAGTAGCGTCTCGCGACTGAAGACCTTGCCGGGGTGGGCGGCGAGGAACTTCAGCAGCTCGTATTCCATGTAGGTGAGGTCGAGTGGCTTCCCCTCGATCACCGCCTGATACGTCTCGAGGTTCATGGCGAGCGGCCCGTACTCGATGAGATCGACCTCGTCGCCGGCCCCCGAACGTCGGAACACGTGCTTGAGCCGGGTCTCGAACTCGACGGGATGGAACGGGTGGACACAGAAGTCCTCGAAGAGGTCTTCGCGCGGGTCGAGCTCCATCAGCTGTCCGCCGTTGACGAGCAGCAGCACCGAGTCGACGTTGACGTCGCCGTTGCGGATGGCCCGACAGAAGCGCGTGGCGGTCTCGAGGTCGGATCCGGCCGTGGCCATGATGATCGCGCCGACCCACCCGTCGGCGGGCTCGTCGCGACGGGCAGCGTCGATGTCGGCCGCGGCCTTCCACGCCCAACCCCCGATGTCGAGGGCCTGGGCGAGTTCCGGCGGCACCGGCTCGGGGTAGACGAGAAGCGGTTCCATCAGGTGCTCGGGAGGTACCGCTCCAGCTCGAACGGGGTGACCTGCGACTGGTACTCGGCCCACTCGACACGCTTGTTGCGCAGGAACCACTCGAAGATGTGGTCACCCAGTGCCGTGCGGGCGAGCTCGGACCCCTCCATCACGTCGAGGGCTTCGTCGAGTGAGCGGGGCAAGGGTTCGACCCCGAGCTCCCGGCGCTCGGTCTCGGACAGGTCGAAGAGGTTGACGTTGGTCTCCGCCGGCAGCTCGTAGCCGTTGGTGATGCCCTGCATGCCGGCGGCCAGCAAGAGCGAGAAGGCCAGATAAGGGTTGCAGGCCGGGTCGGGCGCTCGGTATTCGATGCGGGCCGATTCGGGCTTGCCCTTCTTGCGGACCGGGACCCGCACCAGGGCCGAGCGGTTGTTGCGGGCCCAGGCGACGTAGGGCGGCGCCTCGGAGGTCTCGGCGATGCGCTTGTAGCTGTTGACCAACTGATTGGTGACCGCGGTGATCTCACGGGCGTGGTGGAGGATGCCGGCGGTGAACTGGCGGGCCGTGGCGGACCAGCCGTAGGGGTCGTCGCCGTCGTGGAAGGCGTTCTCCCCGTCCTTGAACAGCGACAGGTGGGTGTGCATGCCCGACCCCTGCACGCCGTTGAGCGGCTTGGGCATGAACGTGGCGTAGCAGTCGCGCTCGAGGGCGATCTTCTTCACGACGAGCCGCAGGGTCATGAGGTTGTCGGCCACGTCGAGTGCCTCCGTGTAGCGGAGGTCGATCTCGTGCTGGCTCGGTGAGTCCTCGTGGAACGAGTACTCGACGGGGATGCCCATGCTCTCGAGCATGAAGATCGTGCGCTTGCGGAGATCGCTGGAGACGTCAGCGGTTGTCAGATCGAAGTAGGACGCCCGATCGAGGGGCTGGGGCTTTCCGAGGCTGGGATCGCCCGACTCGAAGTAGAAGAACTCGACCTCGGGAGCGGCGAAGAACGAGTAGCCGTGGGTGCGGGCCTCGGCGAGGTTGCGGCGCAGGACCTGGCGAGGGTCGCCTTCGAAGGGGGTCTCGTCGAGGTTGAGGATGTCGCAGAACATCCGCGCCGAGGGCTCGTCCTCCTTGGCCCAGGGCAGAAGCTCGAACGAGGTCGCGTCGGGTTGGGCCAACACGTCGCTCTCGTGCACCCGGGAGAAACCGTCGATCGCCGTGCCGTCGAACTGCACGCCCTCGGAGAACGCCGTGTCGAGCTCGGCCGGTGTGATCGCCACCGACTTGAGCTGGCCGACCACGTCGGTGAACCACAGACGGATGAGCCGGACCCCGCGCTCTTCGACCGTGCGCAGCACGTATTCCTGCTCGCGTTCCATGTTCTCGCTCCCGTCGGCGGACATCCACGGTGTGGGTCGACTACAGCTTGCCCCCCGACTCTGGCATCACCAAACCCGACCGTCGCCGGTGACCGGTGGTCGTTCACACGCCGTTCACAATCGGGCAATAGAGGCGAAATCCCGCATTGGAACCCTGGCCCCCGGCTCGCGAGAATGAGCCACTTCCAACGACATCCTCAAAGAGGGGACCCAAATGGCCTACCAGGCTGAATACCTGTGGATCGACGGCACCGAGCCGACACGTGAGATTCGCGGCAAGACCCGCATCCTCGCCGATGGCGCGACGCCAGGAATCTGGGGCTACGACGGCTCCAGCACCAACCAGGCGACGGGCGACAACTCCGATGTCGTCCTGCAGCCGGTGTTCCAGTGCCCCGACCCGATCCGCGGTGGCGACAACATCCTCGTGCTCTGCGAGACGGCCCTCACCGGTGATCTCTCCCCGCACCCCACCAACACCCGGGCTGCTGCCCGCGAAGCCCTCGAGAAGTACGGCGACCAGGAGCCCTGGTTCGGTCTCGAGCAGGAGTACACGCTCATCAACCCGTCGACCGGGTGGCCCGCCGGCTTCCCGCCCAACGGATTCCCCGCCCCCCAGGGTCCGTACTACTGCGGCGTCGGAGCGCTGAAGATCCACGGCCGTGACCTCATCGAGGAACACACCCAGGCGTGCATCGACGCCGGTCTGGCGATCTCCGGGACCAACGCCGAGGTCATGCCCGGCCAGTGGGAGTTCCAGATCGGCCCGGCCGACACCGTCACCGTCGGCGACCATCTCTGGGTCGCCCGCTACCTCCTCTACCGCATCGCCGAGAACTACGAGGTCGAGGTGAGCATCGAGGCCAAGCCGATGAAGGGCGACTGGAACGGCGCCGGCATGCACACCAACTTCAGCACCACCGCGATGCGTGAGGGCTACGACCCGATCATCGCGGCCTGCGAAGCAATGGGCGCCGAGGGTGTGCCCGAGCGTCATCTCGAGGGCTACGGCACCGGTATCGAGGACCGGCTCACCGGTGCGCACGAGACGCAGCGCTACGACCAGTTCAGCTACGGCGTCTCCGACCGCGGTGCGTCGATCCGCATCCCGTGGCAGGTCGCCCAGGACGGCAAGGGCTACATCGAGGATCGTCGTCCCAACGCCAACGCCGACCCGTACGTGGTCGCCACGCTGCTGACCAACACGATCTGCAGCGCCCTGGCGTAGAACCCCGAACGCGAATCGAGGCGAGTCGCCCACCGCAATGGTGGGTGGCTCGCCTCGTTTGCGTTTCGAAGTCGGTGTCCTCAGTAGGGGCCGGGGCCGGGGTCGTCGCAGAGTTGGACGAGGGCCTTGCCGGTGTTGGCCCCGGTGAAGAGCGAGTTGAGCTGGTCGACGCAGGTCTCGAGGCCGTACTTCATGTCGGTGCGGTACTGCATCTTCCCTTCGGCCGCCCATTCCCACATGCGGTCCCAGGCCTCCGGGTAGCGGTCGACATAGGCGAGGCCCTGGAACCCGGCCATCGACGCCTGCTTGTTGATCAGGTTCAAATAGTTCGACGGGCCGGGCGGGCGACCCTTCTCGTTGTACATCGAGATGGCGCCGATGATGACCACGCGGGCGCCGATGGCCAGGCGGCGGAGGGCGAGGTCGAGTATGGGACCGCCGACATTGTCGAAGTAGATGTCGAACCCCTTCGGTCGGAGTTCTTTCAGACGAGCGGCGAGGTCGTCGGTGCGACGGTTGAGGCACGCCTCGGCACCGAGCGATTCGACCCATCGACACTTGTCGTCGGAGCCGGCGATGCCGACCACCGACGCACCGAGATTGCGAGCCACC
>JBDQKM010000080.1:0-14990 GCA_040263275.1 Acidimicrobiales bacterium
CGTCGACGCCCTGCAACGCCGACGCCCACCCCGGGTGGTGGGGGAGGTGCCACCCGACGCGCGAGACAGCGCGGTGTTGTGTCTCCTCTACGAGTCCGAGGGCGAGCCCCATGTGGTGTTGACCCGCCGTTCTCCGCGCATGCGGCTCCACGCTCACGAGATCGCGTTCCCCGGCGGACGCAAGGACGACACCGACCCCGACCTGTGGGCGACCGCTGTGCGCGAGGCAGAGGAAGAAGTCGCGCTCGATGCTGCCGGGGTGGAGCGGGTCGGCGCGCTCGACAGTTTCGTCACGGTGGGATCGCGCACCCTGGTCACGCCCTACGTGGCCGTGGCCGACCGGCCGCCCCTGCTCACGCCGTCGCCCGACGAGGTCGAGTCCATCCGCCACGTTTCGCTGCGCGAGCTCCTGCTCGACGAGGTGTGGCGTGAAGAGATCTGGCCGCTCCGCCACTTCGGCGCACCGCGGGCGATCACCTTCTTCGAGCTGGAGGGCGACACCGTCTGGGGCGCGACCGGGGCGATGTTGCGCCAGCTGTTGGCGATCGCCACCGGCACCGACGACCGCATCCGGGGTGGGCCGGGCTGAGTCGACGCGACGTCGTACACTCCTGGTGTGCCCGAGATCCGCTTCACCGCCGACACCCACCCCGAGCTCGTCCGTCAGGTCACGGTGTGGCTCGAGTCCACCGGCGCCGACCGCACGGCGGCTGATGTGGTCGAGGGGAGCGCCGAACTCACCAAGGACGCGCTGCGGCTGATCGCCGCGTCGGCACCGGCGCCCTTGGCCGACAGCGCTCTGGTGAAGGGCCTCACCGAGCGCGGGCATCGGGCCACCGATGCCAGCCGCGATCTCACGCTCGCCAGCCTCGATGGTCTCGCCCAGGTGACCGACGGAACCCTCGTGCGACGGGTGTCGGAGGGTGGCGCCAAGGCGGCCTACGAGATGAACACGAAGGTGGCCAAACAGCTCCTGAAGTCGGTTCTCGGCGGCTAGGCTCCTCTCTTTCCACCCGGGCCCCAACCGGTTTGTGCGGTCCGATGAAGGGGTCGAGCGCGTGGCCGAGATCGGTATCGGACAGATCAGCATCGGGCAGGGCAAGCACGCCCGGCAAGGCATCACGCTCGACGACGTGTCGATCGTGCCGGCCCGGCGCATCCGCGAACGGGCCGACGTCGACCTCTCGTGGAAGATCGATGCCTATCGTTTCGGGCTGCCGTTCGTGGCGGGCGGTATCGAGCGCCCGGTCGACGTCGCCGACGCGATCGCGATCGGCGAGCTCGGTGGTCTGGCCATGGTCGACCTCGAAGCGGTGTGGGCCGAGGCCCCCGACGCGGGTGCGCTCGCCGCCCACATCGCGAAGATCAAGGCGGCCGACGTGCGCGTCGCCGTCGCCGTGAGTGGCGACCGGGCCGAGGAGTTGGCCCCGCATGCCATCTCCGCAGAGGTCGACATCCTCGTGATCCAGGACCCGGTCATCTCGGCCGAAGCCGTTTCGGCCGACGGGTCCGGACTCAACCTGAAGCCCTTCATCCGTTCGCTCGACATCCCGGTGATCGTCGGCGGTTGTGCCAGCTACTCGGCCGCCCTGCACCTGATGCGGACGGGTGCCGCCGGCGTGATCGTGGGCGTCGACCGGCCCGAGCTCGGTATCGGCGTGCCGTTGGCCACCGCCATCGGCGACGCCCGTTCGGCCCGCGTGCGACACCTCGACGAGACGGGCGTCTACTGCCACATCCTCGCCCGGGGCGACATCGCCTCCGCAGCCGATGTGGCCAAGGCCGTCGCCTGTGGTGCCGACGCGGTGATCGTCGACTCGTCGGTGTTGATCGGTGGCGATCCGCAGAATGACGATCTGGTCGAACACCTCCGCGATGCAATGGCGCTGTGCGGCTACACCGATCTGAAAGCGTTCCAGAAGGCCGAAGTGGTCGTGCGATGAACGCCTCCGCCCCCGGCAGCGAAGAGAAGGTGCTCGTCGTCGACTTCGGCGCGCAGTACGCCCAGCTCATCGCCCGGCGCGTGCGTGAGGCCCACGTCTACAGCGAGATCGTGGCGCCGACGATCTCCGCAGCCGAGATCGCCGAGAAGCAGCCGACCGGAATCATCTTCAGCGGGGGCCCCGACTCGGTGCATGCCGAGGGTGCCATCGCCATCGACCCCGAGGTCTACGGCCTGGGCGTTCCGATCCTCGGCATCTGCTACGGCGCACAGCTGATCGCCCAGCAGAACGGCGGCCTGGTCGATCGCACCGATCGGGGCGAGTACGGCCGCACCACGCTCACCGTCGACGGAGACGGCGGCGTGCTCCTGCAGGGCACGCCGACCGAGCAGCCGGTCTGGATGAGCCACTTCGATGCGATCGTGAAGCCGCCCACGGGCGTCACCGCGACGGCGTCGACCCCCGATGCGCCGGTGGCCGCGTTCGAGGACCGCGACCAGAAGCTCTACGGCGTGCAGTTCCACCCGGAGGTGATGCACACCACCCACGGACAACACGTCATCGAGCAGTTCCTCCGCCACGGATGCGCCGCAACCGGCACGTGGACCATGGACTCCATCATCGACACCGCGGTCGAGCAGATCCGGGAGCAGGTCGGCGACCGGCGTGCGCTCTGCGGTCTGAGCGGCGGTGTCGACTCGGCGGTCGCGGCTGCGGTCGTCCATCGCGCCATCGGCGACCAGCTCACCTGCGTGTTCGTCGACACCGGCCTGATGCGGCTCAACGAGGGCGAGCAGGTCGTCGAGACCTTCGAGCGCAACTTCGGCGTCGACCTCATCCATGTCGAGGCCGGCGACCGGTTCTTCGCCGCGCTGGCGGGCATCACCGAGCCCGAGGCGAAGCGCAAGGCGATCGGCGAGCTCTTCATCCGTGTGTTCGAGGACGCCCAGGCCAAGGTCGAGGGCGCCGACTTCCTGGTGCAGGGCACGCTGTACCCCGATGTCATCGAGTCGGGCAGCGAGCACGCGTCGACGATCAAGAGCCACCACAATGTGGGTGGACTCCCCGACGACATCGATTTCGCCCTCGTCGAACCGCTGCGGAGTCTGTTCAAGGACGAGGTGCGTCAGGTCGGCCGCGAACTCGGCTTGCCCGACGAGATCGTCGAGCGGCAGCCGTTCCCCGGCCCCGGCCTCGGTGTGCGCATCATCGGTGAGGTCACGCCCGACAAGGTCGCCACCCTGCAGCACGCCGACTTCATCGTGCGCGAGGAGCTCCGCAACGCGGGTCTCGAGCGCGAGATCTGGCAGTCGTTCGCCGTGCTGCCCGACATCCGCAGCGTCGGGGTGATGGGCGACGAACGCACCTACGGCTATCCGATCATCATCCGCGCGGTCACGAGCGAGGACGCGATGACCGCCGACTGGGCCCGCATTCCCTACGACGTGCTCGAGCTCATGAGCAGCCGGGTCATCAACGAGGTGCCCGGGGTGAACCGTGTGGCCTACGACATCACGTCGAAGCCGCCCGGCACCATCGAGTGGGAGTAGACCCGTGACGATCGACGCCGCCGAGGCCTACCAACGGGCCGCGGCGCTGTTCGGCGAGACCATCTCGACGCTCGGCGACGACGAGTGGGGGGCCGCCACCGGTGACGACTGGACCGTGGTCACCACGGTCGCCTGGGTCGTCGTCGGCGATTCCCACATCGCGCCGGCGGTCGCCGGCGAACCGCTGGTGTCGGTCGGTGAGTTCGACGCCGCCGTGCTCGGCACGGCGCCGGTCGCCGCCTGGCGGGGGACCGCCGTCGCCGCCCTGGCGGCCCTGCGGGAGCCCGGCGCCCTCGATCGTGCCGTGGCCCACCCCGAGGGTGCGTTGGCCGACCAGGTCGGCCAACGCGTGTCGGAGAACCTCGTGCGGGCGTGGGACATCGGCCGTGCGGTCGGTCGGCCCGTGGCGATCCCCGACGACCTGGCCGACTGGTGTCTCGACTTCTGGGCCGGCCACGCCGACGCGGTCATCGCCGGCGGCGTGCTGCCGGAGGCACCGCTCGAGCCGCCCGCTGATGCCGACGCCGCCACCCGGCTGTTGGCGCTCACCGGCCGCGCCGGTTGAGTGGGAGAGGTCAGCGACCCGACAGCCGTTCCACGACGGGCGCCATCGTGTCGGTCGCGTCGGCACTCCAGGTGACGTAGGAGATCCCCCAGCGGTCTCGCCACCGTTCGATGTCGGCACACATCTCGTCGACCGTGCCGACCAACACATGGGGCATCTCGGCCGCCTCGTCGGGGGTGAGGTCGAATCCCGGCGCCATCGACTCGATGAGTGCGCCGCGGTCGTCGGTGGGCAGCACCATGTGGATCCGGGTCTGCAGTTCGAGCTGGTCGAACCGTTCGCCGGCACCGTGGCGGATCGCGTCGACCTTCGCGTCGGTCCGGTCCGGGGCGCCCGACGCGCCGGCGGCGGCGTCCATCGTGCCGGATGCGAGCGAGAGGTTGATGCCGACGATGTCGGCCTCGCGTCCCGCCAACCCGAGCACGCGCGGGCCGCCGCCGGCGATCATCAGCGGGGGACGGGGCTGCTGGACCGGCTTCGGGAGCCCGTCGAGTCCGTCGATGCGGTAGTGAGCGCCGGTGAACGAGAACTCGCCGTCGGTGAAGCAGCGGTTCACGATCTCGATCGCCTCGGTGAGACGTTCGATCCGCAGGCCGGGCCGGTCGAGGGCGATGCCGGTCTTCTCGTAGTCGGTGACCTTCCAGCCGGCCCCGATGCCCCACTCGAGTCGGCCGCCGGAGAACACGTCGAGGGTGGCCAGCTCCTTGGCCAGGATCGCCGGATTGCGGAAGTCGTTGGCCAACACGAGCGTGGCGAGCCGGATCCGGGTGGTTGCCGCTGCCGCAGCCGTCAGGGCGACCAGCGGGGCACACTCGTCGTCGAGATGGTCGCTGATCGCCACGGAGTCGTAGCCGAGCGCCTCGGCCCGGACGGCCAGGGCCACGATGTCGTGCGGGTCGGTCAACGCGCCGCCGGACACGCCGAAACGGAAGGGCTTCTGCATGGCGGGCAACCTAGTGCGACCGCGTTCCCGTTCACCGAGTGTTCAGGTCGGTGCAGCACCTGTTCACCTCAGGGCATCATGGGCGCCATCGGGGGTTCTTAGCGTCTCCGCCATGATCAACCCACGCAAGCGACGTTCCCTGCTCGCCATCGCCCTCCTGGTGCTGTTCGGTCTCCTGGCCGCGGCCTGTGGCGACGACGACGACACTGCTACCGACGACACTGCCACCGACGACACCCCGCCGGCGGACACCCCGGAGGAGACCCCTGACGAAACGGCCGGCGAAGCACCGACGGGCGACCTCGAGGGCGACTTCCTCGTATCGGGTTCGTCCACCGTCTTCCCCATCATGCTGCGGCAGGCCGAGGAGTTCAGCGCAGCGAACTCGGGGGTCGCGATCGCCGTCGAGGGGCCCGGCTCCGGCGATGGCGCGAAGAAGTTCTGCGCCGGGGAGGTTCCCATCGCGAACGCGTCCCGCCTCTTCAAAGACGAGGAGATCGAGACCTGTGAGGCCAACGGCATCGAGTTCATCGAACTGCGCCGAGGCATCGACGGCATCTCGGTCATCACCTCGGCCGAGAACGACGCCATCGAGTGCGTGTCGTTCAACGACCTCTACGCGCTGATCTCAGAGGAGGCCTTCGGCTTCGGAAGCTGGAGCGACGCCAACGCCCTGACCGCCGAGTGGGGCGGTACGGAGTTCCCCGATGCGGCGCTCGAGATCTTCGGGCCCGGCGAGGAGTCGGGCACGTTCGACTCGTTCGGCGAGATCGTGATCGAGGCGGTGGCCGGTGGCAAGACGGGCCTCGACACCGAGGCCCGCGAGTTCTTCGAGACGATCCGGCCCGACTACACGGCCAGCCCGAACGACAACGTGATCATCGAGGGCATCGGGTCGAGCCAGTTCTCACTCGGCTGGGTCGGCTACGCCTTCGCACAGGAAGCGGCCGATGCCGGCAGCGCCAAGCTGCTCCAGGTCACGAAGGAGGACGGCGGTGAGTGCGTCACCCCGACCCCGGAGTCGATTGCCGACGCGTCGTTCCCGATCGCCCGCTTCCTGTACACCTACGTCAACGCCGAAGCGGCTTCGAACGACCCAGCCGTCGCTGCCTTTGTCGACTACATGATGAGCGAGGCCGGCCTCGAGTCGGTCAGCGCCGTCGGCTATGTCGATCTCGCCGACGCCGATCAGGCCCTGGCCCAGGCGATCTGGGAGAACCGCACCACCGGTCGCAGCTGGAGCTGACGGCCGGCGACCACCACCACCTGATCCCCTCTTCGGCGGGCATCCGTTCGGCCACTCGGTCGAGGCGGGTGCCCGCCGTCGTCGTGCCCGTCGTCAGTCGTCGAGGTCGTCCTCGCCCACTTCGTGGGCCAGCGGCTCGGTGTCGGAGCCGACGATCCCGGCCAGGTTGGCCACGATGCGTTTCCAGTAGCGGTACAGGATCGCTCGGGGCACGACCTCTCGCCCCGGACGATCGGAGTGCATACAGTCCCTGATCTGCCCCTCGAGATGGTGGCGAAGGGCATCGGCCCGGTCACGGAACTCGGCGGCGGCCTCGGGGTCGACCTCGGCCACGAGGTCCGCGGTCTGCCCCATCATGTCGGAGATCTGGCGCCGGTACTCGATGAGTTCGGCGGTGTCGGGTTCGTCCGACAGATCGACGTCTTCTTCGGCGAGGTCGAGGATGTTCTTCGCCTGGTCGCCGATGCGTTCGATCTTCTTGATCAGCAGGGTGTAGGCGAGCACGGCCCCGATGTCGTCGGCGCCCTGGACCGAGACGTGGACGACGAGTTCGCGGCGGAGATCTTGTTCGACCTGGTTGATCCGGTCGTCCGTGGAACGCACGTCCTCGGCCACGCTGTCGAACGCGGCCCCGCTCAGCACGGCGGTGGATGCGAGGTCGAAGCTGTGGCGGGCGTCGGCGAGCATCGACACGGTGTGGGCGGTGATGGACTCGAAGCCGCCCTCGGATCGGCGGAAGAACGACATGACCATGGTGGAGCCTTTCAGCGGAAGATCGCGACGCCGACGAGCGGCACGATGAGGAAGACGGTGACGACGTAGGCGACGGCGAGGGCCTGACGGGTGACAGCGATCTCGGCCAGGCCTTCGGCGAGACGGATCGGGATGTCACGGATCTTGGCGATCGGGTAGAGGATGACGATCGCGCTGATGTTGAAGATCGTGTGCACGAGCCCGACCGTGAGTGCCTCGGGCTTCGACGCCGCCAGGGCAGCGAGGAGTGCGGTGATGGTGGTGCCGACGTTGGCCCCGAGGGTGACCGGATAGATGTTGCGCAGCGAGACCACACCGGCGGCGGCCAGCGGGACGAGAATCGATGTGGTGATGCTCGACGACTGCACCGAGACCGTGATGATCAGACCCAGCAGCATCGCCACCGTGCCGCCCCCGGAGCCGAGGACGGCGTTGAGCGAACGTTCGACCCGGTCGGCGACGAGGCGGCGCATGTTCTTCGTGATGAACGTGAGCGCGAGCAGCACGATGACGAGGCCCGTGAGGACCATGATCGTGCCGAGCACGTTGGTCTCGGCGCCCAACTCGCCGTAGAGGTCCTTCACCCAGCCGACGGGTTCCTTGACCCACTGCTTGATCGGACTCTTCCACTCTGAGCCGGCCGAGCCCACCAGCTGCTCGCTGATCGATTCGGCTGCCGATGAGAGCCAGCCGGTTATCAGCTCGACTGGAAGCAGAATGGCGACCGCGATCACGTTGAAGAAGTCGTGCACCGTCGCCGCGGCGAAGGCCCGCTTGAACTCCTCGGACTGACGGATCGAACCGAGCGAGACCAGCGTGTTGGTCACCGTCGTGCCGATGTTGGCCCCCATGATCATCGGTACTGCTGCGTCGACGCCGAGCGCTCCCGACGCGACGAGCCCGACGATGACGCTCGTGCTCGCCGACGAGGACTGGACGAGGACGGTTCCGAGGATGCCGACGAAGAGTCCGGCCAGCGGATTGCTGACCCCTTCGAACAGGCGTTCCTGCGTGTCGGCGCCCATGACCTTGATCCCCGACTCGAGCAACGAGACGCCGACGAGGAAGACGTAGATCAGTGTCAGGACCAGGAGGGCGCGGAGCCCGGTTGGCATCGGTCGGTCGACTGGCTGCAGCGTGTCTGCGGTCATGGCTGGCCGGAACGTAACAGGGTCACGGCGATGATGCCTTTCTGAACGAGTTCACCCATCGTTCACCTGGAGGAAGCCGGCGTTCACCTCGCGGTCGGCGGCTCGTCATGGTTGCCTCATAGCGTCGCTTCCAGTGACCGAGCTCCTGCCTCCCACCCGAGCCGAGCGCGTCCGCAGTGTGGTCATGATCGCCGCCCTGCTGGCCATCTTCGCGGTGGTGGCCGCGGTGGTCGATGCGCTCAACGACGAACCGACCGTGGTCGCCGGAGGATCGGCCTCCGAGAACGGAGGCGACCCCGGTACGGACGTCGATCCCGCCGCCGGTGATCTGGAGGGCGACTTCCTCGTGTCGGGTTCGTCCACCGTCTTCCCCATCGTGCTGCGGCAGGCCGAGGAGTTCAGCGCAGCGAACTCGGGGGTGGCGATCGCGGTGGAGGGTCCGGGTTCGGGCGACGGCGCGAAGAAGTTCTGCGACGGGGAGGTTCCCATCGCGAACGCGTCCCGCCTCTTCAAAGACGAGGAGATCGAGACCTGTGAGGCCAACGGCATCGAGTTCATCGAACTGCGCCGAGGCATCGACGGCATCACGGTGATCACCGACCCGGACAACGACGCCATCGAGTGCGTGTCGTTCAACGACCTCTACGCCCTCGTCTCCGAGGAGGCCGTCGGATTCGGGAACTGGAGCGACGCCAACGCCCTGACGTCGCTGTGGGGCGGCACCGAGTTCCCCGACCTCCCGCTGGCCGTGTTCGGCCCCGGTGAGGAGTCGGGCACGTTCGACTCGTTCGGGGAGATCGTGATCGAGTCGGTGTTCAAGGGCAAGACGGGCCTCGACACCGACGCCCGCGAGTTCGTCGAGACGATCCGGCCCGACTACACGGCCAGCCCGAACGACACGATCATCCTCGAGGGCATCTCCAACACGCCGAACTCCATCGGTTGGGTCGGATTCGCCTTCGCCCAGGAGGCCGCCGAGGCCGGCAGCGCGCGGATGTTGCCGGTGGCCAAGGAGGACGGCGGCGAGTGCGTCGAGCCGACGGCGGAGTCCATCTCCGATGCGTCGTTCCCGATCGCCCGCTTCCTCTACACCTACGTCAGCGCCGACGCGGCGGAGACCGACCCCGCGGTGGCGGCGTTCGTCGACTACATGCTGAGCGACACCGGCCTCGAGTCGGTCTCGGCCGTCGGTTACGTGGACTTGCCATCCGCCGATCTCACCCGGGCGGCGACCATCTGGAACGCCCGACTCACCGGCACCGGGCAGTGGGATTCGTGACCGCAACCGTCCCGCTTCGCGCCGAGGGTGTCGCCCCCCAGGCGACGGGTCCGACGCTCGGGGCCCGTGCCGTTGGTGGACTACTCGAGCCGCTCATCTTCATCGTGATCGCGATGCTGGTGGCGCTGGCCGAGTACGTCGTGGCCGGCCCCATCCGCGACTTCCCGGTCTCGAACTTCTGGCTCGCCTTCGTCCTGTTGGCGCTGGCCGACGCGTGGACCTGGCCCCAGTCCCAGACGATGATGGGCACCCTCACTGGCCAGTACATCGCGACGACGAACGGTGAGGCCGCGACGCCGCTGGTGATCGCCGTCCGTCAGCTCGCCCGCTTCGGCGTGCTCTACGGCGTGCCGGTGCTGGCGCTCGAGTTCGACCTCGTCTGGGCGGTGGCCATCTGGCTGATCTGCGGTGCCATCGTGTGGCGAACTCCGGGCCGACGAGCTCCCTGGGACCTCGTGGCCGACACGGTGCCGGTCACCGGCATCGGTGCGGTCGGCCAGGTCGAGCTGCCCGTTCTCCGCTCGGCAGCAGACCTGCAGTTGGATCCTCGTCGGACGAGCCAGGACGCGATGGCCGGGCGGCTCATGTTCCTGGCGGGGCTGGTGTCGGTGGTCATCAGTGCGCTGATCGTCTGGAACATCTTCCGAGAGGCCTGGGCATTCGTCGCCGCCGACGAGTTCAGCTGGGGGCTGCTGAAGGGCCGAGGCTGGTTCCCGCGTCGGGGGGAGTTCGACGTCGGGACCCTGTTGGTCGGCACCCTCTGGGTGACGGGCATCGCGATGCTGGTCGCCGTCCCCGTCGGGTTGGGCGTGGCCTTCTACCTGTCGGAGTACGCGCCGCCCCGGCTTCGTCGTTTCGTGAAGCCGCTCATCGAGACCTTGGCGAGCATCCCTTCGGTGGTGATCGGCTTCTTCGCCATCAGCTTCATCACGCCGACCGTGTTGTCCCGCTTGTTCGACGACATCGCCTTCCAGTCGGTGCTCGCGGCCGGTGTGGGGGTGGGGGTGTTGACCGTGCCGATCATCGCGTCGATCTCCGAGGACGCGATGCGAGCCGTGCCGATGGAACTACGCGAGGCGTCCTACGGGCTGGGCGGCCGGAAGGTCACGACTGCGCTGCGAGTCGTGTTTCCGGCCGCGCTGAGCGGCATCTCGGCCGCCATCATCGTGGCCATCTCGCGGGCGGTGGGCGAGACCATGGTCGTCTTCATCGCCGCCGGCCTGACGGGAATCTTCAACACGAACCCCCTCGATCCAGGGCAGACGATCACTGGGGCCATGGCGAGTCTCGGTGCCGGAACCGACGAGGTGGCGGGTTCGGGCATTGCGTTCCAGAGCCTCTACTTCCTCGGCGCGGTGCTCTTCACCCTGACCATGCTTCTCAACATCGTGTCCGACGTCATCGTGCGTCGGTTCCGGCAGGTCTACTGATGGCGCTCACCGAGCCGACGACCTCTTCCCGGCGAGGGATCGACTTCGAGGCGCTGAAGGCGCGGCGCGGGGCCGACATCCCCGGACAGATCTTCTACGGGGTGATCCTGGCCGGCGTCGCCGTTGCCTTCTTCATGGTCGGCGCCGTCGTGTGGGACGTGATCGACAAGTCCTGGGTGATCGTCTCGGACCGGTTCTGGAATTTCCTGACCTCGGCTTCGTCGTCCGACCCGGCCAAGGCCGGGGTGGTGCAGGGCATCCGAGGCAGCCTGCTCATCGCCGGCATCGTCTTCCTGAGCTTTCCGATCGGGATCTCGGCGGCGATCTATCTGGAGGAGTACGCCGAGGACAACTGGGCGTCCCGCTTGATCCAGGTGACGGTTCGCAATCTCGCGGGCGTGCCGTCGATCGTCTACGGGCTCCTCGGTCTCGCCGTCTTCGTCCAGTCGCTCCGCGGGATCACCGGAGGCTCGTCGGTATTGGCGGGTGGCATCACGATTGCCGTCCTCGTGCTCCCGATCGTCGTCATCACCTCCGCCGAGGCCGTGCGCGCCGTGCCGGCGTCGCTGCGGGAGGGGGCCTACGGACTCGGCGCGACCAAGTGGGAGGTGATCCGCACCCAGATCGTCCCTGCAGCCATGCCGGGCATCCTCACCGGCACGGTTCTTGCCATCGGTCGGGCCCTCGGTGAAGCGGCCCCGCTCCTCGTGATCGGCGCGGTGGGTTGGTACACGACCGGCAACAACGACTTCCTCGATCAACTCCAGGGCGCGTTCACGGCACTGCCGATGAACATCACCTACTTCGCGCGCGATGTCGCGGAGATCTGGAGTCCCCACGCCGCCGCCTCGAGCTTGGTGTTGCTCTTGCTCGTTTTCTTCGTCAATCTCGTGGCGATCGTCGCCCGAGCACGAATCTCCAAGAAACTCGGACGCTGATGCACATGACCGAATCCGAAATCCGCCCGATCACCGCCGCCGCGTCGACCCCGGTCGACGATCTCGAGGTCCTCGACGAGGTCTTCACCGTGCGGGATCTCAATGTCTATTACGCCGACCACCGGGCGGTGGCCGACGTCGATCTCGACGTGCGTGAGCGGCAGATCACTGCGTTCATCGGTCCGTCGGGCTGCGGCAAGTCCACCGTGCTGCGCTGCTTCAACCGGATGAACGACCTGATCGACATCGCGCGGGTCGAGGGCAGCGTGCTCTACAAGGGCATCGATCTCTACGATCCGCAGGTCGATCCGGTCGCGGTCCGGCGGCGAATCGGCATGGTCTTCCAGAAGCCCAATCCCTTCCCGAAGTCGATCTACGACAATGTCGCGTACGGGCCGCGAGTGGGTGGGATGAAGGGCAACCTCGACGACGTGGTCGAGCAATCGCTGCGCAGTGCCGGCCTGTGGGAGGAAGTGAAAGACCGACTCGGCGACTCGGCGCTCGGCATGTCCGGCGGGCAGCAGCAGCGCCTCTGCATCGCTCGGGCCATCGCGGTGAACCCCGATGTCTTGCTGATGGACGAGCCGTGCTCGGCCCTCGACCCGATCGCGACCGGTCGTATCGAGGAGTTGATGAAGGAGATCCAGAGCGAATACACGATCGTGATCGTGACCCACAACATGCAGCAGGCCGCCCGCGTCAGCGACCGGACCGCCTTCTTCACCGCCGAGCTCGACGAGGGCACGGGGCAGCGACGAGGCAAACTGGTCGAGCTCGACGACACTGGCACGATCTTCTCCAACCCCGCCGACGAGCGGACCGAGGCCTACGTCACGGGCCGATTCGGCTGAACCGCCGATGGCAGGACTTCTGATGGGAACACTGTGAACGACATCCGCACCCAGCTCGACGAACGGTTGTCGTTGATCGAGGACCGGCTGCTGGCGATGACGGACCTGGTGGCCGAACGAGTCGGCATCGTCACCTCCGCAATGCTGGAAGGAGACGTCGAACGGGCCGACGAGCTGGTCGCGGCGGACGACGACATCGATCTCCTCTCCCTCCAGGTCGAGGAAGGATGCATCGACACCCTCGTGCGCGAGCAGCCGGTGGCCAGCGACCTCCGGTTCGTGGTTGCCGCCATGCACATGAACATGGACATCGAGCGCAGCGGCGACCTCGTGAGCAACATCGCCAAGGCGATCGGCCGGCTGCAGGGGGCCCATCCCGACGACCATGTGCGTGACCTCGTTGCCCGAATGAGTGCGCAGGCCCAGCTGCTCATGCGGCGAGCGGCGGAAGCCCTTCGTACCCGCGACTCGGAGATGGCCGAATCGATCGACGAGCTCGACGACGTGCTCGACGACCTGCACTACCGCTACATCCAGCATGTGATCGCCGACGCTCGACGTGGCGACCTCGACCCGCAGCAGTCCCTACAGCTCGCCCTCGTCGGTCGCTTCTACGAGCGAATCGGCGACCACGCGGAGAACATGGGGGAGCGGGTCCGCTACGTCATCGACGGCTGGCTCCCCGAGGCCCAGGCGGCCGAGCGGGCCCGGGAGCGCCTCGACAGCGGGGAGCCACGTCCGACCCGCGGGCTCGCAGTGATCGACTCGATCGCCGAGGAGCGACGCATCGATGCCATCCGCCGCGACTTCGTGGCCAACGTGTCGCACGAGCTCAAGACCCCTGTCGGTGCCATGTCCCTCCTCGCGGAGACCCTCGCCAACGAGCAGGACGACGAGGACCGAGCCCGCCTCTCCGAGATGTTGCAGAAGGAGGCCCGGCGGGTCGAGGACATCATCGACGACCTCCTCGAGTTGACGCGTCTCGAGGAGATCTCGACGGGTGACGAGGAGATCGACATCGACCGCCTCGTGCAGGGCGCAATCGACAAGGTCCGCGCCTTCGCCGACACCCACCGGGTCGAGCTGGCGACGGTCGGTCTGCCCTCGGGTCTCACCCTGCGGGGTGATCACCGTCAGCTCGTGCGAGCGCTCACGAACTTGCTCGACAATGGTGTGCGTTACAGCGACGCCGATCAGCGCATCACGCTGTCGGTCGAAGAGCGCGAGGACTCCGTCGCGCTCCTCGTGAAGGACGAGGGTGTCGGCATCCCCCGAGCCGAACTCGAGCGGGTGTTCGAACGGTTCTATCGGGTCGACCGGGCTCGGAGCCGTGAGACCGGGGGGACCGGTCTCGGACTCGCCATCGTGCGCCACGTCGCGCAGAACCACGGCGGCCGTGTCATGGTCGAGTCGAAACCCGGCGAGGGGTCGATCTTCACCCTCCAGCTTCCGCTCGACGGAAGCGGGTTGGCGGATACCGAGTCATCGACGTGACCGAGGCGCTCAGCATCCTCGTGGTCGACGACGAACCGTCGTTTCGCGAGGGGCTGCGGCAGGCGCTGAAGCAGGAAGGCTTCATCGTGCACCTCGCCGCCGACGGCGAGGAGGCACTCGAGGTCTGGCGGGCTTGTCAGCCCGATCTCGTCCTGCTCGACGTGATGCTGCCGCGGATGTCGGGCATCGACGTGTGCCGGGAGATCCGCGCCGTCGACGAGACGCCCGTCATCATGGTGTCGGCTCGCAACGAGGAGATCGATGCCGTGGTCGCCCTCGAGGTCGGCGCCGATGACTATGTCGCGAAGCCGTACCGAGTACGTGAGCTGGTCGCACGGATGCGCACGGTCTTGCGACGGTCGAGCGCATCACCGACCGGCGCGCAGGAGCGGAGCGAGACCCTGACTGCCGGAGCGTTGGCGCTCGATCGCGACCGCCATGAGGTCACGCTGGCCGGCGAGCCGATCCAGCTTCCCCTCAAGGAGTTCGAGTTGCTCGCCCTGCTGATGGCCAACAAGGGCCTCGTCGTCACCCGCCAGACCCTGATCGATCGCGTGTGGGGCTACGACTATGTCGGCGACACCAAGACCCTCGACGTCCACATCAAGCGGCTGCGGGCCAAGGTCGAGCCCAACCCCGACACGCCCGAGCTGATCGTCACCATCCGCGGTCTCGGCTACAAGCTCGTCGCCTGAGAAGATACAGGTGCCAGGCACCCGCATCTTCTCTGGGTGTCACCTGCCCTCGGTAGGGTGACCCGGTGCCCGACTCGCCGCTGCTCGATGGCCTGAATCCCGCCCAGTTCGACGCCGTCGTCCACGACGGCGGCCCCCTGCTGGTGGTCGCC
>JBDQKM010000081.1:0-14967 GCA_040263275.1 Acidimicrobiales bacterium
CGAGCGAACGTCGAGATCGTCCACGGCGACCCGGTCGGTGTCCTGTTCGATGCTGACGAAGGCGACGTCGTCGCGGGCCGCATCGACCATCCACGCGAGTCCTGCCCCGGTCCCCGTGCCGGTCTCTCCCACGCGGGCTCCGGCCGGGAGTCCGCCGGCGAGCACGGCCAGCAGTCGGCCGATCTCGGGTCGTACACAGAAGCCGAACTCGAGACGCCGGGCACCCTCCACTGCGGAGCGAACCCGCAGGGGCACCGAGTCGCGGAGATTCTCGTAGCGCTGCGTTCCGTGGAGCGACATGGTCGATGGAGTCTCGCGCGAGCGCCGCCGTTGCGGGTCAGAATGGGTTCATGACCACGTTCGACGCCGAGAAGATCACCAAGGGCAACTGGAAGACCATCCCGTTCCTGGAGCGGACGGGGATCGTCGTCGACCACGCCGAACGCGGGTTCGTGCGGTTGCGGATGCCGTTCGAACCCAACGTCAACCATGTGGGGATGATGTACGCGGGGGCCCTCTTCACGCTGGCCGAGGTGCCGGGCGGGACCATCTTCCTGACCACGTTCGACACCACGAAGTACTACCCGATCGTCAAGGACCTCCAGATCCGCTTCCGCCGCCCGGCCATGACCGACATCACGGTCGAGGTGCGGATCGACGACGACGAGGTGGCCCGCATCACCGCTGAGGCCGAGGCCAACGGCAAGGCCGACTACGCGTGGGAGTGCGAGCTCGTCGACGCCACCGGCGAGGTCGTCGCCATCAGCCGGAACACCTACCAGATGCGGGCGTTCGACCTGGGCTGATCAGCGGACGGCGACACCGTCGACCCAGACCCGACGGATCGCGCCGGCGGTCGTGCGGCGAACGACCTTCTCGAAGACCCGACCGTCGTCGTCGATCTCCGGCCAGATCCCGAGCTCGGTCGTGTCGACGGCGACCGCATCGAACACCCGCCCCGGTGCGAGCACGCCGGCGGGAATGCCCAGCAGGTCGGCCCCACCGGTGGTGGCCATCCAGAACGCCGCGACGATGTCGATCCGCGAGTCAGGCACGCCGCGGTCGTGCTCCGGGGTGGCGGCATCGACACCCGACTCGAGGAGTCGTGCGCTGGTCACCGCGTGGGCGCACTGGCCGAGCACGGCCCCGTCGGCGCCGCCGGCGATGTCGGTGCCCAGACCGACGCGCAGACCGGCGTCGATCGCCCGTCGGGCCGCAAAGACGGCTCCTGCGAAGTAGGCGTTGGACAGTGGGCAGTGGGCGACTCCGGCACCCCGGCCGATCAGCCGCGCGCGGTCGTCGTCGGTGAGGTGGGTTGCGTGAGCGAGCACCGTGTGGTCGCGCACGAGTCCGAAGCGGTCCAGCGACGCGGCGTCGGTCATGCCGTGCCGCTCCCACACGTGGTCGTGCTCCCAGTCGCTCTCGGAGCAGTGGGTCTGCGTTCGAGTGCCCGTCGCCGCCGCGAGTTCGCCGAGGCCCTCGAGGGCGGCGTCGGTGCAGGCCGGCACGAACCGGGGCGTCACGATGGGCCGCACGAGGCCGGACCGACCGGGCAGCGACCGGATGGCGTCGATCGACCGGGCGCTGGCGGCGACCGACTCCGCAGCCGTTTCATCCCGGTACCACTCCGGCGTGCCGGTCGGATGGTCCATGGCCACGCGACCGACGAAGGCCCGTTGCCCGTGACGATGACACGCCTCGGCCAGCGCCGTCGTGGCCGGCTCGTGGATGCTGGCGTGGTACACCGCCGTCGTCGTGCCCGCGGCGAGAAGCGACGGCACCAGTGAGTCCCAGACCGTCGTCGCGAACCCGAGGTCGGCGTAACGGGCCTCCAGCGGGAACGTGTGGTGGAAGAGCCACTCCTCGAGCGGGCGATCCAGCGCGGTCGCCAGCTGGGGCCACTGGGGTGCGTGGACGTGGGTGTCGATCAACCCGGGGAGCAGTACGTGGCCGCTCGGCAGGGTGACGTCGACCGGGCCGTCGAACTCGGCGGCCGGTGTGGTCGCCGTGATGCGGCCGGCCCCGTCGACGGTGATCACGAGCTCGTCGGTCTCGAGCCCGTCGGGTGTCGGGGTCTGCATCACCCGCGCCCGGATCGTGAAGGGCTCGCTCACACGAAGCCCACGCACTCGACGTGGGGGACCACGAACACCGCGTCGTCGTGCTCGGCCCAACGCCGGAAGTCGGCGGCCATCCCGGCGAGGGCGTCGTCGGTGGCGAGGCCCTGGGCCACCGCGTGGTCGCGATAGCCCGACTGCACGATCCGATCGGCCCACCCCTCTGCCCACCACCGACGGCCGTCGGGATCGGCGAAGCACCATGCGGTGGCGGTGGTGACGGTGCGTTCGAAGCCGGCGGCCCGGGCCCAGCCGAGGAGGTGTCGGCCGGCGTTGGCATCGTGGCCGTTGGCGGCCGTGGTCGCCTGGTAGATCCGCATCCAGTCACGCAGGCCCGGGCGGTCGGGTGACCAGGTCATGGCCCCGTAGTCGGCGTCGCGAACGGCCACGACGCCGCCCGGCTTCGCGACGCGGCGCATCTCGCGCAGCGCGGCAACCGGGTCGTCGAGGTGCTGGAGCACTTGGTGGGCGTGCACGACGTCGTAGTGGTCGTCGGGGGCGTCGAGCGCGTAGACGTCGCCGGTGCGGAAGTCGGCGACGGAGCCGTGTTCGGCCCGGGCCCGCTCGATCGCGTCGGGCGACGCGTCGATCGCGTGCATCTCACAGCCCGGCGCATGGGCGACGAGGTCGGCGGTCAACGAACCCGGACCGCACCCGACGTCGAGGATCCGCTGGCCGGGCGCGAGGTGCTCGACCAGGTAGCGGGCCGAGTTGTCGACCGTACGAGAGGCGTGGCTGCGCAGCACCGACTCGTGGTGGCCGTGGGCGTAGGACGAGATGTCGCCGGGGTCCGTCATCGCAGTCAGATCGGTTGGAAGCGGCGAGCAGCGATGCGGTGCGCGGCCAGGTTGGCGCCGAGGTCGGGGGAGACGAGGTGGCCGTCGCGGACCACGGGCCGACCGTGGACGATGGTGTCGCGGGCGCTGGTGGGTCCGCAGCGAAGCCAACCCTCGATCGGGTCGTCGAGCACGCCGGCGAAGACCGGGCCGCTCAGTTCCCAGACGGCCACGTCGCCGACGGCGCCGACCGAGAGCTCTCCGATCTCGCCCTCGCGGCCCAGGCACCCGGCCCCACCGCGCGTGGCGACCTCGAGGGCGATACGCGCGGTCATGGCTGCGGCACCCGAGACGAGTTTGCCCTGCAACATCGCGAGTCGGGCTTCCTGCCAGAGCGATGCCGAGTCGGCCGACGACGAGCCGTCGCAGCCGAGACCCACCGGGCACCCGGCGTGGCGCAGGTCGACCACCGGCGCGATGCCCGACGACAGGATCATGTTGGAGCTCGGGCAGTGGGCGATGCCGACGCCGGCCGCCCCGAGGCGGCGGACCTCTTGGGGGTCCGGCCGCACGACGTGGGCACCCCAGCTGCGGTCCGACATCCAACCCACGTCCTCGTAGAGGTCGACCGGTCGCATCCCGAACGTCGCGAGCGCGAACTCGTCGTCCTCCGCGTTCTCGGCGAGATGGGTGTGGAGGCGCACGTCGAGGCGTTCGGCCAGTTCGGCCGTGCGTCGCATGAGATCGGGTGTCACGGTGAAGGGGGAGCAGGGCGCGAGGGCGATGCGGGTCATGGCGCCGGGCGAGGGGTCGTGCCACCGAGCGACGTGCCGTTCGGACTCGGCGAGGATGTCGTCTTCGTCCCGGACGGCGTCGTCGGGCGGGAGCCCGCCGTCCTTCTCTGACAGGCTCATCGAGCCATAGGTCGGGTGGAACCGCAGCCCGAGGTCGAGGGCGGCCTGGACCTCTGCGGCCAGCAGATCGCCGGCCCGCGCCGGATGGAGGTAGTGGTGGTCGCTCGAAGTGGTGCAGCCGGAGAGGGCCAGTTCGGCCAGCCCCACCCACGCGGCCAGGTACTCGGCTTCTTCGTCGATCGCCGCGGTCCACAGCGGGTAGAGCGACTGCAACCAGCCGAAGAGCGGCGCATCGGTCATCGGCGTATAGGCGCGCGTGAGGTTCTGGAAGAGGTGGTGGTGCGTGTTGACCAGGCCGGGGGTGACCAGACACCCCTCGGCCGAGATCCGCTCGGCGCCGGCCGGCGCGGGGTCGTCGGCCGCGCCGACGCCCGAGATGAAGCCGTTGGTGATCGCGACCCAACCGCCGGCGAGTTCACGGCGCGCGCCGTCGACCGTGGCGACGAGCCATGCGTCGTGGATCAGCAGGTCAGCCATCCGAATCGCCTTCGAGCGCGTTGAGATAGTTGTAGATCGTGATGCGGGAGACCCCCATCACCTGGGCGATCTCGTCGACCGCGCCGCGCAGCATGAAGGCGCCGCGCTCGTCGAGCATGCGCACCGCCCGCTGCTTCTCGGCCCGGTTCCAGTCGGCCGCCGGAGCGCCGATCTCGCGCTCGGCCATGCGCAGGATGTCGTCGACGGCGTCCCGGATCGACGGAATCGGGATCTCCTCCGGCGTGGCGGCGACCCGGAGTTGGACCGACGTGGCGCCGGTGGTCATCGCTGCTCGCACCATGGCCGCGATCGCGTCGGCCATCGAGTCGAGGTCGCCGGTGACGGTCGAAGCGAACGGCCCGAGCTCGACGTCGAGATCATGCTCGGCGAAGGCCGACACGGCAGCCGTGACGTGGGGACCGGGGGTGCCCTCGACGAAGGGGGCGACGAGGAACTCGGCAGCGATCTCGGTCCCCCGGGGCATGATCGGCAGAGTACCCCAGGACCGGCCCGGCTTGTACATTTTGTAAAGAACCTCTGGTACGGTCGTGTGATGTCCCCGCCCGCACGCGCCCTTCGCGTCGACATCGATCGGCTCCTCGGGCGCCTGGCGGCGTTGGCCGAGATCGGTGCCATCGAGGGCACCGAGGGGTGCGCCCGGCTCGCGCTCACCGACGAAGACAAGGCCGGCCGCGATCTGGTGGTCACCTGGATGCGCGACCTCGGGCTCTCGGTCACGATCGACGGGATCGGCAACGTGGTCGGGGTGCTCGACGGCGCGGTCGACGGACCACCCGTCATGTGTGGCTCCCACATCGACACGGTGCGCACCGGCGGGCGATACGACGGCAACCTCGGGGTGCTCGCCGGCCTCGAGGTGATCGAGACGATCGTCGCCGCGGGACTCACGCCCCCGCGTCCGCTGGCCGTCGCCTTCTTCACCGACGAGGAGGGCGCCCGCTTCCCGCCCGACATGCTCGGCAGTCTCGTCTACGTGGGTGGCATGGCCCTCGAGGACGCACTCGACATTGAGGGGATCGACGGCGCCCAGGTCGGTCCCGAACTCGAACGGATCGGCTACGCCGGCGCCGCGCCGGTGCCCGGTCTCGTCCCCCACGCGTTCGTCGAACTCCACGTCGAGCAGGGTCCAGTGTTGGAGGTCGAGGGCATCACCATCGGCGCGGTCGACGGTGTCCAGGGCATCAGCTGGCAGGAGTTCACCATCCGGGGCCAGTCGAACCACGCAGGCACCACGCCGATGTCGATGCGCCGCGACCCCGGCTACGTGGCGTCGTCGATCGTGACCTTCGTGCGTGAGCTGGCCCTCGAACTCGGTGCTCCCCAGGTCGGCACCGTCGGCATGATCGAGCTCAGGCCCAACCTGGTCAACGTGGTTCCGGCGTCGGCCACGGTCACCGTCGATCTCCGCAACACCGACGACGCCGTCCTGCGCGAGGCCGAGCGCCGACTCGCGGTGTTCGTCGAGCAGGCAACGGCCGCCGAGGGATGCACGGTCGCCACCCGCTCGCTGGCCCGGTTCGAGCCGGTCGTGTTCGACCCCGCCGTGGTCACGCTCGTCGAGAAGACGGCGATCGATCTCGGCCACTCCGTGCGGCGGATGCCGTCCGGCGCCGGTCACGACGCCCAGATGTTCGCGCGGGTCTGCCCCACGGCGATGATCTTCACGCCGAGCCGCGACGGGCTGAGTCACAACCCGGCCGAGTACACCAGCCCGCCCGATCTCCAGGCCGGAGCCGATGTGCTCCTGCAGACGATGTGGACCCTGGCCGAGGGCTCGACGGAAGGACCATCCGATGGCTGAGGCGACCCCGCCGCTCACCCCGATGACGCTGGCCACCCTGATGGGCCGCATCGACCACGAGTGGCACACGCGCAACAAGATCTTCGACCTGCCCAACGCCCGCATCTGGCAGCCCGACGCCGAGGTCGATCTCTCGTTCGAGTTCCTCGGTCGTGCGTGCGCGTCGCCCATCGGCCCGGCGGCCGGACCGCACAGTCAGATGGCACAGAACATCGTGCTCGCCTGGCTCGGCGGCGGTCGCCTCTTCGAGCTCAAGACCGTGCAGGTCCTCGACGACCTGGAGATCGGTCGTCCCTGCATCGACATGCAGACGATCGGCTACAACATCGAGTGGAGCCAGGAGCTCGAGGTGCCCCAGAGCCTCGCCGAGTACGTGAAGGCCTGGATGGCCCTCGACGTCCTCCGGCACTGGGAGCCGTTGCGAGACCATGTCGGCGACCCCGGACCCCATGTGTTCGACATGTCGGTCGGCTACGACCTGGCGGGCATCCGCAGCGACAAGGTCGCCGCCTTCATCCGCGGCATGCGAGACGCCTCGTCGTCGATCGACGCCCTGCGCCCCGAACTCACCGGGTCGTTCGCCGACTTCGCCGATCTCGACTTCTCCCCGGTGGTCAGCGACACCCTGACGCTGTCGACGTTCCACGGTTGTCCGCCCGAGGAGATCGAGTCGATCACCAAACACCTGATCGACGAGCACCGACTCGACGTGATCGTGAAGCTCAACCCGACACTGTTGGGCTACGAGACCGTGGCCGGGATCGTCAACGACGAACTCGGCTACCACGATGTGTCGGTCAAGGAGTCGGCCTTCGCCGAGGATCTCCAGTTCGACCGGGGCATCGAGCTGATCGGTGAGCTCAACCAGTACGCGAAGGATCGCGGTCGCCGCTTCGGCATCAAGCTCACCAACACCCTGGTGGTCGACAACGAGCGGGGCTTCATGCCCGACGAGACGATGTATCTGTCGGGGCCGCCGCTCCACGTGTTGGCCATGACCCTGCTCGACGAACTCGCGACCGCCCTGCCCGACACGCTCGCGATTCCCGGCCACGACGGCGACGTGATGGTGTCGTTCTCAGCCGGTGTCACCAAGGACAACCTGGCCGACACTCTCGCCGCCGGCGTCAACCCGGCGACGATCTGCTCCGACCTGCTGAAGCCCGGTGGTTACGGCCGCATGGCCCCGATGCTCCGGACGCTGGCCAAGGACGTCGCGGCCGCCGGGACCGGCGATCTCGCCGGCTACCGGGCCGGGCGGCAGGCCGAGGCGGCCGCTGCGGGCCACCCCTCGGTGGTGGCCGAGTACGTGACCGGGTTGCGAGGCGACGGTGCCGATCCCTATCGGCTCGCGGCCAATCTGAAGCTGCCCCGGGCGGTCGATCACGAGCTCGAGATGTTCGGCTGTGTGGCCTGCAACTTCTGCATCACCGTCTGCCCCAACGATGCGTTCTTCAGCATCAAGAGCCTCGAAGGCATGCCCGACCGGCAGCAGTACCTGCTGTTCGCCGAGCTGTGCAACGAGTGCGGCAACTGCATGGTGTTCTGTCCCGAAGACGGTGACCCGGCCCAGATCAAGCCCAAGTTGTTCACCGATCCCGATCTGTTCGCCGCCCGCGACGGGCAGGGCTTCCTGCTCGATCTGGCCGGAGGTGTACGGGTCGCCGATGCCCGAGCCGACGACGAGACCCGCTCGCTCGTTCAACGCCTCGTCGCTGCCGACCAGGGCCTACCGCTCCAGGAGACGACATGACCGACCTCGACCGCGCATGGAGTGGTCCCCTCGAGGAGACCGAGGGCCGCAACCTCCGCCTCGCCGCCGCCCAGCTGGGTCCGATCGGGCGCCACGAACCACGCGCCGCCGTGGTCGACCGCCTCGTCGCGATGGTGCAGCAGGCGGCGACCGCCGGTGTCGAGTTGGTGGTGGTCCCCGAGCTCGCGTTGACCTCCTTCTTCCCCCGGTGGTTCGTCGAGGACGAATCCGATCTCGATCTCGACAGCTTCTACGAGACCGAGATGCCCGGCCCGGAGACGCAACGCCTCTTCGACGTGGCGAAGTACCACGGCGTGGGCTTCTCGCTCGGCTACGCCGAGCTCACCCCCGACGGGCATCGTTACAACACCCAGATCCTCGTGGAGCGCGACGGCGAGGTCGTCGGCAAGTACCGCAAGGTCCACCTTCCCGGTCACCGCGAGCACGAGCCGTGGCGGGCGTTCCAGCATCTCGAACGGCGCTACTTCGAGCCCGGTCACGAGTTCCCCACCTGGAACGCGTTCGGCGGGGTGATCGGCATGGCGATCTGCAACGACCGTCGGTGGCCCGAGACCTATCGGTGCCTCGCCCTGGGCGGCGCCGAGCTGATCCTGATCGGGTACAACACGCCGATGCACTACGAACCCGACCCGAGCCAGGACGCGCTCCAGTCCTTCCACAGTCATCTGGTGATGCAGGCCGGTGCGTACCAGAACGGTTGCTTCGTGGTCGGTGTGGCCAAGGGAGGCAACGAGGAGGGCGTCGAGTCGTTGGCCGACAGCTGCGTGATCGCGCCGACTGGCCGGGTCATCGCCCTCACCGCCCACAACGGCGACGAGCTGGCCATCGCCGACATCGATCTCGACCTCTGCCGCAACTACAAGGAGACGCTCTTCCAGTTCGAGCGCTACCGGCGGCCCGACGCCTATCACGCGATCACCAATCAGCGGGGCCCGGTGCTGCCGCCAGTGCCCGACCACCTGCTGCCCGAGACCGACCTTCCCGAGACCGACCCTGAGGAGTCTCCATGACCAGATTCGTGCTCAACGGGACCGAGGTCGAGACCGAGGGCGATCACGAGCACCTGCTGGCCGCGCTGCGCGACGAGCTCGGCGTGCTCTCGCCCAAGGACGGGTGCTCCCCGTCGGGTCAGTGCGGCTGCTGCACGGTGCTCGTCGACGGCAAGGCTCGCGTGTCGTGCCAGACCTCGATGGAGAAGTCCGAAGGCGCGGAGGTCGTGACCCTCGAGGGGATCGACACCGACGAGCGCGACCGCATGGCTGCGGCGTTCGCCGCCCACGGTGCCCTCCAGTGCGGCTTCTGCACGCCGGGCATCGTGATGCGAACCAAGGCCATGCTCGACAAGAAGGGCAGTGAACTCACCCGCGACGGGGCCGCCCGGCTGCTCGGTGCCAACCTCTGCCGCTGCACCGGCTACACGAAAATCCTCGACGCGGTCGAGGCGCTGGCCGCCGACGAGGTCGCCGTCGCCGTCTCGCCCAAGGGCGTGGGGTCGCGCGGGGTGAAGTACGAGGCAGCCGCGCTCTCGCTGGGCGACCGGCCCTTCATCGACGACATGGTGCCGGAGGGACTCCTCCACGGCGCAGTGCGGCTCACCGACCACGCCCGCGCCGACGTGCTCGCCATCGACACCGCCGCGGCCATGGCCCTGCCCGGGGTCGAGGCGGTGTTCACTGCCGCCGACGTGCCCGGCGAACTGCGCTCCGGGTTGATCCACAAGGACTGGCCCACGTTCATTCCGGTGGGTGGCCGCACGAGCTACCTCGGCGACGTTCTCGCCGTCGTCGTCGCCGCCGACCGGCCCACCGCCCGCCACGCTGCGACCCTCGTCGAGGTGCGCTACGACGTGCTCCCGCCGATCGTCAACCCGATCGAGGCCATCGCCCCCGGCGCCGAGGATGCCGTGTGGCAGCTCGACGGCAACGTCCTGTCCACCTCCACCTACCGCCGGGGCGACGCCGAGGAGGCGCTCGCCGGCGCGGCCCATGTGGTGCGCGAGACATTCCAGACCCAACGCATCGACCACGCGTTCCTCGAACCCGAGTCGACGCTGGCGGTCCCGGTCCCGGCCGGCGAACCGCTGCCGCTGACCGCCGGCGGCACCAACGGCGACGCGGTCGACGTCGACCGACTGATGGTCTACTCCGGCGGCCAGGGCATCTGGGACGACCGCAACGACATCGCCCGAATGCTCGACGTCGACACCGACCGCATCGTCACCGAGCTCGTCAGCAACGGTGGCGCGTTCGGCGGCAAGGAGGACATGTCGAACCAGGGACAGACGGCGTTGGCCGCATGGCTCCTGCAGCGGCCGGTGAAGATCACCTTCTCCCGCGAGGAATCGTTCCTGGTCCACACCAAGCGGCACCCGATCCGGATGGAGTACCAGGCCGGTTGTGACGAAGACGGGCGGCTCACGGGCCTCCACATCCGGATGGTCGGTGACTCCGGCCCCTACGCCTCGGTCGGCATGAAGGTGCTCGAACGCGCCGCCGGCCATGCGTCGGGCCCCTATGTCGTGCCCAACATCGACTGCGAGGCCATCGCCGTGCGCACCAACAACTCGGTGTGCGGAGCCTTCCGCGGGTTCGGGGCCAACCAGGCCCAGTTCGCCATGGAAGGCGTGATGGATCGCCTGGCGGAGAAGGTCGGCATCAGCGGCTGGGAGATCCGCGATCGCAATGTGATCTCGCCCGGGGTGGTCTGGGGTCCCGGCCAGATCATGGACGACGGTTGCCTCGGCGCCCAGGCCTGCCTCGACGCGGTGAAGGCGCCCTACGACGAGGCGGTCGCAGCGGGCAAGGCCGTCGGGATCGGCCTCGGTCTGAAGAACTCAGGGCTCGGCAACGGGTTCAAGGAGATCGCCAAGGCCGTCGTGCACTTCCGGCCCGACGGAAAGGTCGAGGTGCGCCACTGCTGGACGGAGATGGGGCAGGGCGTGCACACCGTGGCCCAGCAGGTCGCGGTCGAGGAGCTCGGCGTGGCGGCCGACGACGTGGTCGTGATCGTCGACTCCACCCGCGAGCTCGGTGCCGGTCAGACGACGGGGAGCCGAGGCACGCTCATGGGTGCCGGTTCGGTCGCCGACGCCTGCCGTGCGGCGATGGCCGACGGCTGCCGCATCGGCGTCGACTACGAGGGCGAATACCGGGTCGACTGGACCAACTCGCTCAACGACGGCCTCGAGAACCCGGTGATCCACTCCACGTTCGGCTACGCGGCCCAGATGGTCGTGATGGACCCCGACACCGGTGAGATCGAGAAGGTCGTCGCCGCCCACGACGTCGGTCGCGCCGTCAACCCGATGCTGTGCGAAGGCCAGATCGAGGGTGCGGTCCACATGGGCCTCGGCTACGCCCTGAGCGAGGGATTCCCCTGCGACGAACACGGTCGTCCGACGAACACCACCTTGCGTTCGCTCGACATCATCCGCCCGAAGGACATGCCCGACGTCGATGTCATCCTCGTGGAGGCGCCACAGCCCAACGCGCCCTACGGGATCAAGGGCGTCGGCGAGATCGGGCTGGTGCCGACCGCGGGCGCCGTGGCTGCGGCCATGCACGCACGCGACGGCGAGTGGCGCACCGAGCTCCCCCTGGTCAACGAGGCCAACCGCGAGACGGCGTCGTCGTGGACCGGTTCGTGGACGTGATCCGGTGAGCCCCGCGATGGCCCCGAACGAGACGGCGGGTCTCGTCTGCGCGCACCATCACCTCTATTCGGCGCTCGCCCGCGGCATGCCCGCGCCGCCGCGGACCCCCACCGGTTTCCTCGAGATCCTCGAGCTGGTCTGGTGGCGGCTCGACCTGGCCCTCGATGCCGACACCATCGAATGGTCGGCGAAGCTCGGTGCCCTCGAGGCCCTCGAGCGGGGCTGCACGTCGATCGTCGACCACCACGAGTCGCCCCACGCGATCGAAGGATCGCTCTCGGTCATCGCCGATGCCTGCGCCGAGGTCGGCGTGCGGGTCAACTGCGCCTACGGCGTGACCGACCGTCACGGCCCCGAGGGCGCAGCAGCGGGGCTGGCCGAGAACGAGCGCTTCCTCGCCGACGGGGGTCGGGGCATGGTCGGCCTCCATGCGGCGTTCACCTGCGAGCCCGACACCATCGCCGCGGCCGCGGAGATGGCCCTTCGCCATGGCGTGGGTGTCCACGTCCACGTTGCCGAGGGTGAGGCCGACACCCGCTGGCCGGCCCTCCGCGACCATGCGGCCGACGACTGGTGGCTGGTGCACGGCGTCCACCTTCCCGACGACCACGGCCTCGCCGGCACGATCGTCCACAACCCCCGGTCGAACATGAACAACGCGGTCGGCTACGCCCGGCCCCGCCGGTTCACGGCGAACGCCGTCGGGCTCGGCACCGACGGCATCGGTGCCGACATGCTCGACGAGTTCCGGGTCGCCTTCGTGCGCGGCCGCGAGCACGACGTCACGCTCACCCCCGACGAGGTCTGGGGTTGGCTCGACACCGGCTACCACCTGTTCCCCGAGGCCCGCACCGATCGGGTCACCTGGGACTACACGCCGATGGATCCCTGGCGGCTGGCCTACAGCCCCGGCGTGTCACCGACCCGAGTGGAGATCGACGGCGAGGTCGTGCTCGACCGCGGCGTCGCCACCCGGGTCGATGCCGACGAGATCCGCCACAAGGCGGCCGAGGCCGCCCAACGACTCTTTGCCCGACTGGAGAACATGACATGACCGATGGCTTGGCCGTATTCGGCGACTTCGCCCCCGACGGACGCGTGGCCTACGACAACGCGGTCGCGCGGTTCCGCGAGAACAACATCGTGTTGCCGACCTTCGCCCAACTCCGCGATCCGTCCACGATCCCCGAGGCCGTCGTCGCGTCGCTCGACGGCGTCGACAAGAACGCCGGCGACCCGCGCAACCTCTTCCGAGTCCACTGGCACAACGGGCTCGACGCCGGCACGCCCGGCGCCCGGTTCACGGACGTGCCCGACCACATCGAGCTGCCTTCGGAGCTCACCGGTGTCGATGCCCGGATCGTGCTGGCCTTCGGCAACCGGTTCCCGATGATCGGTGCCCACAAGGTGCTCGCCGCCTACTCGTGCCTCGTGGCCCGGCTGGTGACCGGTCGGTTCGACCCGACCGTGAGCCGCGCCATCTGGCCGTCGACGGGCAACTACGCCCGCGGCGGCATCGCCATCTCCAAGATCATGGGTTGCCGAGGGGTCGCGATCCTTCCCGAGGGCATGAGCCGCGAACGCTTCGAGTGGCTCGACCGGTGGGTCGATCACCCCGACGACGTCATCCGCACACCGGGCACCGAGGCCAACGTGAAGGAGATCTACGACGAGTGCATGCGGTTGGAGACGGATCCGACCAATGTCATCCTCAACCAGTTCAGCGAGTTCTCGAACCACATGGGCCACTACGCGGTCACCGGTCGGGCGCTCGAGCGGGTGTTCGAGCACGTGACGGGCGACGGGCCCGATGCCCGCCCCGGTCGGCTCGCCGCGTTCGTTTCCGCATCGGGGTCGGCCGGCACGCTCGGGGCCGGCGACTACCTGAAGGACGCCCACGGCGCTCGGATCGTGGCGGTCGAGGCACTCGAGGTGCCGACGATGCTCTACAACGGCTTCGGCGACCACAACATCCAGGGCATCGGCGACAAGCACATCCCGCTGATCCACAACGTGACCAACACCGACCTGATCGTCGGCATCTCCGACTCGTCCACCGACGAGCTGGACGTGCTCTTCAACACGCCGGCCGGACTCCGACTGCTCGAGGAGCGGGGCATCGATCCGGCGCTCGGCTCGATGCTGACGCACATGGGCTACTCGTCGATCTGCAACGCCCTGGCCGCGATCACGGCCGCCAAGAAGTGGGGCCTGGGCTCCGACGACGTGCTCATGACGGTGGCGACCGACGGCTCGGAGCTCTACAACTCCGAGCGCGAGAAGGTCATGTCGACCCGTTTCGCCGGTGGCTTCGACGATGCCGAGGCCGCGCAGGTCTTCGACACCCACCTGGCCGACGTGTCGACCACCCACGCGATCGAGATGGACGAGGTGCACCGCAACCGGGTCTTCAACCTGGGCTACTTCACCTGGGTCGAGCAGCTCGGCGTCGACATCGACGACTTCGAACGGCGTCGCGACCAGAGCTTCTGGAACGGTCTCCGGCCCCTCGTCGACACGTGGGACGAGATGATCGTCGACTTCAACGCCGCCACCGGCGCCTCCCACGGGTAGCGACCGCGTGTCCGACAATCCCTTCATCCGGTATCGCGAGCGGCTCGACAGCCACCGGGCCGCGCTCGCCGGGGGATTGACCGACACCCACTTCGTCGATCTGGTCGAGCGGCTCGACGCGGCCGTTGCCGTGGTCGACGGACACGGTTTCCGGGTGACGCCAACCGTGGCCATGCCCGACCTCGCCGTCGCGGCCGGGCTGCGCGACGTCGAGTTGTTCGTCAAGATCGAGGTCGACAACGTCGGCGGGTCACACAAGGCCCGCCACCTCTTCGGCGTCGCGCTGCAGATGCTCGTCGACGAGGCCCTCGGCGCCCCGGTGTCGGGCCCACTCGCCATCGCCAGCTGTGGCAACGCGGCCCTGGGCGCGTCGGTCGTCGCCCGTGCCCTCGATCGTGAACTCCAGGTCTTCGTGCCCACCTGGGCCGACCCGCCGGTGGTGGAACAGCTCACGACCCTCGGGGCCGACCTCCGGGTGTGCGAGCGTCGCGAGGGCGAGGCCGGCGACCCGTGCTATCTGCGCTTCGCCGAGGCCGTCGCCGCCGGGGCGCAGCCGTTCAGCGTGCAGGGCGTCGACACGCCGTCGGCGTTCGACGGCGGTCGCACGCTCGGATGGGAGCTGGCCGAGCAGGTCGCGGCCGCCGGTCGGCCGCTCGATCGTCTCTATGTGCAGGTGGGCGGCGGTGCGCTGGCCACCGCGACCTCGCTCGGAGTGGGCGACGTGGCGCTCTATCCGGTGCAGGCCGAGGGCTGCGCGCCGCTGCGGCGGGCATGGGACCTCCTGGCCCCTGCGTTCGACTTCGAGGCAGCTGTGGCCGACCCGCAGTCCTACATGTGGCCCTGGCAACCAGAGCCCCACAG
>JBDQKM010000082.1:0-14881 GCA_040263275.1 Acidimicrobiales bacterium
ATCGAGGGCAGCGGTCCCCGACTCCGCCGCCAGGCCCGGGAGGTCGAGGAGGACCTCGCCGCGGAGCTCGACCAACTCGACTCCGGTGCCTTCTCCCGGGTGCTGCTGGTCGCCGATGCGGATGCCGGCGTGCAGTCGCTCGTGCAGTCGCACGGCCTCGGGCCCGTCCGGGCCAACCTCACGCTCTTCGGGGCCCGCGACCTGCGCGGCAGCGAGGCGGATCGCGTGACCTACAGCAAGATGCTGCAGAACTGTGCCCGCTTCGGCACGAACGTCGCCGTGATCAACGTGCGGGACGACGCGTGCGAACGGTTCGAGTCCACCCCCGAAGAGGAGCGCTCGATCGCCCTGTGGTGGTCCGACGACCAGGTCGGCCAGCTGATCACGCTGATCGGCTGGTTGTGTCGGCGGCACCCGGACTGGAGCAAGGCATCGATCATCGTCAACGTGCCCATCGAAGGCGATCCCGACGAGCGAGCGGCCGCCGTCGAACGCGTCTCCCAGGTGCTCGAGGCCGGCCGCATCGACGCCGCCGTCCGCGAGGTCGACGCGACGCCGGCCGCCCTGACCGCGGCGATGGCCGAGGCGACGCTCGCGTTCGCGCCGCTGCGGATCCGCCGCGGCGTGGCCATGGGTCCCTTCGAGACGCCCCTGGGCATGCTGATCGAGAGTCTGCCGCTCGCCGTCATGGTGCTCGCAACCGAGCAGGTCGAGCTCGGGGCCGAGGCCGACGACGAGGAATTCGCGGCCTACAGCCGGATGCAGGAGCAGGTCGATGCGGCCCGGCAACGAGCCGCCGATCTCGACGCCGAAGCCGCCCGTCTCCTGGTCGCGGCGGAAGCGCTTCGTCTCGAAGTGGAGACGAGTGCCGATGGCGACCCGGACGAGCAGGCCGCCCTCCACGAGCACCTGACGGAGATCGCGGCGGAGGCCACGGCGGCGTATCGGACCTACCTCGACGCCAAGGCGCGGTGCACCGCGCTCGAGGCTGAGCTGGTCGAACTCTCCCCCGACGGCGCGGCCGTCGATTTCGACCCGGCCATCTGGCAGCGAAGCGCCGGCCCGGAGGCCTGAGTCGGGTCAGCGCAGCTGGTCGTCGAAGAAGTCGGCCACCGCGATCTTGAAGACGGCCACGAACTGGTGCGGAACCGTCAGCCCGTCCAGAAGGCCGGGGAGCTCGGCGGGCTCTCTCGCCCGGGTAGGTCTCCCACTCCGCCGGATCCACGTCATCGCCGCTCATCGCCACATCCTCTCTGCTCCGGGACCCACTGTTCTCGAACCGTCTGCTTCCGAACCTCGCCGTCCGGTCGACCACACCCCCGCCACCCGACACCGGCAACGCTTCGCGTTGCCGGTGTCAGACACTCGTCACCCCCTGATGTCCCGACCGTCCGCGTGGGTCGGCCCGTCTCGCCACTACCGTCCCTGACGATGACGCTCGACCTCGCGACCACCCTGCAGATGATCCGCCGCGACGGCGACACCCTGATCGCCACGGCCGAGCGGGCGCCCGACGCGCCGGTTCGGGCCTGCCCCGGCTGGGCCAACACCGACCTGGCGATCCACGTCACCGGCGTGCACCGCCGGGTCGCCCACTGGACGGCGAACCGCCTGGCCAAGCCGGAGCGGTGGCCCGATCACGAACCACCCGACGCGACCGCCCCGTGGGAGTGGTGTCGGACGGGCCTCGATCTCGTGCTGGCCGCTCTGGCCGACATCGGCCCCGACGAGTCGGTGTGGTCGTGGACCGATCGTCGCAACGGCGGCTTCTACCACCGGCGCATGCTGCACGAGACGGTGGTCCATCGCTGGGACGCCGAGGACGCCGCCGGCATCTCCTCGCACATCGACGCCGAGGTCGCGACCGACGGCGTCAACGAGATCTTCGACGTCGGCATGCGCTTCCGGGGCGACGGCGGCAGCGTGGAATACCCGGAGGGCGACGTGGTCCTCGAGCGCACCGACGGCACCGATCGCTGGCGGGTCCGGGCCATCGACGGCACCCTTCTCGTCGCTCACAACGGCGACGCCGGAACCGGCGCGAACGCGACCGTGCAGGGCCACGCCGAAGACCTGCTGCTGTGGGCCTGGGGCCGCGGTGGGCATGTCACGATCATCGGCGACACCGACGTCGCGGAGGCCTGGGCGAACGTCGCCCCCTAGATCACCCTTGACGAGGCCGACATCTCGCGAGTATTACTTGCGAGGTGACTTCGCAGCCCCTCGCTTCTCACCACTCACCCGTCGCCGGATCCCGTGGTCTCGGGATACAGGTGACTCATCGAGCCGGGCTCGACGCGGCAGCTCTCGATGTAGGCGTCGACGTCCGACTTCTTGAGGCGGATCACCCGGCCGAACTTGAACGCCGGCAACTGCCCCTCGTCGATGAAGCGGTAGAGCGTGCGCGACGTGATCCCCAGGCGCTCGGCTGCGCCGGGAGTGGACAACCATTCGATCTCGTCGTCGGCGGTGTCATCTGATGCAGGCATGTCGCGATACTCGCGTGGTTTCGATCCTTTTGCACCCTTTCGGTGCTGATTCACGCCCCGACTCATCTGCGGCAGGCCACAGATGAGCGGCAGTCCCACTTCCCACGAGGGCTCCGCCCCTTCCCGCTCGATCAGCCCGCGCCGCGCGCTGCCCAACGGTCGAGCGCTCATCGGTGCCCTCCTCGTCACCACCGCCGCGGTGGGCGCGTTCACGTTCTCGAGGCCGACGGAGGAGCCGGTGGGTACCGCGTATGTCGTCCTGCAGCGCGACGTCGATGCCGGCGATCGGCTCACGCTCGGCGATGTCGCACTCGAGTCGATGCTGCTGTCGTCGACGACCGCGACCAACGCACTCAGTTCGCTCGACGGTCTCGGCGACGTCGTCGCCCTGACCGCTCTGAGGGCCGGCGGGCTGCTCGACCCCCGCGACGTCGTCCCGCTTCCGAGCGTCGACGGCACGGCGGTGCCCGGCCTCCACGAGCTGACCATCCCCGTGCCACGCGAGCGCACATCACCTTCGCTGCGGCCCGGAGACCGCGTCACCCTGCTGGCCGTGTCGAGTCACGACCGACTCGTGCGCACGGCCGTCGAGGACGCAGTGGTACTCGGCTACGAGGCGACGGCGCCGGGGGTCGGCTCGGCCGGCCAGTCCAGCCTCACCCTGGCGCTCTCCGAAGCCGAAGACGTCGCAACCGTCACGCTGCTGTCCCACGAGTCGCTCACCGTCGTGCGGACGACAGCCGCGCTCGACGACGAGTACCCCGCCCAGACCGGAGTCTCGCAACCCGCTCCCCCGCCCGTCGTGGTCGAGTCCGATTCGACCCCGCCTAAGATCCGGATCTCAGCCCCATGAGCGACAACCGATGGGTGCTGCTCGGCCTCGCTCCACCGCGGACCCAGTGGTTTCGCGAGGTCGCGGGATGGGCCACGGCCGGATCGATCTCCGCCGACTTCGAGAAGTACGTCTCCTCCGACGAAGTGCGGTCGCGGCTCGCGTCGGGGCAGCCGTTCTCCGCCCTCCTCGTCGATCGCTCGACCATCGGACTCGACCGCGACCTCATCGACGACGTGCGGGCCGCGGGCGGGGTGGCGATCGTCGTCGGATCGGCGGATGGCCCTGACTGGACCGAGCTGGGAGCCGCCGCAGTGCTGGCGGACGACTTCGAGCCGCCCCGACTCAACCGGACCCTCCGCGACCACGCCACACCGATCACTCGGGTCACGGCGAGTCCACCCGACCCGAGCGCCGACGGCGACGAAGAGTCCTCGGTCGGGCAGTTCGTCGCCGTCACGGGGGCGGGCGGCACCGGCACCTCGGTCGTCGCGATGGGACTCGCGCAGTGGTTCTCCGACAGCGCCGCGGCAAGCGACGTCCTCCTCGCCGACCTCCGACTCGACGCCGAACTCGCGATGCTGCACGACGCCCGGATGCTCGCTCCCGGGTTACAGGAGCTGGTGGAGGCCCATCGAGGCGGTGCGGGCCTATGTCGAATCCGACTCCGCCACCGAGGCGCGCGCCGCTGCGGTCCGACGGGCTGACGAGACGCTCGACGCCTACGGACGAGCGGGTGACGGGGTGTCGATCCGCGAGCCCGTCCTCGAGGCGCCCTTCGGCCGGTGCGTGAGGGTCAGCGTGTCCGTTGCCTCCGAGATCCCGATGATCCGGATCCCGTTTCTGGGCGGCTTCGGTCCGTCCACCGAGGTGGAGGCCACACACAGCGCGGTGGTCGACCCGTTCCGCAGCGGAGTCGAGGCGGGTGGGGCATGCTGACCCAGCCGGACTCCTGCGCATCCGACCGCGGCTCGGTCCTGTTGCTGTTCCCCGCCGCAGTGCTCGTCATGTTCCTTCTCGGCGCTGTGGTGATCGACGTGTCGTTGACCCAGTTGCGGGCTCGTCAACTCGAGGCGGTTGCCGCCTCGGCCGCCAACGATGCCCTGGCCGCGCTCGACGTGGCAGCGCTCCGCGACGGTCGTGGCGTGGTCATCGACGAGACGGTCGCAGCCGAGGTGGCCGCCCGCGCGATCGCCACCGGTCCGTTGCCTCTCGCGACCGTCGAGGCGGTGTGGGTCGAGGTCGACGGAGCCGGTCGAACGGTGATCGCCGTCACCGTGTCGCTTGCGGTCGATCTGGTGATGGCGCCGTCGATCGGGTCGTTCGACCGCGTCACGCTGCGGCGAACGGAGCGGGCGACCATCTTGGGGTCGGAGCTCCTCTGAGCGCTACCAGTAGTAGACGCTCACCGGCAGGCCGTCGTGCTTGTAGACGCCGGGCTTGTCGGTCGGCGTCAACACCTTGGCGATGTCGGCGGTCTCCCAACCCTGACCGAGCAGGTTGCCGTTGACGGCGCGGATGGTCGTGCCGCCGACGCCGGTGGCGGCATGGAAGTAGCCCGGCTTGTAGGGCGACTCGGCCGTGCGCCGGAAGCCGACGGCGGCACCGGCGGGAATGGCGCCGCCCGTCCACTGCGTGCGACTGTCGAACGCGAAGACCTCGAGCCACTCCTGGCCGCTGTGCTTGCCGAGCTGCTCCTTCGAGATCCGACCGTCGAGATACAGCATGTAGGCGACGGTGTCGTAACAGACGCCCGAGGTGAACTCGCCGATCTTGCGGGCGCCGCTGATCAGGTCTCGGTGGGTCGCCGCCTTGTCGGCCTCGCCGACCGACGAGCCGGCTCCCGTCAGCGGCATGCGGTCGATGCGCAGGCGCTCGGCCACGGCCCGGTTGCCGACACTGCGCTGCAGGTGCAGGATCTGCGCCGCGCGCGGCGCGTCGGCGATCGCCGGCGTGGCGACGCGAGCATGTGCCTGCTCATCGTCGTGACGGCTCTTGCGGCGAGTCAGCGTCGGCATCGGGACACCTCCTGCATCACGGCACGGTAGCACCGCGCCGGACGCGGTTCAGTGTCCGAGAAGTGCGGGTCCTAGAAGTAGATGATCTTCTTGGCCCGCTCGACGACCTCGTCGAGATCGTCGGTCCAGGCGCCGGTCGACAGGTACTTCCAGCCCCCGTCGCACACGATGAACACGATGGTTGCCTCCGCGTCGGGATCGGTCTCGCCGATCTTCTCCGCCGTGCGGACCGCACCGGCCAGCGCCGCGCCGGCCGAGATCCCCGCGAAGATGCCGACGTCGGTGAGTCGGCGGGTCCACTCGAGGCTCTCTCGCGGCCGCACGATGCGCTTGCCGTCGAGCAGGTCGATCCCTCCCCACTTCTCGTAGACGGGTGGGATGTATCCCTCGTCGAGGTTGCGGAGGCCTTCGACCTGTTCGCCGATGGGCGGTTCGACAGCGAGGATCTTGACGTCGGGGTTCTGTTCCTTCAGATAGGAACCGACACCCATGAGGGTGCCGCTGGTGCCGAGGCCGGCGACGAAGTGGGTGATCTCGGGCACGTCGGCCCAGATCTCGGGGCCGGTCGTGTCGTAGTGGGCCTGCGGGTTGGCCTCGTTGGCGTATTGGTAGAGGAAGACCCACTCCGGGTGTTCGTCGGCCAGGGCCTGGGCTCGGCGGACGGCACCGTTGCTGCCCTCGGCGCCGGGCGAGTCGATGATTTCGGCCCCGAACACCTCGAGCATCTGGCGCCGCTCGATGCTCACGTTCTCGGGGAGCACGATCTTGATCGGGTAGCCGCGCTCCTTGGCGATCATGGCGAGGGCAATGCCGGTGTTGCCCGAGCTCGGCTCGATGATGGTCTTGCCCGGTGTGAGGGTGCCGTCGGCCTCCGCTGCGAGCACCATCGACCGTGCGATGCGGTCCTTCACCGAACCGCCGGGGTTCTGGCCCTCCATCTTGCCGAGGATGCGGACGTTCGGATTCGGGCTCAGGCGGCTGATGTCGACCATCGGCGTGTTGCCGATCATGTCGAGCACCGAATTGTGGATCACCACGACGAACTCCCAATTCCGACCATTTCACTCGGGATTGTACTCCCGCAGGGAAACAACCAACCACCTTCCGCCCGCATTCCACCGTCCCCGCCCCGGGGATCGGCACGGACCCGCCGACTAGGGTCGGCCCATGGCAGCGCAGGCGAGGCTCAGTGTTCGGGAACGCATCGAGAGCGACCTCCGCATGGTCAAGGCGATGGCGAAGGTCACCCCGGCCGCCGCACGCAACCGATCGTCGTCGACCTCGACGGTCGGCGACCGGTGGGAGGAGATCGCCGACAAACATCCCGACCGCATCGCGCTGATCGACGCCGCCGACGAGGGCCGCCGGATCACCTACGCCGAGCTCGACCGGATGGCCAACCAGGTCGCGGGTTGGGCCCGGGCCCAGGAACTGTCCCGGGGCGACGTGGTCGGCCTGCTGATGATGAACCGGCCGGAATACGTGGCCACCTGGCTCGGGCTCGCCAAGCTCGGGATCGTCAGTGCCCTGATCAACACCAACCTCAGCGGTGAGCCGCTCCGTCACTCCGTGCACGTTTCCGGCGCCCGCCATCTCGTGCTCGACCGGGAGCTGGCGGATCGGTGGCACTCCGCCCGAGACGACGACGCGCCGACCGAGCTGATGTTCGAGCCTGGTTTCGGTGCCATCACCGATCAGCCGACCGACCGACCCGATCCATCGCTGCGAACCGGCCTCACCTGCGGCGACCGCCTCCTCTACATCTACACGAGCGGCACCACCGGCCTCCCGAAGGCTGCGAGTTTCAGTCACGGCAAGTTCCTCACGGTCGCGCTCGGGGCCGCGGCGATGATGGACATCGATCTCGACGACCGGACCTACATCACGCTCCCGCTGTACCACACCGCCGGTGGCGTGATGGCGCTCGGCGGCGCGCTCACCACCGGCTCCACGGCCATCCTGACCCGCAAGTTCTCGGCGTCACGATTCTGGGACGACTGTGTCGAGCACCGGGCCACCACCTTCCAGTACATCGGTGAACTGTGCCGCTATCTGGTCAACAGCCCGAGCCACCCGCTCGAGGCCGCCCACTCGCTGCGGGTGTGCGTCGGCAATGGCTTGCGCCCCGACGTGTGGCCCGAGTTCCAGGAGCGATTCCGCATCCCCCGCATCGTTGAGTTCTACGGCGCGACCGAGGGCACGTCGTCCATCATCAACCTCGACAACCGCGTCGGGGCGATCGGACGCATGCGACCCAGGCTCGCCCGGCGACTCGGCATGCACGTCGTGAAGTACGACGTCGAAGCCGACGAGATCGTCCGCGACGACAACGGGCGCGTCGTCGATTGCGAACCCGGTGAGGCCGGCGAGTCCATCAGCCGCATCTCGACAATCACCCCGTTCGAGGGCTACCAGGACGAGGAGGCGACCGAGAAGAAGATCCTCCGCGACGCCTTCGCCGACGGCGACACCTACTTCCGGTCCGGTGACCTGCTCAGCCAGGACGAGGACGGCTACTACTACTTCGTCGACCGCATCGGCGACACGTTCCGTTGGAAGGGTGAGAACGTGTCGACTGCAGAGGTCGCCGGCGAACTCGGGCGCTGTCCCGGCGTCCTGGAGGCCAACGTCTACGGGGTCGAGGTGCCCGGGGCCGACGGCCGGGCGGGGATGGCCACCCTCGTGGTCGACGGCTCGTTCGACGCCGAGACGCTCCGCCAGCACGCGGCCGACAACCTCCCGTCCTACGCGCGTCCGCTCTTCCTGCGGATCCAGTCCGAAGTCGAGATCACCGGCACGTTCAAGCACCGGAAGATCGATTCGGTGAAGGAGGGGTTCGACCCGACGGAGATCGACGACCCGATCTGGTTCCTCGACCCCGACGCCAAGGCCTACGTGCCGCTCGACTCGGCCCTCCACGAGCGGATCCGCAACGGCGAGGTGCGCGTCTAGCCGTGACGAGTGCCTGACACCGGTGTGACGGTGACGGGTTCTTCGGTGATCTCGCCGTCGAGGATCCGGTAGCTGCGCAGCGACGGGTCGGGGTGTTTGAGCGACACGATGACGAAGCGCCAGGCCCCGAACGGGTCGAACCGGGCGGCGTCGGCGACATCGGTTGGCGACGGGTAGTTGGTGGTGTGGGTGTGCGAGTGCATCACCCCCATCACGGCGATGCCAGCATCGTCGGCGGTGCGCTCGACGTCCATCATCTCCTGCCCGTCGAGCGTGTAGATCTGACTCGACTTCGCGGTGTTGGCCATCGGGAAGAACCGCTCCACCCGATCGCCGCCGAACGGGCCGGCGAACAGGCCGCACGCCTCGTCGGGCAGACTGAGAATCGCATGGCCGACCATCTCGGCATGGATGGACGCGGGCATCTCCAGCACGACTACGGAGGGTACTGCTCAGCCCTGCGGGCTCACGGCGTCGCGTCGAGAAGATCGGTGATGGGCACGAGCGAACCGTTCTCCCCTGCCGTCGAGTCCCACGCCGACAGCCGGAACCCGTCGTTGGCATCGGGCTTGCCCGGTCCCCACGAGGAGTAGTAGTAGCCGGGGAGGTCGACGTCGCCCAGACCTTCGTAGGCCGCCTGTACCGACGCCGGCGTGAGTTCCGGTCCGGCTGCGTTCATCGCGATTTCGAAGGTCGCGATCCATCGGCACGCCTGGCCAAGCGCAGTGTCCCAACGTTCGTCGCCTTCGCCGACCTCGAGCGGGCCGAGCACCTCGATGTCAGGGTGCGCGTCGGTGAACTCCTGCACGCACGAAGCCAGACCCGGCTCCGCCCATGCCTCCTCCGGGCTCAGACCCGCCAAGGCGATCGCGCCGTCGGCGTCGGACCGGTCGACCGTCGTCCCGAGATTGACCAGCTGGTCGCCGGTGACGACCCACAACTGCTGATCCAGGTCGTTGCGCCCGATTCCTCGGATGGCCCCGGTCGTGTCGCCGTTGATCACGATCACCTCGGCTTGCTCGGTGCGGATGCGCTCTGCCGTGGTGTCCCAGTATCGATCCTCCTCGATGACATCGTCGGTGGACACCGTGTTGACCGAGGTCATCACCACCTCGAGGCCGAGATCCTGAAGGATCGGGACGATCACGTCCACCGTGTCGCTCTCGTTCTCGTTGCCGCTCACCACGGCGACGCGCTGCCCGTCGACATAGCCGGCCTGGTCGAGCAGCTCGAAGTAGATCGGGATCCGCCGACGCCCGGCCGACGCATCGATCACCCAGACGGCCTCAGCCCCTTCGAGCAGGTCGACCGTCATGGTCCCGTTGAACACGACGAGGTCCTCCTGGCGAGTCAGGCACGGCGTCGCCGACTCGGCCGGGCCGAGGAAGGCGCCGATCACGGCGAACACCTCGCGATCCTCCGTCATCTCCAGGCAAGCAGCCTCGGCCGCCGACGCGAAGGCCGGGTTGTAGAACACGAGCTCGGCATCGACCTGACGGCCCGCGACCCCTCCTCGCTCGTTCAGCCGGTCGAGGTAGAACTCCCAGATCAGCCGCTGGTCGCCCCAGCCGAAGTCCTGCAGCCCCATGTCTCGCAGCTCGTCGAAGTCGAGGATCGACACCGCGACGCTGACGTCTTCCTCGGTGACGCCCTTCCAGGACGCGGTCAGCTCGACCGGCGCAGTGGTCGTCGATCCATCCGGATCGTCGGGTTCGGTCGTGGTCGTGGAGCCCGGCGCCGCCGACGTGGTCGTGGTCGTCGTGTCGTCCGTGGCGGTGCCGTCGTCGCCACATGCCGCGGCGAACAGCGCCACCATCGAGCCGACCGCGAACCACTTCAACAGCATTCCCATGACCATCCCCCTGAGGGGAACGTAGCAATCCTCCCACCGACGCAACAGCGCGGCGGTACCGTGAGCGGACAATGGCTAAGTCACAGAAGAAGCGCGACATCCCGGCCGGGGCCACTGCAGTGGCGACCAACCGCGTCGCGCGCCGCGACTACGACATCCTCGACACCCTCGAGGTGGGTATCCAGCTCCGCGGCAGCGAGGTCAAGTCGCTGCGGGAGAGCAAGGTGCAGCTCGCGGACGCCTTCGTCATCCACTACCAGAACGAGCTCTGGTTGGTCGGTCTGCACATCTCGGCCTACTCGCACTCGGCAGCCGCCTTCGCCCACGAGACCGACCGACGCCGCAAGCTGCTGGCCCATCGCAACGAGATCCAGAAGTGGGCGGCCCGCCTCGACCGCGAGAACCTGACGATGGTGCCGCTCGCCCTCTACTTCGTGAACGGGCGGGCCAAGCTCGAGATCGCGTTGGCCCGCGGCAAGAGCCAGACCGACAAGCGCCACGACATCGCGAAACGCGACGCAGCCCGTGAGGCCGAGCGGGCGATGAGCCGTCAGCGCAGCGGTAAATACTGAGCGACGGCGTCTAGCGGGGCGACCCGGCCGGGAAGCTCAGCGGCATCACGCGCGGCCCGCGAACCTGACCACCGGCCCACTTCATGGGCTCGCGGTCGCTGACGTGAAACTCGGGGATGCGCTCGGTCCACACCCGGACCGAGGTCGACATCTCGAGGCGGGCGAGGTTCGACCCCGCACACCGATGAATGCCGGAGCCGAAGGCGATGTGGCGGTTGCGGGCCCGGTCGATGATGAACTCGTCGGGATTCTCGAAGTGCTCCGGGTCGTGGCAGGCGGCGGGGAAGTTCATGAGGATCTTGTCGCCCGCCTTGATGTGGACGTCGTTGTAGTCGACATCGACCTCGGCGACTCGGGCCATGGTCACCGGCGCGTAGTAGCGCAGGCATTCCTCGATGGCGACCGGGAGCAGGTCGGGCTCGTTCACGAGACGCGACAGATCGTCGGGGTTGGTGCCGAAGTGCCACAACGCCGAACCGATCGAACTCCACGTCGTGTCGATACCCGCCACCACGAGGAGATTGCAGATGCCCACCACCACGTCCTTGGTGATGTCGGCGTTCGGGTCGTCGAGCTCCATGAACAGGAGCTCGGTCATGAGGTCCTCGGTCGGGTTCGCCAGGCGCTTGTCGGCTTCGGCGTGCAGGAACGCATAGAGCGCTTCACGAGCCGCGAGTCGGCGGGCCGGCTCGAACAGGCCTTCGCCGAGGAGGTCGTTGACCCACTCGACGAACTGGTCGGCCATGTCGCCATCGATGCCGATCAGGTGGGCGATCACCCGGGGCGGGATCTGCTGGGCGTAGTCGACCGCACCGTCGCACTGGCCCTTCTCGATGAAGCCGTCGATGAGCGAGTGGCACAGCTCCTCGGTGAACTCCTCGTACTTGTCGACCGTCTTGGGCGAGAAGGCCGGGAGGATCATCCGTCGCGTCCAGGTCTGGATCGGGGGGTCGGCGGTGATGGGCGCCGCCGCGATCTGCTGCTCGTAGTTGGAGAGTTCGGGCATGCCGGGCGGGGGCGGCATCACCAGCACCTGCCGGCTCGAGAGCTCGGGCACCATCTTCGCCATCGCCCGCAGATCGTCGAACCGGGTCGGATTCCACGAACCACCGAGGCGGTCGGTGTGGGCGATCGGACACTTCTCGCGCATCTCGGCCCAGATCGGCACCGGATCCTCGACATAGGCCTGGTCACGGATGTCGTAGTCGGTGGTCCAGTCCTCGACCGGACCGCCCTCGGCCCAGATGTCTTCAGCCGATGGCTTCTGTGTCTCCGTCACGTCGGGAAACGTAGCTCGCGCAATGGCCCGGAGAACAGGACCGCTACACTGGGTCCACTCCCCTCGGCGCCCCCGGCGGCGGCGGGAGGCTGCTTGACAATCCAACGCAGCACAACGGGGCTGATCGGTTTCGACGTTGGGAACCGGATGCAACAACGTGCGACCAGAGTTGCTCAGACTCTCAAAACGGGGCAACCACAGAGACGCCGATTCGGACGATCTCGCTCTCGCCGCCTGACCTAGTCAGATAGTAGAGAGTCATCGCGACCAGCAATGGCACGCGGGGCCAGACCATCGCAGCCTGTCACCAGAAGCGGTGGTGGACGGTAGGGAAAGACCACTGACGGCAGGGAAAGACCGCTGACCCCGAGGAAAGACTCGGTGGCCGGGCCCTCGTGGCCCGCCTGACCCGGCAGGGTGGGAGCCACAACCCACGTTCACGGGAATGGTCGTAGCGCGGTGGGCAACCACCTGGCGGACGAGGGTTCGATTCCCTCCAGCTCCACGGGAACCCCTCGGGTTCCACGGAGTTTCGGCTGCGCCGAAACATCCCACGGGAACCCCTCGGGTTCCACAATGTTCCGGGCCCGGGGCCCGGAACTCCCCGCTCGTTCGGTTTGCTCACCTACTGCAAGGAAGGTCAACCATGACCACGATCGTGCTCGTTCACGGGGCATGGCACGGCGGCTGGTGCTGGGAACACCTCACGCCGCGACTCGACCAGGCCGGACTCGCCCACGTCGAGGTCGACCTGCCCTTCACCGGGCATCTCGACGACGTCCGCTGTGTGCGTGACGAACTCGACCGCATCGACGGGCCGAAGGTGCTCGTCGGACACAGCTACGGAGGCCTCGTGATCTCCGGCGCCGCAGCCGATCGCGACGACATCACCCATCTCGTCTACCTGTGCGCCTTCCTCTTCGAGGAGGGCCACACCGTCGGAGACGAACTCTCGGGCGCCATTCCCGCTCCCCTCATCGATGCAATGGAGTGGCTGCCCGACGGCCGCAGCGGGATCATCGCCGCCAAGGCGACCGCGGCGTTCTTCGCCGCGTCCCCCGCCGAACTCGCCCAAGCCGCGATCACCCGGCTTCGGCCGATCGATGCCGCCACGACGACCCATCCGTGCCTCGCCGAACCGTGGCGCACGATCCCCACGACCTATGTGATCTGTGAGCAGGACGAGGCGATCAGCGCCGAGGCCCAGCACCGCATGGCTGCCCGGGCCGACCAGGTGGTGTCGCTCGACACCGACCACTCCCCCTTCGTGTCGGCCGTGGGCGAGACCGCGGCGATCATCGTCGACGCGGCTTCCGCAGGCTGAGGTCAGCGCCGCACGTAGACGGTGAAGCCGTCGACGGAGGTCGGCGGGCCGTAGTGATCGGCCACCAGCCGGGCCAGCTCCGGAAACAACGCGAGCGGGTAGTCGCCGTACTCGCGGAATCCGCTCGGTTGGGTGTCGATGACCACCGCGGGCAGCTCGGCCTCGAGCGCGGCCAGGAGGTGCGGATAGGCCCGGGCCGGGGCATCGTCGACGGTGTGCGGGCCGTTGTCACGCGCCCCCGAACGTCCGGTGACGAAATCCATGCTCACGAAGCCTCCTGCCGGGCGCCGCTCGGCCGCCCAGTAGACCTCGGGGAAGTTGCCCCAGACGAGTACCGTGTCGTCCGCACCCGAGTGGGCAACGACGTACTCGGCCAGGGGCTTCGGGTCCGGAAGCTCGCGCACGGTCGACGGGGTCCAGGCCAACGCCAGGGCGACGAGGGCAGTCGCGCCCGCCAGCGCGGCTATCCGCGACTGTTGCCGGGGTGACCGCGTGCGTATCTCGAGCGCCGCCAGCAGCGCCAGCGGCGGCACCACCTGAAGCCAGTAGTGACCGTAGAAGCGGTAGCCGGCCGCGACTGCGACCAGGCCGGTGACGATCCACAACCACAGATCGAGATGGGCCACCACGGGCGCCCGCCGGATCGCCACCAGCGCGGCGAGATGGAAGGCGGCGAAGATGCCGATGCTCACCGCGGCCCGCCCGACGATCCGCCCCGGTTGCGCCCCGTCGAGCACGAAGCTGCCGTTGGACTCGAAGGCCCAGTACACGAAGTCGCCCCAGGGCACGACCAGGGCGACGAGGCCGATCGGGACGAGGCCGCCGACGAACGCGAGTGGCAGGTGGCGTCGCCACACGCCGAAGTGCCAGATCGCCACCGCGGCGGGGACGAACCCGATCGCCCAGGTCTGGCGGGTGAGCGTGGCGATCGACAGGGTCAGGCCCGCCAGGAACGCCGACCGGTCGCTCCCCTGTCGTGCGCTGACCATCGCGAGGGCCCCGAAGGGCATGGCGAGATGGCTGTAGTTCGCCGCCTGCGCATCGACCGGCACCATCGCCAGCGCGCCCGTGATCATCAGCGCGCCGACCCACCAGAACGCCTGGCGACCTCCGCTTCGTCGCGCCTCTCGGGCGACCGCGACTGCAGCACCGAGCAGCAGCAGTGCGGCCAGCGCGTGGAGCGGGCGGAGGTCGGTGGACCCCACGAGGCGATGGCTCATCTCGTAGACGAACATCGCCAGCGGCGGCTTGCGGTCGATGCCGTCGACATAGAGCTCCCCGCCGCGCCACAGGCCGATGGCCTGCGCGGAGATGGCCGCTTCGTCGGGATCGAACAGCTGGTTGACCAGGCTCGGCAACCGCAATGCGACGATGACTCCTGCGAACACGGCGACCGGCGCGCCCCGTCGGTCCATCAACTCCCGAATCGTCGCCACGGCGCCACAGGCTATGCGGCCGGCGGGCACACGCCGGAACGCGACGGCGGCCGTGCCCTAGCCTTCGGGCATGACGAGCCAATGGCGACGTGCTCGAGATCGGCGGCCCGACCGAGCGCCCGTGCTG
>JBDQKM010000083.1:0-14868 GCA_040263275.1 Acidimicrobiales bacterium
CACGAGGTCGGCGAGTTCGACCTCGGTGATCGCGGGTGGCAGGAACGGCAGTCTGCTGCCGTGCTCGACCTTCGACCACAGACGGATGGCGACGCCGGGCCCGGTACGCCCAGCACGGCCGGCCCGTTGTTCCGACGACGCACGCGAGGTGGTGACGGTGTGCAACGCGGTCATCCCGGTGCGGGTGTCGTGACGCGGCACGCGGGCGAGCCCGGCGTCGACGACCGAGCCGATGCCCTCGACCGTGAGACTGGTCTCGGCCAGATCGGTGGCGAGCACGACGCGGCGCATGGACCGAGGAACGAGGGCCGCGTCCTGTTCGGCGGCCGGAAGCGAGCCGTGCAACGGCATCACCGCCGGGCCGTCGGGTCCGAGCCGGTCGCTGATCTCGCGCGCGGCACCCCGGATCTCGCCGACGCCCGGCAGGAACACCAGTACGTCGTCGTGGCCCCGGAGCGCTTCGTCGACGGCTCGGGCCACGGCGGGGACCAGCGGGTCGCGTCGTTTGCGGGGTCGCCACTTGACCTCGACCGGATGTGTCCGCCCCACCGACGAGATCACGGGTGCCGGTGCGCCGGTGCCCAGCAGTTGGGCGACGGCCACTCCGTCGATGGTGGCCGACATCACGAGCAGTCGGGCCCGGAGGTCGTGGTGGCGGCGAGAGTGCAGGGCCAACGCGAGTCCGGTGTCGCCGGGCAGGGAGCGCTCGTGGAACTCGTCGAAGACGACCAGGCCCACGCCGGCGAGGGAGGGGTCGTTCACCAGCCGAGCGGTGAGCACCCCCTCCGTCACGACCTCGATGCGGGTGGCGGGACCGACGCGGCGGTCGTCACGGGTCACCCACCCGACGGTCTCCCCGGGCTCCTCGCCCAACAGGTTGGCCATGCGTCGCGCCGCGGCCCGCGCGGCGACCCGGCGCGGTTCGAGCAGCACGATCCGATCGTCGCCCAACCACGGCTCGTCGAGGAGGCGGAGAGGGACGATGGTGGTCTTGCCGGCCCCGGGCTCGGCCTGCAGCACCGCATGGCCGGGACCGGCCAGCGCGGCGCGCAGCTCGGCGATGGCGTCCTCGACGGGAAGGTCGGTGAGGGGCAACGGCATGGCACGCATCATGACGCGCGTACGACCTGGGTGTGCGAGGCTCCGGCAATGGTTGGAGGAACATGAAGGTCCACCTGGTCGACGGCACCTACGAGCTGTTCCGCTTCCACTACGCCCCGTCCAACAAGGATCCCCGTCTCGGGGCGCAGCGCGGCGTGCTCAACACGGTGCTCGATCTGGTCGCCGGTGGCGCGACCCACATCGGGATCGCCACCGACCAGGTGATCGAGTCGTTTCGCAACGACCTCTACGACGGCTACAAGGACGGCAGCGGGGTGGAGCCGGATCTGCTGGCCCAGTTCCCCGAGGTCGAGGAACTCCTGGAGCTGGCCGGCTTCACGGTCTGGCCACAGGTCACGCACGAGGCCGACGACGGCATGGCTGCCGGCGCGGCGATGGCGGCGGCCGACCCGAGGGTGGAGCAGGTGATCATCTGCACCCCCGACAAGGATCTGGCGCAGTGCGTCACCGCCGACGGTCGGGTCGTACAGCTCGACCGTCGCCGCGAGGTGATCTACGACCGCGCCGGCGTCATCGAGAAGTTCGGCGTGCCGCCCGAGTCGATCCCCGACTATCTCGGAGTGGTCGGTGACACCGCCGACGGGTTCCCCGGTCTCCAGGGCTGGGGTGCGAAGTCGGCGGCGAAGATCCTCACCCGCTTCGGCCACATCGACCAGGTGCCGTTCGACATCGCCGAGTGGGACGGCGTCGACGTCCGGGGCGCCGCGAAACTCGCGGCCACCCTGCGCGACAACTTCGAGGACGCGCTGTTGTTCCGCCGCATCGCCACCGTCGATCTCGACGCGCCGGTCAGTGCGTCGGTCGACGAGATGGTGTGGACCGGGCCGGGCGCCGGCTTCGACGAACGTTGTGCCGAGATCGGCGCCGACCGTGTGGCCAAGCGAGCCCACGAGCTCTTCCGGAAGTACGAGGCCTGACATGGATCCCGACAAGGCAGTGACGATGACGGCCGAGGTCGACGCGGCGCTCGCCGGCCGATTCCGCTTCATCTTCGAGATCGACCGGCTGAAGCTCGTCCTGCGCCGCAACCTGCTCACCGATGCCTCGCGCAACGAGAACAGCGCGGAGCACTCGTGGCACCTCGCGATGGTGGCGATGGCGATGGCGCCCCATGCGAAGGAGCCCGTCGACATCGAGCGAGTGATCCGCATTCTCCTCGTGCACGACATCGTCGAGGTCGACGCCGGCGACGTCGACATCTACGACGTCGCCGGTCGCAAGGCCAAGGAGGCCGAAGAGGTCGCTGCGGCCGACCGGATCTTCGCCCTCCTCCCGGAGCCCGAAGCGACGGACCTCCGGGCGCTCTGGGACGAGTACGAGGCCCGGGCCACGCCCGAGGCCCGATTCGCCTACGCCTGCGACCGGCTCCAGCCGCTCCTGCTGAACCTCGCCAGCGGCGGGGCCACCTGGCATGCCCGCGGCGTCACGTCGTCGCAGGTGAAGGCCATCAACGGCGCGATGGCCGACGGACTGGAGGACGTGTGGCCCATCGCCGAACGACTCATCGACGAGGCGGTCGCCGACGGCTCGCTGAACCCCTGACCGGCTGGTAGTCCGGCGCTCCGGCGCTCAGGCGGTGAGGTCGCGTTCGGCGACCAGCACGCCGTCGAGGTCGGCGGCGACCCAGTCGCCGGGCCGGATCGTCGCACCGCAGAAGGTCACCACGACGTCGCGATCGCCGAGGCCGCGCTTCTCGGTCTTGCGCGGGTTCGTGCCGAGGGCGTGGATGGCGAGGTCGGTCTCGCCGAGGATCGCCGCGTCGCGCACGGCGCCGTAGACGAGGATGCCCGACCATCCGTTGGCGGCGGCCTTGGCGGCCAGCTGGTCGCCGACCACCGCCCGCCGTCGCGAGCCTCCGGCGTCGATCACGAGCACCTTCCCATGCCCGTCTTCGGCCACGGCCTCCCGGACGAGTGAGTTGTCCTCGAAGATCTTGAGCGTGACCGCGATGCCGGCCATCCGGTCGCGCCCACCGAGGGATCGGAAGGCGTCGTCGAGCACGGTCAGTTCCGCCTCGTGGTCGTCGCAGAGATCGGCGGTGGCGGGCAGCTCATTCGACATGGCAGCAGTTTGGCAGACGGCCCGGGGAGGTCGACCCGACGGCCTCAGCCCTCGGCGCCGAGGACGGCGCTGATCCCGATGGGCGCGGCCGTCTCGAGCTGGCTGTACTCGCACGACGCCGGGTCGCGATCGGGGCGCCACCGCACGAAGCGGGTGGTGCCCCGGAAGCGTCCGTTGAGCACCGCCTCGTACTTGACCTCGGCCACCAGTTCGCAGGCCATCGGCGCCCATGTCGCGGTGTCGCGGCCCTGGCTCCACCGGTTGGGCGCTCCCGGCATAAGTCCGCCCTCGTGTGCTTCGGGGTTCATCCACTCCGACCACGGATGGGTCGACGGATCCTCGAGGACGTAGGGCGCGAGCGTCTCCACGAGCTCGGCCCGCAGGCTCGCCTTGAAGCTCGACGCGACGCCCATGTGTTGCAGCCGGCCGTCGTCGTCGTGGAGGCCCACCAGCATCGACCCCACACCCTCGCCGTCCTTGTGGAGTCGGTAGCCGGCCACCACCACATCGGCGGTGCGGGTGTGCTTGACCTTGTACTGGGTGCGCTTGTTGGGCATGTAGGTGCCGTCGCGGGGCTTGGCGATCAGCCCGTCGAGACCGGCGCCCTCGAACGTCACGTACCACTCGTGGGCGATCTCGCGATCGAGGGTCGAGGGCACCAGATGGATCGGTGGTTCGAAGGCGGCACCGATCGTCTCCAGGATCTGGCGGCGATCGCGGAACGGCTCGTCGGTCAGGTCGGTGTCGTTCACGGCGAGCACGTCGAAGGCCACGAACTCGGCCGGCGTCTCGACGGCCAGCTTCTGCACCCGCGAGTCGGCCGGGTGGATGCGCTGCTGGAGTGCGTCGAATCCGAGATGGTCGTCGACGGTCACGATGATCTCCCCGTCGACCACGCATCGTTCGGGCAGACACGCCTTGAGCGGCTCGATCAGCTCGGGGAAGTACCGGGTGAGCGGCTTCTCGTTGCGTGAACCGAGGTACACCTCGTCGCCGTCGCGGAACACGATGCAGCGGAAGCCATCCCACTTCGGTTCGAACGCGAGATCCCCGATCTCGGGGATGCCGTCGACGGCCTTGGCGAGCATCGGCTTCACGGGCGGCACCACCGGGAGGTCCATCGGCGTGAGACTAGAGCGGTGACGATCCCTGATGCCGGGCGACCAGCTGCCGACAGGTACCGCATGCAGCGGTTCCGGCTTCTCCTGTGCATCCTGGCGCTGATCGCGAGCGGGTGTGGTGACGACGACGTCGGCGTCGCGGCCGACGACGGCTCGACGACGACCTCCGAGGCGCCCTCGTCCTCGACCACGAGCTCCACGACCACGAGCACCACGACGACGAGTACCACGACGACCAGGGTCCCCCAGGGAATGTGTGGCGATCTGATCCCGGTCGTCACCGAGTCGGGGACCGACTGTGTCGACCCGAATGCGCCTTCCGACGGTCCCGTCGGGTTCCCCGACCTCCTCGTTGCCGAGGACGGCGACCTCACGCGCTACACCTACGACGACGAGATGCTCGGGTTCGAGAGCAGCCTCTTCGCCGACCATCTCGTGACGGCGATCCACCAGACTCCCAGTGGCGTGATATTCACGCGTGAGGATCAACGGCTCGACGAGACCGAGCACCTGGTCGAGATCGTGCGCTACGACCCCGATGGCACCCGGACGGTGGTGGACGGGCTCGTCGACATCTACGACGTGGCCGTGATCGGCGGCGTGGAGGTCGTGATCGGGTCCGTTGCTACGGCCGACGGGTTCGGCTTCGGCGGAGTCAGTGCGCTGGCGGTCGAGGACGGGCGCGAGATCGCCGATTTCGGTCTCGGCGCCGAAGCCGAGTTCGGCGTCACCGACTTCATGTGGAGCGAGGCGGCCGGCGTGGGCGTGGCGAGTGCATGGGCCGACCTCACCGAGTGGGTCGGGTTCGTCGACCTCGCGGGTGGCGCGGTGGCGCTGCCGTCGCCGACCGACGACCTCGCCTACAACGCGCCGCCCTATGTGACCGCGGCGACCATCTCGCTCGACGGTTCGACCCTCTACTGGGTCGAGGGTCCCGATTGGGGCTTCGACCCCGACACCGATGAGTCGGGCCCGATCGCTGCGGCCTGGGTGCTGCGCAGCGCCGACCTCCGCACCGGTGAGGAGCGGCTCTACTGGCCGCTGTCGGAGCCGGTGCTCGATGCGACGGTGCTCAACATCGAGTCGATCGAAGACCTGGGCGGATGGATCCTGATCAACCGATCGGTGCTGCAGGGCGTCGATCCGGAGCCGCTGGCACCGCTCGTGTTGGATCTCACCGTCGAGGAGCCCGAGCTCTTCACCTTCCCCGCCATCGGCCTCGCGACCCTCGCCGGCGGTTGACCCCGGGCCGGCGGGATCCGGCCGCGCTCGCCGACGGTTTGCCCGGCCTGCGCGCGACGGGCGAGGCTGCGGGCATGAGCGACGACATCCGGCCCTTCACCATCGACGTCCCCGACGCCGCCATCGACGATCTTCGTGATCGCTTGGCCCGCGCCCGCTGGCCCGAGGCGGAGACCGTCGACGACTGGACCCAGGGCATCCCGCTCGCCTACACGCAGGAGCTGTGTGACTACTGGGCCAACGAGTACGACTGGCGCCGGTTCGAGTCGGCGCTCAACGCCTACGACAACTTCCTCACCGAGATCGACGGCGTCGACATCCACTTCATCCATGTCCGTTCGCCCCACGAGGACGCGACGCCGATGGTGCTCACCCACGGCTGGCCGGGCTCGGTCGCCGAGTTCATGCGCGTGATCGAACCGCTCACCAATCCGACCGAACACGGCGGCGCCGAGGCCGACGCGTTCCACCTGGTGATCCCCTCGCTGCCCGGCTACGGCTGGAGCGGCAAGCCGACGTCGACCGGCTGCGGCGTCGCCTGGATCGCCACGGCGTGGAACACGCTGATGGTGCGCCTCGGCTACGACTCGTATGTGGCCCAGGGCGGCGACTGGGGTGGCGCCGTCACGACCTACATCGGCATGCAGGACCTGGGCAACGCCCGCGCCATCCACACGAACATGCCGGTGGCCGGTCCCACGCCGGAGTCGCTCGCCGACCCGACACCGCAGGAGGCGGCCGCCCTCGAGGCCCTCGGCCACTACGACAAGTGGGACTCGGGCTACTCGAAGCAGCAGTCGACCCGGCCCCAGTCGCTCGGCTACGGACTGGTCGACTCCGCCACCGGTCAGTGCGCTTGGATCGCCGAGAAGATGTGGGCCTGGACCGACAACGACGGTCACCCCGAGTCGGCGCTCACCAAGGACCAGATGCTCGACAACATCTCGATCTACTGGTTCACCGCGACGGGTGCGTCGTCGGGCCGCCTGTACTGGGAGAGCTTCGCCGACTTCGGCAGCGGCGGCGTGCAGATCCCGACCGGCTGCTCGATCTATCCCAAGGAGATCATCCGGTGCTCGCGCCGGTGGGCCGAGCAGCGCTACGAGAACATCCAGTACTGGAACGAACTCGACAAGGGCGGTCACTTCGCCGCCTGGGAGCAGCCGGAGATCTTCGTCGGCGAGATGCGCGCCGCGTTCGCGGTTCTGTAGCTCGACGGGTCGGCCGGCTCAGGCCGCTCTCTCGAACTGTGCATGGCGCCACAGGCGGAGTTGCCGCAGCCGGTCCTCGAGCGTCGGCTCCGGACAGTTGGTCGACACGACGGTCGGCGACGGCCTGCCGAGAGTCGCGACCATCTCCACGCCCTCGAACGCCACCGGCCGGTGGTTCGCACGGGGGAGTTGGTACCACGGGGTGTCGTCGTGCTCGGCGCTGTCCCAGTACTCGAGGTGGAGGTGGGGGCCGCTCGAGCGGCCGGTGTTGCCGAGCTCGCCGAGCTGGTCGCCGGTGCGGACCTCTGCGCCGATCTCCGCCAGATGCGCAGGTATCGAGCCCTCCACGAGATGGATGTAGCGAGCGGTGACCTCGCCGTAGTCGACCTCGATGTAGGTACCGGCTCCCTTGTTGTAGCCGGAGGTCTTGAACCACACGACCGTCCCGTCGGCCTGGGCGAGGATCGGGAGGCCCACGTCGTCGCGGCTCGAGCCGACGGTCGTGTTGAGATCGAGGTTCCAGTTGTTGCTGCCGTGGCCGGCGTAGGTCGTGCCCTGCACCTCGACGCCGCACGGGACGGGGGCGAGCAGGACTCCGTCGGCGACCGGCTGGGCGGTGGGGTGCTCGGCGGCGGCCGCGTGTGACGAAACGATGACGAGGCACGTCACGACGACCGCGCCGAGGACGCGGCGGGAGAATGTGTGGGCGGGCATGGGATTCGAACCTCCAGGTACACGCGCTCCGTCGGACGATTCTGGGCCCGCCTTGACCGGAACCGCCGTTCACCGAGTGGTGATATTCGTCACACGTTCGTCATATTCCGCGCCCTGCGGGGTCAGAGGACGGTTCCGTCGAGGGCGCGGTAGGCCGCGCGGACGTCCCGGTCGCCGCTGTAGTCGGCCGCCGCGTAGGGAGTGCCGATGCGGGTCTCGACGGGGACCACGCCGGCCCACCAGGGACCCGCCATGTCCTCCGGCTCGTCGATCGGGTCGCCGGCGCGGACCTTGGCCGACGCCTCGGCGAGCGGCATCTCGAGCACGAGCGTCTTCTTCTCGTCGATGTCACTGACCTGGCGGGCGATGTCCCAGTTCTCAACGACATGGTCGGTGATGATCTTCAGCGCCCGGAGCTTCGCCGCCTTGTCGACGATCTTCGTCGCGAGTCCGCGGACCACGACCGAGCGATAGTTCATCGAGTTGTGGAACGGCGTGCGGGCCATGACCAGGCCGTCGACATGGGTGACGGTCGCGCAGATCTCGTGGCCGTTGCCGGTGCCGAGCAGATGGTTGGCCGCCGCGCCGTGGAGGTAGAGCGTGGTCTCGTCGCGCCCGTAGGCCATCGGCAGCACCAGCGGACCGTCGGGCGTCTGCACACCGACGTGGGCGATCATCCCGGCGTCGAGGATCGCCTTCACGTCGTCGGACGCGTAGACGGCACGGTTCGCGCCCCGCCGCACGGTCGTTCTGGGGGAGGGAGCAGGGTGATCGGAAGGCTCGGCCATGGCCGGAGGCTAGAGCCTCACGCCCCGGGCCACGGGCGACTTTCTACGGGTTGGGCACCCAGTTGCCGTGGAAGCCGTAGGGCACGCGCTGCGGGAGGTGGACGATGGCCTGCGGCTCTCCGCCGAAGTCCTGGGCGTTGAGGATCACCACGTCGGCGGTGTCGGTGTTGGCGTCGTGGACGTAGCTCAGGCACCAGCCGTCGTCCTCGTCGGCGTCGTCGGCTCGGGGCACGAAGACCATCTCCTGGGTGGAGCGTCCGGGTCCGAAGTCGTGGAGTTCCACCTCGTTGGTGTGGAGGTCGCGCTTGAACGCAGGGCCCTCTTCGTTGACGAATCCGACCGTGTAGCCGTAGCGGGCATCCTTGCCGACCATGCGCTCGTCGACGCGGGGGAACTCCTGGTTGCGATCGTCGAGCAGGTCCTCTCTGACGGAACCCGTGGCCGGGTCGAGGATCCAGCGGTGCAGCGACGGGGGCCCTTCGCCCGGTCCGTTCGTGACCGCATCGAACATCTTCCCGTGACGGCAGATGTCGAGCTGGATCGTGCCGTCGGGCCGGTCGAACGAGTTCATCGGGTGGAAGGCGAAACACGGATCGAGCTCGCACCACTGGACGGCATCGGCCGGTGCGTCGAATGGGAGCACCCCGATGCGGCAGACCTCATCGGGCTTCCACCGGTAGGGAAGGCTCGCGCCGGCCATCGCCGCATCGAGATCGAAGTGCACCGGGAAGTCGAGCAGGAGCACCGCCGACTCGGTGATCGAGCAGTCGTGGATCATGGGGCTGTGGCCGGTGGGCACGTCGACGGTGCGACGCACCCGACCGTCGACACCGACGACGACATAGCGGACGAACTCCCACCCGAAATAGTAGGTGACGGCGTGGAGTTCCCCGGTGGCAGGGTCGCGTTTCGGGTGGGCGGTGAAGGTGCCCTCGAGCGTGCCCTCGAAGTTGTTGGACGCAACGCTCCCGAGCTCGTGGTCGAGCTCGACCGGATAGCTGAACCCCTCGACGAGAGCCCAGGTCTTCCCTGCGTGGCCGATGATGTTGGTGTTGGCGTTGCCGTCGCCCCCCTCGTGGCGGGGGCCTGGCATGCGAGGGCGGCCCAGAGCGTCGGCGATGTGATCGCTGTTGATGTAGCGGTTGCGGTACCACCGGGCCCGGCCGTCGCCGAGCTGCACGCCGTGGGCCATGCCGCTTCCGGTGAACCAGTGATCGGTCGGCTTCGGGTCCTCGACCGGGTTCGGCCCGATGCGCAGAAGGCGGCCGTCGAGCTCGGCCGGGATCGTGCCCGTCACCTCGAGGTCGAAGACGGTCAGTTCCTCACGGACCGGCGCGTAGTTTCCCTGGAAGAAGTCGACGGTGGTCATGGCCCCATCCTCGCTGCCTCTGTCCGGGGCCGCATCCCCCTCGCGGAGGATTCGCATGAGGGCTCAGATGTCCTCGTCGCCGATCCACTTGGGCACGTAGGTGAGGTCCTGCGCCTGGAGGGCGTCGAGGAGGGTCGCGGGCGATGCCTCGGCCAGAAGGACCTCGCGGTTCGCGGGCTTGAGGATCTCCTTGGCGACCATCGAGTCGAGCAGTTCGAGCAGGGGCTGCCAGAACCCGCCGACGTCGAGCACGCCGACCGGCTTCTTCAGCAGCCCGATCTGGTTCCAGGTGAGCGTCTCGGCCAGTTCCTCCAGCGTCCCGAACCCGCCGGGGAGGGCGATGAAGGCGTCGGCGAGGTCGTACATGCGGGCCTTGCGCACGTGCATCGAGTCGACCTCCTCGAGCACGGTGAGCGAGCGGTGCCCGACCTCGCGGGAGAACAGGTTCTTCGGGATCACGCCCGTGACCCGGCCGCCGTGGTCCATCACCGTGTCGGCGATCAGCCCCATGAGCCCGACCGCGCCGCCGCCGTAGACCAGTTCGAGGTCACGCTCGGCCAGCAGCCGGCCGAGTTCGACCGTGGCATCGATCACGGCCGGGTCGTTGCCGGGGGAGGAAGCACAGAAGACGCAGACACGCGAGAACTCGGACATCCGGCTGACCCTAACGAACCGGGTCACTCTCCTTGCACAACCGCCTGGCTCTCGCGATAACTCACCGGCGGGTAGCGCAGCGGATTGTCGGGGCCGGAGCAGCCCGGCAGTGGCGCCATCACGTGGTCGGCGTCGGCGTTGAAGAAGAACGGGATCGAGTACCGCGAGTGCGTGTCGGGGTTGTCGGCGAAGTGCCGTGCACTGAGGAAGCGGTCGTTGGTCCACTGGCGCAGCAGCTCGCCGCCGTTGACCACGAACCCCTCGGTCACCACGGGCACGACGATCCACTCGTCGCTGGGTGCGTGGTGGACACAGAGCCCGGTCGCCTCCTGCCTGAGGAGGGTGAAGAAGGTGGTGTCGACATGCGGGGCGATGCCGTAGTCGCCCTCGGCCCGCCCGCGGTCGGCCGCACCGGGATAGTGCGACAGGCGCAGTCGCCAGAAGGGGTCGCGGAAGGCATCGGCGAAATAGTCGGGTTCGAGATCGAGGGCGACGGCGTAGGCGGGCAGGAGTCGGCAGGCGAGTGCGGCCGCGGCCGTTGCGTAGGCCTCGACGGTGACGCGGAAGTCGGGGACGAGATCGGGATCGGGCCACTGGTTGTCGTCGAATCCGATCGCGTCGCCGCCCTTGAGCAGGAAGGCCTCGTTGCGGTTGCCGCGGGCTCGGCGGGGCAGCTTGCGTTCTCCGATCCGGAGATGGCCGACCCCGCCCAACGGCCAGTCGGGACGATCGAGCGCGATGGCCTCCTTGGCTGCGTCGGGCAGCGCGTGGATCTGCCGGGTGGCCTCGAACGCGGCCGCCGTGAGTTCGGGGTCGAACCCGTGGCCGACGAGTTGGTGGAACCCGACGGTCTCCGACGCCCACGCCAGCCGGCGGGCGACGTCGTCGAGATCGCGCGGAGAGCCCGACTCGAACCAGGCGCCGACGTCGATGACCGGGATGTCGCCGTCGACGGCCGGTCGCACGGTGGCCGTGTCCCACTGTTCGGACTCGGCGCGAAGCTCCCGTTCGCGAGCCGCTGGGTCGAATCCGGCCATGGGCGGATCCTAGAGCGGACTGCCCGGGTGCCCGTCGCCGGGGCGACCTACGGTGTGGTCGTGAAGCACGGGATCTTCATCGCACCGTTCGGGCGCTTCGCCGACCCGCACAAGCTCGTCGACCTCGCGGCCACCGCGGAGGAGTCGGGCTGGGACGGTGTGTTCCTTTGGGACCACGTGCTCCGCAACGAGACGAACGAGATCATCGATGCCTGGGTGGCGCTGGGTGCGATGGCGGCCGCCACCACCCGCATCCGCCTCGGCCCGATGGTGACCCCGGTTCCCCGGCGGCGGCCGATCAAGCTCGCCCGCGAGATCCTGACGGTCGACCTCATGAGCGACGGCCGGCTGACGGTCGGTGTCGGCTCGGGCACCGATTCCGGGGGCGAACTCTCGCGGTTCGACGAGATCGTCGACGCCCGGGCCCGCGGGGCTCGGCTCGACGAGGGACTCGACATCATCACGGCGTTGCTCGAAGGGGAGACGCTTGCCCATGTCGGAGCGCACTTCCGGGTCGATGGTGTCTCGCTCGAGCCGCGTCCGGCGCAGCAGCCGCGCCCGCCGATCTGGGTTGCCGCCCGGGGTCGGGCCATGAAGCCGGTGCGGCGGGCCGCGAGGATGGAGGGGATCTTCCCCATCGAGGTCGACGACGACAGTTTCGCCCGCATGCTCGACGAGATCGTCGCGGTGCGTGGCGATCTCGACGGCTTCGACGTGTGTCTGCGCACCGAGTACGACGGCACGATTCCGGCCTTCGCGAGTCGCGGGGCGACGTGGATGTTGCGGGGATTCCCACCCGTGGTCGAGCACGAGAAGGTGTTCGATGCAGTGGTGCACGGCCCACCCCGCTGAGGGGCCGGTTTCGGGTGTGAGCCCCGTCCGCAGGTAGATTGCCGCCGTGGCTGATCAATCCATGAAGGCAAAGCTCGAAGACCTGCGCGAACGCAAGGAGCAGGCGGTCAACGCCGGCTCCGAACGGTCGGTGCAGCGTCAGCACGACAAGGGGAAGATGCTGGCCCGCGAGCGAATCGAGTATCTGCTCGACGAGGGCTCGTTCAACGAACTCGACATGCTCGCTCGGCATCGTGCTGCCGAGGGTGTGCTCGACGAGCGTCCCTACACCGACGGTGTGATCACCGGGTGGGGCACGGTCGACGGCCGCAAGGTCTTCGTCTTCTCCCAGGACTTCACCGTCATGGGTGGTGCGCTCGGCGAGGTGTTCGCGGAGAAGCTCCACAAGGTCATGGACCTGGCCCTGGCGACCGGTGCACCGATGATCGGCCTCAACGACGGTGCCGGTGCCCGCATTCAGGAGGGCGTGGTGTCACTCGACGGCTACGGCGGCATCTTCTACCGCAACGTGCAGTCGTCGGGCGTCATCCCGCAGATCTCGGTGATCCTCGGCCCGTGCGCCGGCGGCGCCGTCTACAGCCCGGCCATGACCGACTTCATCTTCATGGTGCGTGAGAAGTCCCACATGTTCATCACGGGTCCCGATGTGGTGAAGACGGTCACCGGTGAAGAGGTCACCCTCGAAGAGCTGGGTGGTGCGGGTTCGCACAGCAGCAAGTCGGGCGTCGCCACCTTCGTGGCCAACACCGAGGAAGAAGTCCTCGATCAGGTCAAGGACCTTCTGAGCTTCCTGCCCTCCAACAATCTGGAGCAGACGCCGCCGCTCGAATCCGGTGACGATCCCGATCGTCTCTGCCCCGAACTCGACGAGATCCTCCCCGAGAGCCCCAACGTCCCCTACGACATGAAGCAGGTCATCGGCCATGTCGTCGACGACGGCGACTTCATGGAGTACCACGCGTCGTGGGGCAAGAGCATCACCTGCGGGTTCGCCCGGGTCGACGGTCGTGCCGTCGGCGTGGTCGGCAACCAGCCGATGATGCTGGCCGGTGTGCTCGACATCGAGTCGTCCGAGAAGGCCGCTCGCTTCGTGCGCACCTGCGACGCGTTCAACATCCCGTTGTTGACCTTCGTCGACGTTCCCGGCTTCCTCCCCGGCGTCGACCAGGAATACGGCGGCATCATCCGCCACGGCGCCAAGCTGCTCTACGCCTATTGCGAAGCGACCGTGCCCCGCATCCAGATCATCACTCGCAAGGCCTACGGCGGCGCCTACGTGGTCATGGATTCGAAGTCGGTCGGTTCTGATCTCGCCTTTGCCTGGCCCACGGCCGAGCTCGCGGTGATGGGTTCGCAGGGCGCGGTCGAGATCATCCACCGGCGCGAGTTGGCCGACGCGGCCGACCCGGATGCCCGACGGGCGGAGCTGATCGAGGACTACACCGAACGCCTGGCCAACCCCTACATCGCGGCCGAGCGCGGCTATGTCGACGACGTGATCGAACCGTCGGAGACCCGTCGCAAGATCGTGGCCGGGCTCCGACTCCTGGAGTCGAAGCGCGAGGAGATGCCGCAGCGCAAGCACGGGAACGTGCCGCTGTAATGGAGATCACGCCGGCGCCCACCGACGAGGAGATGGCGGCGATCCTCGCCGCCTACGAGGCGTTGTGGCCGCGCCCCGGAGCTGCGACGGCCCCCGACGACCTGCCGCGCTGGCGCTTTGCCGGGCGATGGTGGTCGCCGCGGCCCCGCTACGGCGGCTGGACGTGAACCCCGCGGGCCCGGGAGAGTTCCGGGTTCGCTTCGAGTGGGGGCCGATGGGTCTGCGGACCTTGGCCCCGGAAGTCGACGTGATCGTGATCGTCGACGTGTTGTCGTTCACGACGTGTGTCGATGTCGCCCTGGGTCGAGGCGCCGAGGTCTTCCCCTACAAGATGAACGACGGAACGGCGGCCGAGTTCGCCGATCGAGTCGACGCGGTGCTGGCCGGGCCGCGTGACGGTGACGCCCCGTTTTCACTGTCGCCGGTGTCGTTGGCCGAGGTCGCGCCGGGGACGCGGATCGTGTTGCCGTCACCCAACGGCGCGGCGCTGGCCTTCGGTGCGGCTGAGGCGGGCGCCGGTGAGGTCGTCGCCGCGTGTGTGCGCAACGGGGCCGCGGTCGGGAGCGCGTTCGCCGACGAAGACGTGCGCGTGGGGGTGATCGCGGCGGGCGAGCGATGGAAGGGCTCGACCGGTCCGCTCCGGGTGGCGGTGGAGGATCTCCTCGGGGCCGGGGCGGTGCTGTCGATGTTCGACCGGGTCGAGTTGAGTCCTGAAGCGCGCGCCGCGGCGGCCGTGTGGCACGAAGCCGAGTCGGAGGTCGTCGACCGACTCCGTGAGAGCACCTCGGGTCGCGAACTCGTCGGCCGCGGGTGGCCCGACGACGTCTTCCTCGCCGCCCAGGCGCACGTCAGCGACCTGGTTCCGGTTCTCGTCGGCGACCGATTCGTCGACCGGGCGGTCTGACCTCAGCGGACCTGGGCTCAGCGGATCTGGGCTCGGAGCTCATCGAGCCAGCGATCGCCTTCGGCCACCCCGGCCCGGTTCGACTCCTGCTCCTCGGCGGTGCCGTAGGCCGATGGGTAGCTGCCGAGGAACTTCACGCGTCCGTGCTTCATCTGGATGTTGCGAAGGGCATCGCCGACCACCTGGTCGG
>JBDQKM010000084.1:0-14611 GCA_040263275.1 Acidimicrobiales bacterium
GCACCTCCCAGTGATGCCCCAGGTCTTGCCCGCCAACCTCCCCGCCCAGCGCCAGGGCCGCCACTCCACCAAGACCCGTTCCGAGCGCCGTGGTGGCGGCGAGGGCAAGACCTCCGGTGGTCGCCATCCCGTCTCCCCGTGGGGCAAGCCCGAGGGCCGAACCCGCAAGCAGAAGCCCGAATCCGACAAGCTGATCGTGCGCCGTCGCCGGACGCGCGGTTCGCGGAGGTAATCGAAAATGCCGCGCAGCCTCAAGAAGGGTCCGTTCGTCGACGACCACCTCCTCAAGAAGGTGGATGCACTCAACGAATCGGGCGAGAAGAAGGTCATCAAGACCTGGTCTCGTCGCTCGACCATCATCCCCGACATGATCGGCCACACGCTGGCCGTTCACGACGGCCGCAAGCACGTCCCGGTCTACGTGACCGAGTCGATGGTCGGTCACAAGCTCGGCGAATTCGCCCCCACCCGCACGTTCAAGTTCCACGCGGGCCAGGAGCGGGGAGCTCGTCGCTGATGACCGGTGCAAAGACCAACGAGCGACCGGGCACCCGGGCGCGTGCCTCGCACGTGCGAGCCTCCGCCTACAAGGCCCGTGAGATCCTCAACCTGATCCGGGGCAAGTCCTACGCCGAAGCCGCGGAGATCCTCGCGTTCTCCGAGCGCGGGATCAGCGAAGACATCGCCAAGGTGCTCGATTCGGCCGTGGCCAACGCCGAGCACAACGACGGTCAGCTCGCCGAAGAGCTGTTCGTGTCGGCGTGCTACGCCGACGAGGGCCCCACGCTCAAGCGCTGGCGCCCCCGGGCCCGTGGCCGTGCCACCCGCATCCGCAAGCGCACCTGCCACATCACCGTGATCGTGTCGCGCTACTCCGACGAGCAGCTCGAAGCGCTCCGTGAGAAGGAGGCCAACGCCGGCCGCTCGACCACGGCCAACGCCGCCGAGGCCCGCCGTCGTCGTGTCGAGCAGAGCCGAGAGCGTGAGGAGGCCCGAGAGGCCGACCACGATCACGATCACGACCACGATCACGATCACGAGGCGTCTGCCGAGGACAAGGCCGCCGAGGTCGTCGCCGCCACCGCCGCCGAGATGGAAGCGGCCGGCGAGGACTACGACGCCGAGAAGGCCGACTCCGACGCCGACTCCATCGTCGACGCCGACGACGAGTCGCCCTTCGGTCCGCTCAGCCACGCCCCGCTCGAGGATGCGAGCGAGGCCCCCGAGGGCTACCCGATCAAGGGCAACGCCGACTCGATGAAGTACCACCAGCCCGACGGGCGTTGGTTCGAACAGACCGTCGCCGAGGTGTGGTTCGCCACCACCGACGCCGCAGAAGCCGCCGGCTTCACCGAGGCCGGTGCGTCGGGCTCCGAAGATGAAACGTCCGCGGATCCGGCGGATGCCGGCGAAAGCAAAGAGGACTCCTAATGGGACAGAAGGTCAACCCCTACGGGTTCCGCCTCGGCGTCACCACGGAATGGAAGAGCCGCTGGTTCGCCGACCGTGAGGAATATGCCGACAACGTCATCGAAGACTGGAAGATCCGCGACTTCCTCATGACCGAGCTGCCGCATGCCGCGATCAGCCGCGTCGAGGTCGAGCGCACCCGCGATCGTCTCCGGGTCGACGTCCACACCGCCCGTCCGGGCATCGTGATCGGCCGCCGTGGCGCCGAAGCCGACCGCCTCCGCGCCGGCCTCACCGCCATCACCGGCAACGCCAAGGTCCAGCTCAACATCCAGGAGATCAAGCAGCCCGAGCTCGATGCCGCGCTGATCGCCCAGGGTGTCGCCGACCAGCTCGCCGGTCGCGTGGCGTTCCGCCGTGCGATGAAGCGGGCCGTGCAGAACGCCCAGAAGGCCGGCGCCCTCGGCATCCGTGTCCAGTGCTCCGGTCGCCTCGGCGGCTCCGAGATGGCCCGCACCGAGTGGTACCGCGAAGGTCGTGTGCCGCTGCACACGCTCCGCGCCGACGTCGACTACGGCTTCCGCGAGGCGAAGACCACCTACGGACGCATCGGCGTGAAGGTGTGGCTCTACAAGGGCGACATCCTCCCCTACAAGACCACCAGCGACGACAAGGCCACCCTCGAGGCGGCGATGGCCGCCGGCGAGACCTCCGGTCAGGCCAAGCCCCGCAAGGTCGTGTCGTCCGCCGCTGCCCGCAAGCGGGTCGCCACTCCCGAAACCGAGGCCGAGACCGAGGTCGAGGAAGAGCCGGCACCGCTCATCAAGGAAGCCGATCCCGAGTTCGAGAAGCTCCTCGACGAGGAGGATGCCATCGAGGCGTCCACTCGTGAGCAGAGCGAGACCCCGCACTTCCGGGCGAACGACTGAGGTTGCTGTCATGTTGATGCCAAAGAAGGTCAAGCACCGCAAGCAGCACCGGGGTCGTACCAAGGGCGTGTCGAAGGGCGCGACCGAGGTCACCTACGGCGACTACGGAATCCAGGCCCTCGAGCCCGGGTGGATCACCGCCCGCCAGATCGAAGCCGGTCGTATCGCCATGACCCGCCACATCAAGCGTGGCGGCAAGGTGTGGATCAATGTCTTCCCCGACAAGCCCGTCACCCAGAAGCCGGCCGAGACCCGCATGGGTTCCGGCAAGGGCAACCCCGAGCACTGGGTCGCCGTCGTGAAGCCGGGTCGGATCCTGTTCGAGCTGTCGTACCACGACGAGGAAGTCGCCCGTCAGGCGATCGACCGTGCCATCCAGAAGCTGCCGATCAAGGCACGCTTCGTGAGCCGTGAGGAGAGTTTCTGATGGCGAAGGCAAAGGCGCTCGCCGATCTCGGCGACACCGACCTTCTCGAGCAGCTGGCCGACCACAAGGAATCGCTGTTCAACCTGCGGTTCCAGTTCGCCACCGGCCAGCTCGATGACTCCGCGGCCATGAAGGCCGTGAAGAAAGACATCGCCCGTGTGCTCACCGAGCTCCGGGCCCGTGAAATCGCCGACGCCGAGGCGATGGAGAACTCCGATGGCTGAGCAAGCAACCGAGACACGCGAGAACGCACGCAAGGTCCGCGAAGGACTGGTCGTGTCGAACGCGATGGACAAGACCGCCGTCGTCGAGACGGTCGATCGTGTCCGTCACCGTCGCTACGCGAAGACCGTGCAGCGCAACAAGAAGCTGCACGTGCACGACGAGGAGAACACCCTCAACGTGGGCGACCGCGTCCGTGTGCAGGAGACCCGCCCGCTGTCGAAGAACAAGCGCTGGCGGCTCGTGGAAGTTCTGGAGCGTGCCAAGTGATCCAGCAGGAATCCCGCTTGCGGGTCGCCGACAACTCGGGCGCCAAGGAGGTCTTGTGCATCAAGGTCCTCGGCGGTTCGAAGCGTCGCTATGCCTCGATCGGCGACGTCTTCGTCGCCACGGTCAAGGATGCGATCCCCGGCGCACAGGTCAAGAAGGGCGACGTCGTGAAGTGCGTCGTCGTCCGGGTGAAGAAGGAAAAGCGTCGTCCGGATGGCAGCTACATCCGTTTCGACGAGAACGCGGCCGTGTTGATCAACGATCAGCGCCAGCCCCGCGGCACCCGCATCTTCGGCCCCGTGGGTCGAGAACTGCGCGACAAGCAGTTCATGCGGATCGTGTCGCTGGCCCCGGAGGTTCTCTGACCATGGCTAGGCAAGCAATGGGTAACCAGACCAAGAGCATGAAGATCATCAAGGGTGATCGCGTCGTCGTCTTGTCCGGCAAGGACAAGGGCGTCGAAGGCGTCGTCGAGCGCGCCATCCCCGAGAAGGGCAAGGTCATCGTCGACGGCGTCAACGTCGCCAAGAAGCACCAGGCCCCCACCCGTCAGGACCAGCAGGGCGGCATCATCGACAAGGCGATGCCGATCGACGTGTCCAACGTCGCGGTCGTGAGCCCCTCGGACGGCAAGGCCACCCGAGTCGGCTACAAGGTGCTCGACGACGGCAGCAAGGTCCGTATCTGCAAGCGCACGGGAGCAGAGCTGTGAGCACCACCACCTACCGCCCCCGTCTGCGCACCAAGTACAACGAGGAAGTGCGGGCTGCGCTCAAAGAGCAGCTCGAGCTCCCCAACGTGATGATGGTGCCGAAGATCGAGAAGATCGTGCTCAACATGGGCGTCGGCGAAGCCGTCGCCTCGGCCAAGTTGCTCGAGGGCGCCCTGGCCGACATGGAGACGATCGCCGGCCAGAAGCCCGTCATCACCCGGGCCAAGAAGAGCCTCGCCAGCTTCAAGCTGCGCGACGGCCAGGCCATTGGCTGCAAGGTCACCCTCCGGGGCGACCGCATGTACGAATTCCTGGATCGCCTCATCTCGTTGGCGATTCCACGAATCAGAGATTTCCGAGGGCTCTCGCCGAAGTCGTTCGACGGCAACGGCAACTACACCTTCGGTGTGACCGAACAACTCATGTTCCCCGAGATCGACTACGACAAGGTCGACACCACTCGGGGTATGGACATCACGATCGTCACGACGGCGACGACGAACGACCACGGGCGAGCTCTGCTCTCGGCGTTCGACTTCCCGTTCCGACGCGAGGGGCAGTGACCCATGGCGAAGAAAGCACTCCGCGAGAAGCAGCAGCGCACCCCCAAGTTCAAGGTGCGTTCCTACACCCGGTGCCGCCGATGCGGCCGGCCCCGCTCGGTGTACCGCAAGTTCGGCCTGTGCCGGGTTTGTCTGCGAGAAATGGCACATGCGGGCGAGTTGCCCGGTGTGAAGAAGGCCAGTTGGTAGGGAGGTGACAGCGCGATGACAATGACAGATCCCATCTCCGACATGCTCACTCGTATTCGCAACGCCAATGTGGCGATGCACGACGACGTTCGTATGCCGTCCTCCAAGCAGAAGCTCGCCCTGGCGGGACTTCTCGAGAAGGAGGGTTACATCTCCGGCTTCAGCGAGGTCGACAACGGCGACAAGCCGGGCAAGACCCTCACGATCGAGATGAAGTACTCGCCTGAGCGGGCGCGTGTGATCTCGGGTCTCACCCGAGTGTCCAAGCCCGGTTTGCGCATCTACCGCAAGCGCGACGAGATCCCCCGTGTGCAGGGTGGCCTCGGCGTGGCGGTCGTGTCGACCAACAAGGGCCTCATGTCCGACCGAGAAGCGAGGAAGAACCGCATGGGCGGCGAAATCCTCTGCTTCGTGTGGTGAGGGAGCTCCGATGAGTCGAGTTGGCAACGCACCCATCTCCGTCCCGAGTGGTGTCGAGGTCTCGATCAGCGGTTCCACCGTCACGATCAAGGGATCGAAGGGCACCCTCGAGCAGGTCCTGCCCGGTGGCATCAGCGCGCGTGAGGACGAGGGCACCCTCGTTCTCGAGCGTCCCGACGACAGCGGGCCCAGCAAGTCCTTCCACGGACTCTCCCGCACCCTGGTCCAGAACATGATCATCGGGGTCACCGAGGGTTTCGTGAAGGAACTCCAGATCCAGGGCGTTGGCTACCGTGCCACCGCCAAGGGCAGCAACGCCCTCGAGCTCGCGCTCGGCTTCAGCCATCCCGTCAGCATCACCGCCCCCGAGGGCATCGAGTTCGACGTGCCGGCCCAGACGCAGATCTTCGTCAAGGGGATCGACAAGCAGCTGGTCGGCCAGGTGGCCGCCGACATCCGCAAGTGGCGCAAGCCGGAGCCCTACAAGGGCAAGGGCATCCGCTACGCCGGAGAGCGCGTGATTCGCAAGGCCGGAAAGGCAGCGAAGTAATGGCCTACACCGCAAAGAAGCGTCGGCAGGACCGTGTCCGCCGGCACTACCGGATCCGCAAGACCATGCGGGGCACCAGCGAGCGCCCGCGCCTGGCCGTGTTCCGGTCCAACAAGCACATCTCCGCCCAGGTGATCGACGACCTCACCGGTGTCACCCTGGCTGCGGCATCCACCACCGAGAAGGAGCTTCGGGGCGCCAACAACGGCAACGCCGAAGCGGCCGGCAAGTGCGGTGCGCTCCTCGCGGAGCGGGCCAAGGCCGCCGGCATCGACACGGTGGTATTCGATCGTGGTGGGTTCCGCTACCACGGCCGGGTTGCGGCGCTCGCCGACGCAGCCCGTGAGGGAGGACTGAAGTTCTGATGGCATACGAACGTAGAGAACGTGAGCCGAATCCCCGCGACGGTGGCGAGGGCCTGCGCGAGTCGCGGGTCATCAACATCAATCGCGTGGCCAAGGTCGTCAAGGGCGGTCGTCGGTTCTCCTTCACCGCACTCGTGGTGATCGGTGACGGCGCCGGCAAGGTCGGTCTCGGCTACGGCAAGGCCAAGGAAGTCCCGCTGGCGATCCAGAAGGGCACCGAAGAGGCCCGGCGCAACCTGTTCGCCGTGCCGATGGCCGGCTCGACCATCGTCCACGAGACGATCGGTGAGATGGGCGCGGGTCGCGTCATGCTCAAGCCTGCCGCTCCCGGTACCGGCGTGATCGCCGGTGGCGCCGCTCGCGCCATCCTCGAAGAGGCCGGAATCGCCGACGTGCTGTGCAAGTCGCTCGGCTCCGCCAACCACATCAATGTCGCCCGGGCGACGATCAACGGCCTGATGGGTCTGCGTCGTCCCGACGAAATCGCTCGTCTCCGTGGCCTCGAGCCCGACGAGTTCCTGCCGGCCGGCCTCTGGGCGGCCTACCAGGAGAGCGAGCGCGGCCCGGCTGCCCCGGCGGCCACCGAGGTCTCGTGATGGCGCAGATCAAGGTCACCCAGGTTCGCTCCGCCATCGGCGCGAAGCCGAAGCAGCGAGGAAGCCTCCGCGCCCTCGGTCTGCGGGGTATCGGCAAGAGCAACACATTCGAAGACCGGGCCGAGATCCGGGGCATGATTGCTCGTGTTCCCCACCTCGTCCGCGTAGAGGAAGTCGACTCATGATCAAGATCCACGATCTGCAACCGGCCGACGGCTCCAACAAGCGCGGCAAGCGCAAGGCCCGTGGTATCGGCGGCAAGGGTGGCAAGACCGCCGGCCGTGGCACCAAGGGTCAGCGCGCCCGCAACACCGTCCCGATCGGGTTCGAGGGTGGCCAGATGCCGCTCCTGCAGCGCATCCCCAAGCTGCGCGGCTTCACCAACCCGTTCCGCGTCGAGTACCAGGGCATCAACCTCGACACGCTCGAGGAGACCGGCCTGACCGAGATCTCGCCCGAGATCCTCCTGGAGCGCGGCCTCATCTCGAAGGGCGCCCTCCTCAAGATCCTCGGTCGCGGCGAGGTGACCAAGGCCCTCACGGTCAAGGCCCACGGTTTCTCGAAGTCGGCCGAGGCAGCTATCACGGCCGCCGGCGGTACTGTCGAGACGCTGCCGCTCCCGTGGGGCGATCGTCGTCCCCCGCACGGCAGCTTCAACCAACACACCAATCGCTGATTCCCCCGACGGGGAGGGAGAACACCGTGCTGTCGCGGGTCTTGAACATGTTCCGGGTCGCCGACCTGCGGAACAAGATCATCTTCACCCTGGCCATGATCGGGCTGTACCGACTCGGCTCGTTCATCCCGGCACCGGGTGTCGACATCGAGGCCGTGCAGGATCTGCGCGATCAGGCCAACACCGGCGGCATCCTCGGCTACATCCAGCTGTTCTCGGGCGGCGCACTCACCCAGTTCGCGATCTTCGCGCTGGGGATCATGCCCTACATCACCTCGTCGATCATCATGCAGATCCTCGGTGTGGTGATCCCGAAGATCGAACAGTGGCAGCAGCAGGGTGCGGTCGGTCAGCGCAAGATCACCCAGTGGACCCGCTACCTCACGATCTCGATCGCGGTGGTGCAGTCCACCTCGTTCGCGTTCCTCTTCCACAACGGTGGACTCGTGGGCGAGGTCGACCTGCTGCCCAAGTTCAGCGCCTGGACCGTGTTCGTCGTGGTGCTCACCCTCACCAGCGGCACCGCCCTGCTGATGTGGATGGGTGAGCTCATCACCCAGCGCGGCATCGGCAACGGCATGTCGTTGCTGATCTTCACCAGCGTCGTCTCCACCCTTCCCGCGCAGGGCACGCTCGTCGAGGCCGAGAACGGGCTCCCCGCCCTGATCGCCCTCATCGCCGTGGCGATCCTGCTGCTCGTCGCCATCGTGTTCGTCGAGCAGGGCCAGCGCCGCATCCCGGTGCAGTTCGCCAAGCGAGTGGTCGGACGCCGGATGTACGGCGGCCAGTCCACCTACATCCCGCTCAAGGTGAACCAGTCGGGTGTCATCCCGATCATCTTCGCCAGCTCCGTGCTCTACCTCCCGAACCTGATCGCCGTGGCGCTGCCCGACGAGGGATGGGGCGGCAGCGTGCAGCGCTGGGTCGACAACAACCTCGCCAATCCCGCCGCCGTCACCTATCTGGTGTTCTTCGGGCTGCTGATCGTCGGCTTCGCGTACTTCTACACCGCCATCAGCTTCGATCCGGCCAAGCAGGCCGACACGATCCGCAAGCAGGGCGGGTTCATCCCGGGCATCCGTCCCGGTCCGCAGACGGAGCGTTACCTCGCCCGCATCCTGAGCCGCATCACGTTCCCCGGCGCGCTCTTCATCGCCGGTGTCGCGCTGATCCCGTCGATCTTGATCAACCTCACGCTCGATGGCGCGAGTTCCGCCAACGGCGGCGGTGCCGGTGCCGGCGGGTTCGCTTTCGGCGGCATCTCCCTGCTGATCGCGTCGGGTGTCGCGCTCGAGACGATGAAGCAGATCGACAGTCAGCTGATGATGCGCAACTACGAAGGCTTCCTGAAGTAGATGAGCGACTCCGTTTCCTCCGCGCTCCGCCTCGTCATCCTCGGTCGACAGGGTTCGGGCAAAGGCACTCAGGCGCTCCGTGTCGCCGAGACCTTCGGCTGCATCCACGTCTCCACCGGCGACATGCTCCGCGCCGCCGTGAGCGCGGGCACGGAGATCGGACAGAAGGCCGAGGCCGTGATGAACAGCGGCGGCCTCGTGGGCGACGACATCATGAACGGCATCGTCGCCGAGCGGCTCGCCGCCGACGACATCACCGCCAATGGCGTCCTGCTCGACGGCTTCCCCCGCACCGCCGACCAGGCCGACGCCCTCGAGCGGATCTGCGCCGAACAGGGTGTCGCCCTCGACATGGCCATCAATCTCGACGTGCCGGTGGAAGTTGTCACCGAGCGCATGATCGCCCGTCAGCGCGAAGACGACACCCCCGAGGCGATCGAGCGCCGTCTGGCTCTCTACGAGGAGCAGACGGCACCCCTGCTCGACTGGTTCGGCGCGCGCGACCTCCTCGTGACGGTCGACGGCGTCGGATCCGAAGAAGAGGTATTCGCCCGGTTGGCCGCGGCAGTCCGACAGGCGCGGCAGTGATGTCGCGACGGGTTGGTCGCCCCCCGCGCGTCCGGTAGCGTAGTCAACTGTCCTGGGGCACCCAGGTCATTCCGCGTGCGAGCAACCGGCTCGCCGTTTTTGAAGAGGTTTCCGCCATCGCAAAGCCCAAGGAAGATGCGATCGTTCTCGAGGGGACGGTCACCGAGTCGCTCCCCAATGCCATGTTCCGTGTGGAGCTGGAGAACGGCCCAGAAGTGCTCGCACACATCAGCGGCAAGATGCGCATGCACTACATCCGCATTCTTCCTGGCGACCGCGTCCAGGTGGAACTCACCCCGTACGACCTCCAGCGAGGCCGTATCACCTACAGGTACAAGTAGCTCTCCATGAAGGTTCGACCCAGCGTCAAGAAGATCTGTGACAAGTGCAAGGTGATTCGTCGCCATGGCCGCGTCATGGTCATCTGCGAAAACCCGCGTCACAAGCAGAGGCAAGGCTGAAATGGCACGCATCAGCGGCGTCGATATCCCCCGCGAAAAGCAGGTCGGGACATCGCTCACCTACATCTACGGCATCGGCAACACCAGCGCACTTCAGGTGTGCGAGGCGACCGGCATCGACAGCACGACTCGCGTTCGTGATCTCACCGACGACGAGGTCGCGAAAATCCGCGCCTTCATCGAATCCGACCTGAAGGTCGAGGGCGACCTGCGTCGCGAAGTCAGCCAGGACATCAAGCGCAAGATGGAGATCGGCTGCTACCAGGGCATCCGCCATCGCCGCGGCCTGCCGGTTCGTGGTCAGCGAACCCACACCAACGCTCGCACGCGCAAGGGTCCCAAGAAGACCGTTGCCGGTAAGAAGAAGGTCACGAAGTAATGGCAACTCCATCTGCCGGCGGTCGTCGACCGCGCAAGCGCGAACGCAAGAACGTCACTCACGGCATCGCCCACATCAAGAGCTCGTTCAACAACACGATCATCGCGATCAGTGACCAGCAGGGCGACATCATCGCCTGGGCCTCGGCGGGCAACGCCGGGTTCAAGGGGTCGCGCAAGTCCACGCCGTTCGCCGCCCAGCTCGCGGCCGAACAGGCGGCTCGCAAGGCGATGGAGCACGGCGTCCGCAAGGTCGACGTGCAGGTCAAGGGTCCTGGCTCCGGCCGGGAGACCGCCATCCGCTCGATTCAGAATGCCGGTATCGAAGTGACGGGTATCAAGGACGTCACGCCGATTCCGCACAACGGTTGTCGCCTCGTCAAGCGGCGGAGGGTCTGAAATGTCGCGCTACACCGGACCGAAGGCGCGCGTCTCGCGCCGCCTCGGCACCAACATCTGGGGCACGAAGGGCGAGACGATCGCCCTCGACAAGCGCCCGTACCCGCCCGGCGAGCACGGTCGCTCCCGGCGCCGAGGCTCCGTGTCGGAGTACCTCATGCAGCTGCAGGAGAAGCAGAAGGCTCGCTTCACCTACGGCCTGACCGAGCGTCAGTTCCGCAACCTCTTCGCGGAGGCCAGCCGCCGCCAGGGCGTCACGGGCGAGAACATGCTGCGCTTCCTCGAGCTGCGTCTCGACAATGTGGTGTACCGCGCCGGCTGGGGTGCCACCCGCCCCCAGTCCCGTCAGTTCGTCAACCACGGCCACATCAACGTCAACGGTCGCCGGGTCACCATTCCCAGCTACCGGGTGCGCAAGGGCGACGTGATCGAGCTCCGGACCAAGGCTCGCGACTTCACCGTCGTGCAGTGGAACTCCGATGTCCTCGACCGCACGCCGCCGGCGTGGCTCGAAACCGGTGAAGACTTCCAGATCACGGTGCGCGAGCTCCCGATCCGTGAACAGATCGACATTCCCGTCCGCGAACAGCTCATCGTCGAGCTGTACTCGAAGTAGCCGAGGTCCACGATGCTCGTCATTCAGCGCCCCACCGTCGAAGCGATCGACGAGCCGGAAGGCAACCTTCAGCGGTTTGCCATCGGCCCGCTCGAGCCCGGCTTCGGTCACACGATCGGCAACTCGATCCGCCGCACCCTGCTTTCGTCGATCCCCGGCGCCGCAGTCACCCAGGTTCGTTTCGACGACGCCCTCCACGAGTTCGACACCATCACCGGTGTCGCCGAGGACGTCACCGACATCATCTTGAACCTCAAGGACCTCGTCCTCAAGGTCCACAGCGACGAGCCCGTCACCCTGCGCCTCGATCAGCGCGGGCCGGCCGAGGTCAGCGCGTCCGACATCCAGCCCCACCCCGACGTCGAGGTGCTCAACGGTGATCTGCCGCTGGCCAACATCAACGGCAAGGGCCGTTTGGCGATCGACATCACGGTGCAGAAGGGGCGGGGCTACGTCTCCGCCGACCGCAACAACACCAGCACCACCATCGGTGTGATCCCGGTCGATTCGATCTACTCGCCGGTCCGTCGGGTCTCCTTCGAGGTGCTCCCGACCCGTGTCGAGCAGTCGACCGACTTCGATCGCCTCGTGCTCGAGATCGAGACCGACGGTTCCATCACCCCCCGCGACGCCCTGGCCTCGGCCGGAGGCACGTTGCGGGCCCTCGTCCAGCTGGTCGAGGAGATGAGTGACGAACCGCAGGGCCTCGAGCTCGGCGAAGCCGTCCAGGTCGCGACCGGTGGTCCCGACATGGATCTGCCCATCGAAGACCTCGAGCTCTCGGAGCGTCCTCGCAACTGCCTCAAGCGCGCCCAGGTCAACACCGTCGGCGAGCTGTTGCTCAAGAGCGAAGACGACCTCCTGGCCATCACGAACTTCGGCCAGAAGAGCCTCGACGAGGTCATCGCCAAGCTCGACGAGCGCGGCCTCACCCTCCGGAACCGAGACTGACATGCCGGCAACACCACGCAAGGGACGCCGTTTCGGCGGCAGCTCCCAGCACCAGAAGCTGATGATGGCCAACCTGGTCGCCTCGCTGATCGCGGCCGAGGGCATCACCACGACCGAAGCCAAGGCAAAGGCCATGCGCCCGGTCGCCGAGAAGATGATCACGAAGGCCCGCAAGGGTGGCGTGCACAACCATCGCCAGGTCGTGAAGTTCCTGGGCGATCGCGAGATGGCCTCGAAGCTGTTCGACGAGATCGGTCCCCGCTACGAGGACCGGCAGGGCGGCTACCTGCGTATCATCAAGCTCGACAACCGGGCGGGCGACAACGCGCCGATGGCCCGCATCGAGTTCGTCTGACCCGTCACAACGGTGTCAGACACTCGTCACGACTGAACGTTGTACGAACGCCCCGCCAGGGAGACCGGCGGGGCGTTCGCCGTTCGGCACGCCGGACACTGATTCCGATGGTCGAGCGATTGCCACCGCCCCCTCCGGAGGGATTCGTTCGGATCCGGATGCGGGTCGCCTACGACGGCGGCGGTTTCTCGGGCTTCATGAAGAACCCGGAGGCGCGAACCGTCGAGGGTGCGCTCGAGGCAGCGCTCACCGAGTCGTTGCGCCACCCGGTAAAGCTGAGCTGCGCCGGTCGCACGGATCGCGGGGTGCACGCCCGCGGGCAGGTGATCGCGCTCGACGCCGACGAGTCGCATTTCGACGCCCACGCTCTCGGTCGGGCCCTCAACCGCAAGCTCGGCCCGGAGATCGCGGTGGACCGGATCGAGGAGGTGGCCCCGACCTTCGACGCCCGCCTGAGTTGCACCGCCCGCAGCTACCGCTACCACGTGCTCAACCGCCCGGTCGGTGATCCGTTGCGCCGCCACGTGACCTGGCATCTCGCCGAGCACCTCGATGTCGAGGCGATGAACGCGGCGGCCGGGCCCTTGGTCGGTTTGCACGACTTCACGGCCTACAGCAAGAAGAACAAGTCGCGTCCCGACGAGGTGTTCCTCCGCCGGGTGCATGCGGCGGCGTGGCACCGCCGGGACGACGTCGTCCGTTTCGACATCACCGCCAACGCCTTCACCCATCAGATGGTGCGGAGCCTGGTCGGCATGTTCACGGCCATCGGTCTGGGCCGCCGAGAGGTCGGCGACCTCATGACCGTGCTCGGCGGGAAGGACCGGGCCGTCGCCCCCAGTCCGGCCCCACCCACGGGGCTCGTGCTCTGGGAGGCGCACTACGAGTGATCGACATCCGAACGATTTCGCGGCCCGTGACGTTTGTCGTTGCCCCGCGGTGCCCGTAGCCTTCAACAGTTCGTTTCAACACGAGGGATTTTCGTGACCACCACCTCAATCAAGGCCAGCGAGATCGAGCGCTCCTGGCACGTCGTCGATGCAGAAGGCCTCGTTCTCGGCCGGCTCGCGACCGAGATCGCCAACATCCTGCGCGGCAAGCACAAGGCGACCTACACCCCCAACCTCGACACCGGTGATCACGTCATCATCGTCAACGCCGACAAGATCGTCCTCACGGCCGGCAAGGCCGAGAAGAAGCTCGTCCACCGCCATTCCGGCTACCCGGGCGGCCTGAAGAGCGAGACCTACGCCCAGAAGATGGCGCGGAAGCCCGAGCAGGCCGTCTACGACTCGATCAAGGGAATGCTGCCGAAGACCCGTCTCGGCAACGCCCAGATCAAGAAGCTCAAGGTCTACGCCGGCCCCACCCACCCGCACTCGGCTCAGAACCCTCAGCCGCTCGAGATCGCCCACGCCGCCGCGCGTCCCCGGGCCTGAACAGGAACCATTCGATGACTGCTCCGCTCACTCAGACCACCGGCCGCCGCAAGCGCGCCGTCGCCCGCGTCCGCCTGCGTCCCGGCTCCGGTGTCGTGACCGTCAACGGCCAGCCGCTCGACGACTACTTCCCGTCGCGGACCCACCGCCAGAACGCAATCCAGCCGCTCGCCGTCGCCGAACTCAACGAGGCCTACGACGTCGACGCGACCATCCACGGTGGCGGCACCACCGGTCAGGCCGGTGCCCTGCGCCTGGGCATCGCCCGCGCCATCATCGAACTCGACGAAGAGCACCGCCCGGCCCTCAAGGCCGCCGGCTTCCTCACCCGCGACCCGCGGAAGAAGGAGTCGAAGAAGTACGGCCTCAAGAAGGCCCGTAAGGCGCCTCAGTACAGCAAGCGCTGATCGGTGCTCTCGGCTGGTGCCGAGCTGCCGATGGTGACGCCGTGAGCCTTCGCTTCGGCACTGACGGCATCCGGGCCGACGCCCGAGATGTGCTGACCACCTCCGTGGTGGCCGCCCTCGGGCGCGCCGGTTCAGAGGTGCTGGGTCCCCACGGTCTGGCCGTGGGACGAGACACCAGAGCGTCGGGTCCCTCCCTCGCTGCCGCACTGCATGCGGGCGTGCTCGCGGCGGGGGGAGGGTCCGTCGACCTGGGCGTGGTTCCCACACCGGCGGTGGCGCTGTGGTGTGCCCGGGAAGGGGTTGCCGGGGCGATGGTCTCGGCGAGCCACAACC
>JBDQKM010000085.1:0-14590 GCA_040263275.1 Acidimicrobiales bacterium
GCCCAGGATCACCGATGTCGCCCTGATGTCGGATCTGCTCCGGGCGACGGGTGCGGCCGTGCACTGGGACGAGTCCGGCCCCGAGCCCGTGCTCGTGATCGACATTCCCGCCGTGATCGAGCCGGTGGCGCCCTACGAGCTGGTCGAGCAGTTCCGGGCGTCGATCGTGGTCCTCGGCCCGATGCTCGCCCGGTGCGGCGAGGCGAGAGTGGCGCTCCCCGGCGGTGACGACTTCGGGCCGCGCCCGATCGACATGCACGTCCGCGGACTCTCCGAGCTCGGGGTCGAGTTCGAGACCAGTCACGGCTACATCCACGCCAGTGCGCCGAATCTCCTCGGGGCCCGGGTGCTGCTCGAGTTCCCCAGCGTCGGCGCGACCGAGAACCTCCTGATGGCGGCAGTGCGGGCGAAGGGCACCACCATGATCGACAACGCGGCCCGCGAGCCCGAGATCGCCGACCTCTGCGAGTTGCTCAACAAGATGGGGGCCAAGATCGAGGGGTCGGGCTCGTCCACGCTCCTCGTCGAGGGTGTCGACGAACTGCACTGTGCCGACCACACCGTCATCCCGGATCGCATCGAAGCCGCGACCTACCTGGCCGCCCTCGGGATCGCCGGTGGTGAAGTCACCGTCGCGGGCGCCCACCACGCCCACATGGCGATGTTGTGCCAGAAGCTGGGGGAGATGGGCATGCGCATCTCGCCCGATGCCCATGGCATCTGGGCCTTCGCCGGCCGGCGGCTGCGGTCGAGCGACTGTTCGACCCTGCCCTACCCCGGGCTGGCGACCGATTTCAAACCCTTCCTCGTCGCGCTCCTCGCCACGGCGGAGGGGGTCGGAATCGTGACGGAGAACCTCTTCTCGGGACGCTTCCGCTATGTCGACGAGCTCCGACGCATGGGCGCCGACATCCGCACCGACAGCCATCATGCGGTGGTGCGGGGTGTCGAGCGGCTCTCGGGTGCGCCGGTCAAGGCCCACGACATCCGTGCCGGCGCGGCCCTTGTGATCGCGGCCCTCGCGGCCGATGGTGAGACCGTGGTGAGCGAAGCCCACCATGTCGCCCGGGGCTACGACGACATCGCCGCGAAACTGCGGGGCCTCGGCGCCGACGTGCGCCTCGCCTGACTCGCGTCAGTCGTCGATCGGTTCGGCGGCGGCCGAGTGACGGAGGGCCCGACGTCTCGCGACCGCGAGCAGACCCGCGAACACCACGATCGGTCCGGCGACCATCAAGATCTCGTCCCAACCACCCTGATGGGCGAGGATGGCGATCGCGTGCATGCCCCCGAGGCTACGGCCGCCGGAGGCCGGGCGGGAATACGGGCCGACGTCGTCGTTGGCACGGGGGACTGCCACACTGGGCGAGTCGACGAGGCCGGAGGCATGCATGAACGAGACAGCCGGAACCGGCACGAACAGTCCGGGCAGCGACATGCGAGCCAAGGTCGAAAAGGTGGTCAACGCCATTCGGCCGGCGATTCAGGCCGATGAGGGCGACATCGAACTGATCGGTGTCGACGAGACGTCGGGCGTGGTCAGCGTCGAACTCAAGGGCGCCTGCGTCACGTGCCCGGCATCGACCCAGACGCTCAAGGCCGGCATCGAGCGGATCATGAAGGACCGGGTCGCCGGGGTGACCGAGGTCATCGAGATCAATGCCGTCGGGATGGGTGAGACGTCGGTCTCGCTCTAGCCGTCGTTGCGAGCCGTCGCGGCGGCGAGATTGCAGGCGTTGTTGATCAGTCCGAGGTGCGAGTACGCCTGCGGATGATTGCCGAGGCCCCGCCCCGTCTTCGGGTCGACCTCTTCCGGGATCAGCCCGGTCTGCCCTGCCAGTTCGAGATAGCGGGTGAAGAGACGATGGGCCTCGTCGAGCTCGCCGACGAGGACCTTGGCGTCGATCAGCCAGCTCGTCATCAGGTTGAAGCCCCCCTCCTCACCCGGCAATCCGTCCTCGTGCGTGTAGCGGTAGACCGTGTCGCCCGTGCGCAGCCACAGTTCGACCGCATCGATCGTCGAGACGAAACGGGGGTCGTCGGCCGGGACGAGGCCGTAGAGCCCGATGGCCAGCACCGACGCGTCGATGTCGGTGCCGTCGTAGGCGGTCGTGAAGTAGCCGACCGTCTCGTTCCAGCCGTTGGCGAGGACATCGGCGGCGATCCGGTCGCGTAGGTCTGCCCAGTCCGGGCGATCCCGCCCGAAGACGTCGCCGGCCACGCGTACGGCGCGATCGACCGTGACCCAGCACATGACCTTCGAGTTCACGTGGTGCCGAGGGCCCGAGCGGACCTCCCAGATGCCCTGGTCGGGCTCGATCCAGCGCCGGTCCACCGCCTGCACGAGGTCCTCGACGAGTCGCCAGTGCTTGGCGGAGAGCGGCGCGCCGATCTCGCCGAGCTGGTGGATCAGATCGAGCACAGGCCCGAACACGTCGAGCTGCACCTGATGGTCGGCGGCATTGCCGACCCGTACGGGACGGGACCCGGCATAGCCGGCGAGCTCCTCGATGGTCGCCTCCGGAGGGAGGCGTTGGCCTGCCACCGTGTAGAGCGGCGACAGTCGGTCGGGCTGGATGTCGTTGGTCTCGATGACGCCGAGGAGCCAATCGAGCAGGTTCATCCCCTCGTCGATCGATCCGAGGCGAATGAGTGCCGAGGCGGTCATCGACGCGTCGCGGATCCAGCAGTAGCGGTAGTCCCACTGGCGTACCCCACCGACGTACTCGGGCAGGCTGGTCGTTGCCGCGGCAAGGATCGCGCCGGACGGGCCGTGGCACAGCGATTTGAGGGTGAGTGCCGAGCGGCGGACCATTTCGACCGAGACCGTCGGCAGGTCGAGCCGCTCGGCCCAGTCCCGCCAGAACGCCGTGGTCGACTCGCGGCGGTCGGCCTCTTCGGACCGGTCCGGCCGCATCGAGGCCGTGCCACATCGGAGTTCGAGGGTGATCGGGCCCGCGTCGAGATCGACGATGGCCGTTGCCGTCTGGTGCATGCCCTGATCGAGGATGTCCCACTCGATTCCGGGGGCTCGCAGGGCGACCAGATCGTGGGCGTTCGTGATCTCGAGGCCGTCGTCTCGGACCTGGAGTTGGGTCGGGTAGCGGCCGAAGTCGAGGCGGGGCGCGAAGTCGATCACGGCCCGACCGCGGCCCTCGATCACCCGGATCAGGTCGGTGCGGCCGGCGACGCGGCCGGGGCGGCCGTCGGAACAGTCGAGATAGTCGGTCACCGTCATGTCGGCCCAACGAGTGCGCAGCACCAACGAATCGTCGAGGTACTCCTGGGTGGGCTCGCCGTTCTCGTGGAAGGGGCGGATGGAGAAGTGGCCCGCTGCCGGACCCCCCAGGAGTTCGGCGAACAGGGCGGCCGAATCGATGCGGGGAACGCAGAGCCATGTCACCCGGGCGTCGGGCGTGACCACGGCCGCCGTGCGTTGGTCGGAGAGGATCGAGTGGTCCTCGATCGGGACGAGTCCTGCCCCGGCGAGCCACTCGGCCCGGCGCGTGCACAGGGCGGCGAGCAGCACGGCCACGTCGTCGGGGGTGTCGACGCGGAACGGCGCGGCGGTGGCGCCCTCGCCGACCTTCACCCCGACGTCGGGTCCGGCCAGCGTGGCGAATGCGTCCTCGTCGGTGATGTCGTCGCCCAGGAAGACGACGGCTGTCGCCCCCACGTTGGCCCGGACCGTGTTGAGCGCCCGCCCCTTGTCGGTCGGGACCACGAGGAGTTCGCACACCTTCTTTCCGTGGCGGAGGGTGAGACCCTCGTGCTCTGTGGTGAGCTGTTCGAGCGCCGCGACGACGGAGCCGACCAGGTCGTCGTCGACGTTGCGATAGTGCACCGCCACCGACGCCGGCTTCTTCTCGAGGGCGACGCCGGGGTACGCCTCGGCGACGGACTGCAACCGGTCGGTCAGGTCGTTGCGCAGTTCGCGCAACGCCGGATCGAGGTCGAGCGCGAAATCGATGTCGAACTCGGTGCCGTGGGAGCCGACCAGATGGATCTCGGCCGGGAGCCGGGAGAGCGCGGCGAGGTCGCGCAGCGATCGGCCCGAGATCACCGCCACCTCTGTCTGGGCGAGCGACGCGAGGCTGCGGAGGGCGACGCTGGTCTCCCGCAGCGGGAGGGCCTTCATGGGGTCGGCGACGATCGGTGCGACGGTGCCGTCGTAGTCGCACGCGATCAGGAGGTTGGGGGTCTGGGCGAGGACGTCGAGGCGTTCTTCGAGGTTGGCGTTGGCGAGGAAGTCCGCGTTCACAAGCGGTGACGCTAGTTCGCCTCCGGGGTCGGACCTCGCACTCGGTGAGGGTGATCGCGGGCAGTTGGGGTGAGCGGGGCCGGTACGGTGGAGCCAGTGAGTACCCCGTCCCGCGAATCCGAGGTCAGGACCTGCTACCGCCACGACTCCACCCGCGCCGGGGTCGTGTGTCAGCGGTGTGATCGCCCGATCTGCACCCAGTGCATGCATCAGGCTTCCGTCGGCTTCCACTGTCCCGAGTGTGTGAAGGGCGGCACGCAGCAGGTCTTCCGAGGCGCACCGACGTTCGATCCGATCGTCACGAAGGTCCTCATCGGCGTCAACGTCCTGGTTTTCCTCCTCGGCAACTGGGCGACGAGTACCGACTTCGGGCTCATCGGCCTCGGATTCGTCAGGGGCGAAGGGCTCGTCGGCGTGGCCGAGGCAGAGTACTACCGGCTCGTCACCTCGGGGTTCCTCCACGCGAGTCTGTTCCACCTGGGCTTCAACATGTATGCGCTGTGGATTCTCGGTCCGCAGCTGGAGCGGGTCTTCGAGCGGCCGCGGTTCGTCATGCTCTACGCCGTGTCGCTGCTCGGCGGCAGCACGGGCGTCATGATCCTCGATCCCGATGCCCTCACCGTCGGTGCCTCCGGGGCGATCTTCGGACTGTTCGGTGCCATCGCGGTGACCCAGAAGTCGATGGGGGTCAGCATCTGGTCGAGCGGTCTCGGCCCGATCCTCGGCCTCAACCTGCTGATCACGTTCGCAGTCCCGCAGATCTCCGTCGGCGGCCACCTCGGTGGACTCGTAGCCGGTGCCGCCGTGGGCGGCCTCTACATCGGGATGATCCGGGCTCGCCAGAGCGAGTGGGTCGCGCTCGGTGTGGCAGGAGCGTTCGGGGCTGCGTTGACCTTCGCCGCGATCCAGATCGCGCTGAACCCGTTGTGAGTGTCAGTCGAACCTCGACGCGAGCAGTTTCAGGTTGCGACGCCAGATCAGCTTGAGGATCTGACCGCCGACCAGGCCCCCGATCGGGCCGCCCATCCACCACGGGAACCGCAGCTCCTCCTCCCACGCGAAGTGGGTGCCGCCCGAGACGGTCGGAGTGAGGGTGAAGCGGCCGACGCCCTCGACGAGGCCGACATGGCGCACGCCCATCACCGCCTCGTCCTCCCACTCGGTGATCTCCATCTTGTCGGTGAGCCGGAGCGGCCCGACCGTGGTCGCACAGTCGAAGGTCGTGCCGACGCCCGAGCGTTCCGGTGAGGTGAACGTGATCGCCTCGGCGTCGTGCATCCACTCGACGTGTCGGTCGATGTGCCTGACGTCGTCCCAGACCTCGGCCGGGGATGCGTCGATGTCGGTGTCTACGAGGATCTTGCCCATTGTCCGACCCTACGGGCCGGCGAGGGCCGGTGGATGCGTCCTGGTGGCGTGACTAGGTTCGCGTGATGACCGACCATGCCGACGCGGCCCCGTACGACCTCGAGTTCTACTGGGATCCCGTGTGCCCCTTCGCCTGGGTGACGAGCCGATGGGTGGCGATGGTGGCCGAGCAGCGCGACCTCCGCGTGGACTGGCGCTTCATCGGTCTGCGGATACTCAACGAGGACCGTGACTACGAGAAGGAGTTCCCGCCGGGATACCCCGAGTTCCATGCGCTGGGACTGCGGGGCCTGCGGGTTGCGGCGGCAGTGCGCACGGCGGAGGGGCGTGAGCAGATGGGTCCGCTCTACACGCATCTCGGTGAGGGCATCTGGAACCGGCTTCCCGGTGGATCGGGCGACATCCTCTCGGGCTACGCGGAGGAGCAGGCGACTCGCGAGGCGCTCGCCGCCAGCGGACTGGCCGAGTCCTATGCCGACCATCTCCACGACGAATCGCAGGACCCGATCATCAGGGCCGACACCGAGTCAGCCCTCTCACGCACCGGCCGCGACGTCGGCACTCCGATCATCGCCATGACCGACGACGGCCCTGCCTTCTTCGGACCCGTCATCTCCCGGGTGCCCGCTCCGGAGGAGGCCGGGCCCCTGTGGGACGCCGTGATGACACTTGCCGAATGGCCGGGATTCAGCGAGATGAAGCGCAGCGCCCGGGAGTGGCCACAGATTCCGCTGCTGACCGGCGAGCCGAACTGAGCGATCTCAGCCGAGTCGATACACGCTGACGTGGGTGTCCGCCGAGGGGTGGAGCGGTGTGCCCGCCCAGTCCGCCGTGCGTCGCTCGAGGTGGAACCCGTGGGCGGCGAACAGCGTGTCGAGCTGGGCCGGAGTGCGGTAGTGCAGCAGCCAGGGCCGCTGCACCACCCCCGAGGGCGAGATGTCGATGTGGACTCCGTTGATCTGCTGGGCGGCGGCGTCGTGCCGCGAGACCGACAGGACGGCGCGGCCCGCCCCGAGTCTCCGTACGGAGACGCCGCCATCGGCCAGCCCGCCTGCGGGGGGCACGAAACCTTCGATCGCCAGACAGCCTCCCGGGCGCAGTGCGGTCGCCATGGCCGCCGCCCCCCGATGCTGGGCCTCGCCGTCGGTGAGATTGAACCAGGTGTTGAACGCGGCGAAGGCGACGGCGAAGCGGCCCGCCTCGACGGGTGGGTCGGCCATGTCGGCCTCGATGATCCCGACCGCGGCCCCGCCCGGCTTCTCGGTGAGCCGGGCCAACATCGCCGGGCTCGCGTCGACCCCTACGACGTCGATTCCCGCTTCGGTGATCGGGATGGCCAGTCGTCCGGTGCCCACGCCGAGCTCGAGCACCGGTCCGCCATCGGCCAGCACCAGCACGCCGGCGACCGTGGCGGCGACGTCGCTGACGTCGCCGTACCACTCGTCGTAGACGTCGGCGAAACTCTCGCCGTAGGTGTCGGGCCCGTATCCGTCCATCGAGCCAGTCTGCCGGGCCGTCCGGCCGTCGTGGCTCGCCCGACGTCGACATCCCTAGGCTGACGGGATGGAGCGCGAGATCTATCTCGACCATGCGGCCAGCACGCCGATGCGGCCCGAGGCCCGCGCGGCCTGGCTCGAGGCGGCCGACACCCACCACGCCAACCCGACCGGATCGCACAAGGCGGCTCGGCATGCGAGGCGAGTGCTCGACGATGCTCGCGACGTCGTGGCGGCCGCACTCGGGCGGCCACCAGCCGAAGTGGTCTTCACCAGCGGGGGCTCCGAGGCCGACAATCTGGCGATCCGCGGAGTGCTCGGCGCCCGAGGCGGCACCGCCGTGTGCTCGGCCGGCGAGCATCATGCCGTGCTGGAGCCGGTCGAGCACAGCGGTGGTGTCACCGTCCCCCTCGACCGCTCGGGACGGGTGACGGCCGATTCCCTGCGCGCGACGCTCGAGCCGCTCCACGACGTGTCGATCGTGTCGCTGATCGCGGTCAACAACGAGACGGGTGCGGTCAACGACCTGCCGGCGCTGGTCTCGGTCGTCCGCGAACACGCGCCGGGAGCCGTGGTCCACACCGACGCGGTGCAGGCCGCGAGCTGGATCGACCTCGTCGACGCGGCGGCGGAGGTCGACCTCGTGTCGATCACGGGGCACAAGCTCGGTGGCCCGACCGGCACCGGCGCCCTGTTCGTCCGTCAGGGCATCGCGCTCGAGCCGCAGATCCTCGGCGGCGGTCAGGAGCGAGGGCGTCGCGCCGGCACCCCCGACGTGGCCGGTGCCGCGGCCTTCGCCGCAGCGATCGAGATCGCGATCGGCGGGCGTGAGGCCGAAGTGGCCCGCCTCGGTGCACTGCGGGACCGGCTCGTCGACGGGCTCATCGACCGTGTCGGCTCGGGCGTCACCGCCACCGTCGCCACCACCGGTGACTACACACACGTGGCCGCCGGAATCGCCCACGTGATGCTCGCCGACATCGAGGCCGAGGCCCTGCTGTTCCTGCTCGACACCGAAGGGATACGAGCCTCGGCGGCATCATCGTGCTCCAGCGGCGCCCAGGACCCCTCACACGTGCTCGCGGCGATGGGGATCGACCGTCGAGTCGCGGAGGGCTCGCTGCGACTGTCGCTCGGTCACACGACGACCGAGGCCGACGTCGAAGCCGCCCTCGATGTCATCCCGCCGATCGTGGAGCGGCTCCGCACCCACGCCTGAGGCGGCGCGCTACCAACGAACGAGCGAACTCGCCCACGTGAAGCCGGCCCCGAACGCGGCGATGCACACGAGCATGCCGGGCTCGAGCTTTCCGGCCTTGAGCGCTTCGTCGAGACCGATCGGGATCGTCGCCGCGGTCGTGTTGCCGAACCGCTGGATCGTGTTGAAGACCTTGTCGTCGTCCTCGATGCCCAACTGCTTGGCCGCGAAGTAGTTGATGCGCATGTTGGCCTGGTGGAAGATCCAGAGGTCGACGTCGTCGACGGTGAATCCGTTGGCGTCGAGCGCTTCCATCGCGACCTCGGGCATGCGAGTCACCGCGTGCTTGAAGACGGTCTTGCCGTTCATCTTCGGCCAGTGGGCGCCTCGCTCCAGCCAGTCGCCGCTGTAGCGGTTGGGGGCGTAGGTCATCGATGGCCCCTCGACCCACAGTTCCTTGGCGTAGGTGCCGTCGGCGTGGAGGTGCGACGAGTAGATGTGGGGGTCGTGGTCGGGATCGCCGACGTCGGTCGCCTGAAGGATCGCGGCACCGGCCCCGTCGCCGAAGAGCACCGAGACGTCACGACCGGCGTCGGAGATGTCCATGCCCTTGGAGTGGATCTCGGCACCGACGAGCAACACGGTGTCGGCCATGCCGCCACGGATGAACATGTCGGCCTGCGCCATGCCGTAGACGAATCCGCTGCACTGCTGGCGTACCTCGATCGCGGGGATCTCGGGGCAGCCGAGCTTGGCCTGCAGGAAGCACGCCGTACCCGGGAACTCGTGGTCGGGGCTGAGCGTCGCGAACACGATCATGTCGAGATCGGCCGGGGTGACGCCGGCTGCGGCCATGGCCTTGTTGGCCGCTTCGAGTCCGAGGTCGCTCGTGGTCGTGTTGTCGGGCTCGACCCAGTGGCGTTCCTCGATCCCCGAGCGTGACCTGATCCACTCGTCGGAGGTGTCCATCCACTGGGCCAGGTCATCGTTCGTGACCACTCGTTCGGGGACGAACGAGCCAACTCCGAGAATGCGGGTGCGTCGAGTCATGTTCGAGAACTTACGCTGCTCATGTGAGTTCAGACCGCATAGCCGATTCCGGGGTTACGCCGGCCGGTCCCGTCATGGTGATGATGTCGGGCGGCGTCGACTCGTCGGTCGCCGCCGCGCTCCTCCAGCAGGCGGGTCACGAGGTCGTCGGCGTCACCATGAAGCTGTGGGGTGGCCCGAGCGACACCGGGTGTTGTGCGGTGAGCGATGTCGACGACGCGCGGCGCGTCGCCGACCGGCTGGGCATCGAACACCACGTCTTCAACTTCGGCGACGACTTCGAACGCGACGTCGTCGAGCCGTACGTGGTGGACCACGCCGCCGGTCGCACACCGAATCCGTGCATCGAGTGCAACCGGCACCTCAAGTTCGATCGCCTCTTCCGCCGTGCCGACGCCCTCGGATTCTCCACGGTGGCCACCGGTCATCATGCCCGGGTGATCACCACACCGGAGGGCCCTCGGCTGGCTCGCGGTGCCGACGCGGCCAAGGACCAGTCCTACGTGTTGCACGTGCTCGATGAGCCGGTGCTCTCGCGGCTGCTACTGCCGCTCGGGGAGATGACCAAGGCCGACGTGCGTCGCATCGCCGCCGAACTCGATCTCCGCACCGCGCACAAGCCGGAGAGCCAGGACGTGTGTTTCATCACGAACGAGCACGGACGCAAGGCATTCCTCGGCGATCGGATCCCCCTGAAGTCGGCCGTCGTGGTCGACCGGTCCGGTACCGAACTCGGGTCCGTCGAGTCGGTCGAACTGGTCACGATCGGCCAGCGCAAGGGCCTCGGCCTCGCCGGCGGAACCGATCCCCGCTACGTGGTCGACGTCGATGCGGCGGCCGGTCGTGTCACCGTCGGCGAGAAGGCCGACCTCCAGGTCACGGCCACCCCGCTCGAGTCGTGGCGATGGACCGGCGCCGTGTACGAGGGCGAGCTCGACCTGCAGTGCAGCGCCCACGGGGCCACCGCGCAGGGCCGAGTGGTCGACGGTGTCGTCGAATGGGTTGCCCCTCACCGCCGCGTCGCCCCGGGTCAGAGCGTCGTCGCCTATTCCGGCGACCTCGTCGTCGGCGGCGGCATCGCCACCCGTCACACCGGTGTCAGACACGCGTCACGGGGAGGCCGTGACGAGTGTCTGACACCGGTGTGACGGGGTGGACGGGTCAGGTGATGCGGAAGCCGCGGGACTGGGCCAGCGCCATCACAGCGGCGGGGCGGCTGGGGGCGATCAGCAGGGCGCGGACGTCGCGTTCCTCGGTTTCGCTGCGGCCGGTCACGATCGGCAGCGTGGCGGGGGAGCCGAGACGGAGCTCCAACGCCAGCCCGAGCGCGGCACTCGTGAGATCGTCGGCGGTCGTGTCGGCGAGGGCCGGGGCCAGTCCGGCGATCTCGCGCTTCTGGAACAGCACCGGCTCGCGCATCACGGTCAGGTCGTGGACCACGAATCCGTTGGGGACGAACACGACGAAGCGGTTCGTCAACTGGTGCAGGGCTCGGGCGGCGAGGAAGGCCAGCGGCCAGCCGGCCACGACCAGCACGATGCCGACGGCCCACTGTTCGTCGAAGAGGAACAGCGGTCCCGCGGCGAGCCCGGCGACGACGACGGCCCAGCTGGGGACGACCAGCCCGACGAGGACGGGGCCCGGCGGGCGCAGGGCGAACCGGCGCTCGTCGCCGTAGCTGGCGCCGTCGATCGACCGGTCGGCGAAGGTCGGAGCGAGGACCAACCCGGCGGCAACGACCGCGCTGAGCAGGCCCATGATGATCAGTGGCGTGTCGTCGGACACGATCCCGGCCCACACGGCAACCGGAACGGCCGCCGTCGCACCGATCCGGGCGACCGACAACGTGACGGGGCGGGGAAGCGCGAGTGCCACGAGCACGGCCAGCCACGCGACCCACAGGGTGGTGGAGCACGCAGTCCGGAACGCCTCCCGCGTGGGAGCGAGGGCATCGCCGAGGAGCGGGCCGAGGGTGAACGGCTGCACCACCCATGCCGTGAGCGCCATCCAACCCGTGAGCTTCTCGGGCGCGTCTCGGAGTCCTTCGATCATCGGCGCAACGCTCCCACACGGCCCCTCCATCTGACCACCCGCGTTGTAGGGTCGCAGCCGATGGCTGCCGAGACCCCCGCCGAGAGGATCGCCGCCCTGCGGGCGGTGATCGATCGCCACGCCGAGGCGTACTACGAGAACGACGCGCCGGAGATTCCCGACGCCGAGTACGACCGTCTCCTGCGCGAGCTCCTCGACCTCGAGACCGAGCACCCGGAGCTCGCCGCCCCCGACTCGCCGACGGTGCGCATCGGCGGCGAGATCAACACGGCGTTCTCACCGGTCGTCCATCAGGTACGGATGATGTCGCTGCACAACGCGTTCGACCTCGGCGAACTCGAGAGCTGGAGCGAACGGGTCGAACGGCGGCTCGAGGGAAACGCCGTGCCCGAGTACTCCGTCGAGCTCAAGTTCGACGGTCTCGCCATCTCGCTGCGATACGAGAACGGCGTGCTCGTGCAGGGCGCCACCCGCGGCGACGGCGCCGTGGGGGAGGACGTGACCCACAACGTCCGCACGATCGCGGACATCCCCGACCGCCTTCCCGCCGGCGCACCCGCGATCCTCGAGGTGCGTGGCGAGGTCTATATGCGGCTGTCGAGCTTTGCCGCGCTGAACGCCCGTCAGGTCGCCGAGGCCGAGGCCACCGGCAGGGAACCGAAGCTCTACGTCAACCCTCGCAACACGGCTGCGGGCTCGCTCCGCCAGATCGACGCCGCGATCACCGCCGACCGCGACCTCTCGTTCTTCTGCTACCAGCTCGGCCTGGTCGAGGGGGGTCCGGAACTCGCCACCCACACGGAGACCCTCGAATGGCTCGGCTCGCTCGGCTTCCCGATCAACGAGCACACCGTGACGAGGACGACGATCGCCGAGGTGGCCGACCGGGTCGAGGAACTGAATGCCGCCCGCCATGACCTCGACTACGAGTTCGACGGCGTCGTGGTGAAGGTCGACGACCTCCGCCTCCAGAACGAGCTGGGGGCCGACGCGAAGGCGCCCCGCTGGGCGATCGCCTACAAGCTCCCGCCCGAGGAACGCACCACGACACTTCTCGACATCGAGGTCTCGATCGGGCCGAGCGGGCAGGCCACACCGTTCGCCGTGCTCGATCCGGTCTTCGTCGGTGGGGTAACCGTCGCCACGGCGACCCTGCACAATCAGGACCAGGTCGCCGCGAAGGACGTCCGGCCCGGCGACGTCGTGATCGTACGACGCGCCGGCGATGTCATCCCCGAGGTCGTCGGGCCCGTGCTGAGCGAGCGCGACCCGGCGTCGAAGCCGTGGTCGTTCCCGACCGACTGCCCCGTCTGCGGCGAGCCGCTCGTACGCCCGGAGGGAGTGGCGGCGACCCACTGCGTCAACTTCCACTGCCCCCGCCAGATCCGTGGCCGGATCGAACACTGGGCGAGTCGCAACGCGATGGACATCGAGTACCTCGGGGAGAAGAACGTCGACCGATTCGTCGACGCCGGTCTCCTCCACGACGTCGCCGACCTGTACTCGATCGACTTCGACGTGATCCTCGAGATGGATGGCTTCAAGCAGAAGTCCGTCGACAACCTCCGTCGGGCGATCGAGGCTTCGAAGGAGAAGCCGCTCGGCAACCTCCTCTTCGGGCTGCGAATCCCCGAGATCGGTCAGGTCAACGCCCAGACCCTCGCCGCAGCGTTCGGCACCATGGACCGCATCGTCGAGGCGAGTGTCGAGGAGATCGCCGCCGTCGACGGCTTCGGGACGGTCATCGCCGAGGCCGTGCATGCGTGGTTCTCGCAGGATGGCGCGCGTGACCTCGTCGATCGTCTCTCCCACGCCGGTCTCACCATGGAGGCGGCGCAGGTCGACGAGTCGGTCGAGAAGACGCTCGACGGCCAGGCGGTTGTGGTGAGCGGCACGCTCGAGGGGTTCACCCGCGACGGCGCCAAGGAGGCGATCATCGCGAGGGGCGGGAAATCGCCCGGGAGCGTGAGCAAGAAGACGCTGGCCCTCGTGGTCGGCGGCGATCCCGGTGCGTCCAAGGTCACGAAGGCCGAGGAGGCGGGCGTGCCGGTCATCGACGAAGCGGCGTTCGTGCACCTGCTCGAAACCGGACGGCTGCCAGAAGGGCTCGGATCATGACCTACACGACCTCGGTGAAGGAATTCAGCGACGCCTGCAATGACGGCGCCAACCCCACCACGCCGCAGCTGATGGACACGGCCGCCGTGGAGTTCATCGCGGAGATGGTCAACGACGAGCTCGACGAATTGCGGGAGGCCACCGACGTCGCCGAACAGGCCGACGCGCTGGTCGACGCGATCTACTACATCTGCGACACGGCCGTCCGTCATGGGATGAACCTCGATCGGGTCTTCGCCATCGTCCACGGGGCGAACATGCAGAAGGTCGTCGATGGTCGGGTGATCCGTCGAGACGATGGGAAGATCCTCAAACCAGATGGGTGGCGGGACCCCGGGCCGCTTCTGCTGGACGAAGTCGCCCGCCAGACCCGCGAGGGCAGCTGGGATCCGCAGTCGCCATGACCCTCGCCATCGACCTGACCGGCCTGCGAGATCTATCCACGGCCGAACTGCTCGCCTCGGGTGGCGATTCGCGACACGTGCCCGGGGCCGACGGTCGGAACCGCTACCTGAACACCTACGTGCCCGACAAGGGGCTGCTGACGTTCGGGTCGTGCACCTCGTCGACCCTCTCCGAGGAGGCCTACGCGGCGGCCGAACGGCTGCACGGATGGCTCAGCGCGCTCGAGCCACACCTCCTCGAGCAGGCGATCGACGATCTCTACGAACGGGTCCGCACGGAAATCATCGCCAACATCTCGATGCCGAACGCGGAGACGCTCGACGTGGTCATCACCCCGTCGGGTACCGACGCAGAGTTCGTCGCGCTCCTTGCCTGCCTTCGGGAGCGGCCGCTGGTGAACATCCTGGTCGGTGCGGCCGAGGCCGGATCCGGCACGGTGCTGGCGGCGGGCGGCCGTCACTTCGACACCCGCACGCCGTCGGGCCGAGAAGTCGTGCCGGGCGACCCGGTCGACCCGGCGATGGAGGGTCGGGTCGAAACGGTACTGGTCGGGGTTCGCGACGCTGATGGACAGCCGAGGGACGAGTCGAACATCGACGAAGAGGTCCAGGAGCGCGTCGAGCGAGCAGTCGCCGAGGGCAA
>JBDQKM010000086.1:0-14475 GCA_040263275.1 Acidimicrobiales bacterium
ACCCGCGCCGCGGCCGCACCGGCCGCCACCGCCGCCACCGCCGCCCCGGCGACCGCCACGGCCGTGCTCGACGCCGGCCCCTACGGTCCCGGCTCCGCCGCCCCGTTGCCCGACGGATCGGCCCCATCGGCTGCGTTCACCATCAAGGGCAACGCCGATTCGATGCTGTACCACCGGCCCGACAGCCGCTCCTACGCGGTCACCGGTGCCGAAGTCTGGTTCGACAGCGAAGCCGCCGCCCAAGCTGCGGGCTTCACCCTCGCCAACACCCACCCCTCTCCGGAATCCTGATCAGGAGCACCACTCACATGACCGTCACCGAGAACGATCTCAAGCAAGGACGCATCGTCGGCATCGCCGGCCCCGTCGTCGACATCGAGTTCCCTCCGGGACACCTTCCCGAGATCAACACCCAGCTCGACTTCGACGTCAGCATCGCCGGCGAGACGATCAACGTGCCCGCCGAGGTCGCGCAGCAGATCGGCCACAACCGGGTCCGGGCCATCGCCATGAAGCCCACCGACGGTCTGGTCCGCGGTGCGCCGGTGCGCAACACCGGCCACGGCGTGCAGGCGCCCGTGGGCGACGGCACCCTCGGCCACATCTGGAACGTGATGGGCGAGTGCCTCGATCAACCCGGCCTCTCGACCGAGCAGTACTGGGACATCCACCGTCCGGCCCCGAGCTTCGACTCGCTCGAGCCCTCGGCCAAGATGTTCGAGACCGGCGTGAAGGTCATCGACCTGCTCACCCCCTACAAGGAGGGTGGCAAGATCGGTCTGTTCGGCGGTGCCGGTGTGGGCAAGACGGTGCTCATCACCGAGATGATCACCCGTGTGGCCTCCAACCACGGTGGTGTGTCCGTGTTCGCCGGCGTGGGTGAGCGCACCCGTGAAGGCACCGACCTCTTCATCGAGATGGGCGAGACCGTCATGGGCGACGGTGTCACCACCGTGCTCGACAAGGCTGCCCTGGTCTTCGGCCAGATGGACGAGCCCCCGGGAGTGCGCCTGCGCGTGGCGCTCTCCGGCGTGACGATGGCCGAATACTTCCGCGACGTCCAGAACCAGGACGTGTTGCTGTTCATCGACAACATCTTCCGCTTCGTGCAGGCCGGCTCCGAGGTGTCCACCCTCCTCGGCCGCATGCCGTCGGCCGTGGGTTACCAGCCCACCCTCGCCGACGAGATGGGCGAGCTCCAGGAGCGCATCACCTCCACCCAGGGCAAGTCGATCACCTCGCTGCAGGCCGTGTACGTGCCCGCCGATGACTACACCGACCCGGCGCCGTTCACGTCGTTCACCCACTTCGACGGCACCACCGAGCTCTCCCGCGACATCGCGGCCCTCGGCATCTACCCCGCCGTGGATCCGCTGTCGTCGTCCTCGACGATCCTCGACCCGTTGGTCGTCGGCGACCGCCACTACAACGTGGCCCGCCGAGTGCAGGAAGTCCTCCAGCGCTACAAGGAGCTGCAGGACATCATCGCCATCCTCGGTCTCGACGAGCTCTCCGAGGAAGACCGCATCACGGTCGACCGGGCCCGCAAGGTCCAAAAGTTCCTGTCGCAGCCCATGTTCGTGGCGAAGACCTTCACCAACCAGGACGGCATCTTCACCCCGGTCGACGAGACCATCGAGTCGTTCGAAGCGCTCGTCAACGGCGACCTCGACCACCTGCCCGAGCAGGCTTTCTTCATGGTCGGTGGCGCCGAAGACGCCGAGCGCAAGGCCGCCGAACTCCAGGACGAGGCCTGAGTCCGATGTTCGACGTCCAGGTCGTCTCTCCCGAAACGGTGTCCTACACCGGGCAGGCCGAGATGGTCGTCGCGCGTACCGTCGACGGTGGCGACATCGCCTTCCAGACCGGCCATGTGCCCTTCATCGGGGCGCTCGCGGTGTGGTCGGTCGACGTCATCAAGGATGTCGCGGCGGGTGAACGAGACACGTTCGCCGTCCATCGCGGCTTCGTGCAGGTCAGCGGCGACGAGGTCACCATCCTGAGCGATGTCTCCGAGTCGAAGGACGCGATCGATGTCGCCCGGGCCCAGGCGGCTCGCGATCGAGCCCAGGCTGCCCTCAGTGCCGACGGCGACGACGCCGAGGCTGCGGCCGCGTTGCACCGGGCCGAACTCCGGCTCAGGGTCGCCACGGGCGAAGCCTCATCGCACTGAGTCGCGCCGCGCACAGGCGCGGCGTCACTCGACAACGATCTCGGCGATGCCTTCTTCGGCCGGCGGGTAACGCATGTCGAGGCGCTCCAGTGTCTCGACCAGGATCTCGCTGATCACCAGGTTTCGGTACCACTTCCGGTCGGCCGGGATGACGTACCAGGGTGCGTCGTCGGTGCTCGTGCGCTCCAGCATCACCCGGAAGGCTTCCTGGTAGTCGTTCCAGTGTTCGCGTTCGCGGAGGTCACCGGAGTCGAACTTCCAGTTCTTGCGTGGGGTGTCGATGCGCGCCTGGAGCCGTTCGCGCTGCTCGTCCTTCGAGATGTGGAGGAAGAGCTTGACGATGGTCGTGCCCTCGTCGGACAGCAGCTGCTCGAAGTTGTTGATGTGGTCGTAGCGCCGTGACCAGCGCTTCTCCGGCACGATGTCGTGGACGCGGACCACGAGCACGTCCTCGTAGTGCGAACGGTTGAAGATCGTGATCTCACCGTTCTTCGGGGTGTGGCGGTGCACCCGCCAGAGATAGTCGTGGGCCAGTTCCTCGTCGGTCGGACGCTTGAACGAGGCGACGGTGACACCCTGGGGGTTGACCCCGTCGAACACGTGGCGGATCGTGCCGTCCTTGCCCCCGGTGTCGGTGGCCTGGATCACCACCAGCACCTTGTGCTTCCCCTCGGCGTAGAGAAGCTCCTGGAGCTCCTCCAGTCGCTCGTTCAGTTCGGCGGTCCGCTGTTCGGCGTCGTCGCGCTCCCAGCCGCCCTTGGCGTTGGTGTCCCAGTCGTCGAGCGACACCTTCTTGCCGGGCGTCACGAGATGGTCGGAGAGATCCATTGCGACAGCATGCTTGATCGCGGTGGGGAATGTGCCGACAGGGAAGGTTGAGTCCATTCCGTTCAGGGGAGGTGTGTGGGTTGTCCCCCGCCGAAAGAGAAGCCCGTGCGACCGAGGTCGCGCTGACCACCGAGTTCCGGGCGGCCATCGACGATGCGCGCGAGCGCATCGCTGCGGTGCTCGAGCCGGCCTGTCCCACCGCTGCGTTCCTCGCTGCCCTGCGCCAAGAGGTCCAGCGGGCGATCGACGACCCCGCCGCCGTTCCCTACCCCGAACTCGCCGATGCCGAGGCCTACTGGGATGCCACGGTCAAGCCCCAGAGCCGTTCGCTGCGCGACAACGTCGCGGCGATCGTCGCCTGGCTCGAACAGCGGATCATCACGACGATGGAGGTCGCGGAGGCGGATCTGAAGTCGTTGGTCGACACCGCGGCGGGCGATCCGGGTCCCGACCCGACGGCCCTGCGGGCGATGGTCGGTCAGGAAGTGGAGGTTCGTTGTCTCGAACTCCATCACCAGATGGCCGAGGTGCTCGGTGTGCTGCCGTCCGAGTCGTGCATCGGTGATGCTCGTGCCGCGGCCGAGGAAGCCATCCGCTCGCGGTCGACCGCCGATGTCGAGAGCCTCAAGGAGGCCTACCTCCGTGATGCCGGTGGCGACGACGCGCACCAGCAGTTCGCCGCGCAGCAGTGGTCCGAGACGTTCGCCGACCGGGTGGCGCATCGCCACTCGATGCTCGCCGCCCAGGCGCCGTGGCGTCACCAGGAGTTCGCCCTCGTCGGCTACGAACGAGCCCGAGATGAGATCGACCGGATCGTGGAGGAGACCACGGCCCGGCTGCAGGCGCCCCTGCGGGAGCTGCAGCCGCTGCTGCTGGCCCGCTTCGACGCCGCGGTCACCGCCGACGCCGACGTCTGAGCGCGCCGGCACCGGCGAGATCAGCCGTAGTCGACTGCGCTGAACTCGCCGAGTTTGTCGATCTGGTGATGCGCCTCGACCTTGCGCACCGTGCCGGACCGTGACCGCATCACGAGCGAGTCGGTGTGGCAGCCGAGGCTGTCGAAGTGGACACCGCGCAGGAGGTCGCCGTCGGTGATGCCCGTGGCTGCGAAGAAGCAATCGTCGCTGCGGACGAGGTCGTCGACAGTGAGCACCTGGTCGAGGTCGTAGCCGGCCTCGATCGCCTCCGTGCGTTCCCGTTCGTTGCGGGGCCAGAGACGTCCGAGCTGCTGACCGCCCATGCACTTGAGCGCCGCCGCGGTGATGACGCCCTCCGGGGTGCCGCCGATACCGAAGAGCACGTCGGCGCCGGAGTCGGGCCAGGCGGTGGAGATGGCGCCGGCCACGTCGCCGTCGGGGATCAGCCGGATGCGGGCGCCGGCGGCGCGCACCTCGGCGATGAGCTCTTCGTGGCGGTCGCGGTCGAGGATGACGGCGGTGAGGTCGCGTACCGACTCCCGCTTCGCCTCGGCGACCGCGTGGAGGTTCTCGGTGATCGACATGTCCATGCTGATCACGCCGGCGGCTTCGGGGCCGACCGCGATCTTCTCCATGTAGACGCACGGCCCGGGGTCGAACATCGTGCCCCGGGGGGCGACGGCGATCACGGCGATCGCGTTGCCGCGGCCGAGGGCGGTGAGCGTCGTGCCGTCGATGGGGTCGACGGCGATGTCGGTCTGGGGCGGCGTGCCGTCACCGATGTTCTCGCCGTTGTAGAGCATCGGCGCTTCGTCCTTCTCTCCTTCGCCGATGACGACGATGCCGTCCATGGGCACGGTGCCGAGCACGACCCGCATCGCGTCGACGGCGGCACCGTCGGCGCCTTCCTTGTCGCCGCGCCCCATCCAACGAGAGGCGGCCATGGCTGCGGCTTCGGTGACCCGCACGAGTTCGAGCGCAAGATTCCGATCCGGAACTTCCTGGTTCGTCATGGGGAGGAACGGTAGTCGCCCGGGCGATGTGGGACGATGACGGCCGTGGCATTCCGCAACCGCTTCCGCAACCGCGACTCCGACGCTCCCGAGGCCGATGCCGCGGAAGCCGAGTCGACCGAGCTCACCGACGACGAGGGAGGGGAGTGGTTGGCCTACGAGCTCCACGAGTGGGCCGCCGAGTCCCGTTCGATGCTCGCCCAGCTGTTGCTGGCCGACGGGGTGACCCATTCGTGGCAGGGCACCACCCTGCTGGCACATCAAGACGTCGAGGAACAGGTCGACGCCTTGATCGACGAGGTCGAGCAGGCCGATTCCCGCGAGCTCGACCCCGACGAGCCCCAGGTCGCCTTCGAGATGGAGGGCTGGTCGGGCGAGCTCCAGGCCGCCCTGGCCGAACGACTGGGCGCCGTCGGGGTGCCCCACGAGTTCGACACCGACGGCGATCTGGTGTGTCACGAGGCCGACGAGGAGCAGGTCGAGCTGATCATCGAGGAGTTGCTGGCCCGGGCCGGCGACGAAGGGCTCGAGGAGCTCGACGGGCTCGACGCCAACGACCTCCTCAGCGCCCTGTTCGAGGCGACCGACCGACTCCGCCGCGATGTCCACGACTCCAAGGGTGTGCTCGGCGTGCTGCAACACGGTCGTCGGCTCCAGGAGTCGGCGACCCCGTTCGGCTTCGCGGCCACGAACTGGGCGTCGCTCCGCGACGCGGCGGCTGACCTCTGCGACCTGATCGAGGACGAGGAATCGGTCGACGACGACATCGCCGATCTCGCGGTCCGTCTGCGCGACACCCTGCAACGGATCATCTGAGCGCGATCGACTGAACGCGGTCCGGAATCGCCGTTTCCGACGTCCTGTAGCGAGTACCGGCGCGTTAGCGTTGCACCAATGCTGTTGGCCGAGCTCGAGGTGTATCACTCGCGTCCGATCGCCCCGACACGTCGGGTGGCGCTCGGCAACACCCTGTTGCCCTGCGACCCCTCACCCGGGTTCGCCGGCCTGCTCCTCGGCGGGATCGCGGCCCGTTTCGCCATGGATCTCGATCCCGACGACGTGCCCGACATCGTCGCCTTGACCCACGAGCTCGAGGCGGGGCGGCGCATCCCGCAGCCCCGGCTGCGTCACCGATTCCAGGACGATCGGGTCGGGCTGACGCCGAGCGCCCACCGTCTGCATCGCGACGACGACACCGACGCGATGCGCTTCCAGTTCACCACCAACAAGGGCGCACCGTCTCAGCAGGTGCTCGGTGCGGTCTACGCCGCCGGGCGCCTCGACACCGGCGCACGAGGCGACGTGCTCGCCGCGGTCCGGCGGGGGCTCGCATGGACGGGCGACATCGGTCCGGCCCTCCTCGCCCACCTGGCGGGGCGGGGGCACGGTGCCCTCTCGTCGTCGGCCATGGCCGACCCGGTCGGCTGGGCCATGGGTGTGCTCGGCCTCTCGGCCCTCGACGAGCGGCCCGGCAAGGGTGTGGTCCAGCGGGGCTATCGCGACGCGCTGCTCGCGGCCCACCCCGACCACGGTGGTGCCGACGACCAGGCCGCCCAGCGCATCGCCGACATCGGCGAGGCCCGGCGGATCCTGTTGGCTCGCTGACCGCTCCACGGCGGCGCTCCACCCGAGCCTCGACGGCGAGATCGGGGCCGTCGTCGGTGCCTTCGCCGCTGGCCTCTAGCCTCGCAAGGGTGTGGGACCGGATCGAGAGCCTCGAACAAGAGCTTCATGACGTCGAGATCCGTCTCGGCGACCCCGCCGTGCAGTCCGATCCGGCGCAACTGGCCGACCTCGGTCGGCGGTTCAAGCAGCTCGAAGAGGTCGTCGGGGCCGGTCGTCGCCTACGCGACGCCACGGGCGATCTCGAGGCGGCCAACGAGATGCTCGCCGATGCGTCCGGCGACGACCGTGACGAGATGCTGGCCGAGGTCGCCGCGCTCGAATCACGCATTGCGAGCGGCGAGGAGGAGCTGCGGACGCTGCTCCAGCCGCGTGACCCCGACGCCGATCGCAACGTGATCATCGAGATCCGCGGCGCCGCCGGCGGGGAGGAGGCCAACCTCTTCGCCCGCGACCTGTTCGACATGTACGAGGCCTACGCCAAGCGTCGGGGGTGGCGGGTCGAAGTGCTCGGCTCGTCGCCGTCGGATCTGGGCGGATTCTCCGAGATCACCGCGATGATGAGCGGCGATGGCGTCTGGACGCGGATGAAGCACGAGGCCGGGACTCACCGCGTCCAGCGGGTGCCGGTGACCGAGTCCCAGGGACGTGTCCACACGTCATCGGCCACGCTCATGGCCCTTCCCGAGGCCGAGGAGGTCGAGGTCGACATCAACGACAACGACCTCCGGGTCGACACCTACCGGTCGAGTGGGGCCGGCGGCCAGTCGGTCAACACCATGGACTCCGCGGTGCGCATCACCCATCTGCCGACCGGCGTCACCGTCTCGATGCAGGACGAGAAGAGCCAGCTGAAGAACAAGAACAAGGCGATGCGGGTGCTGCGCTCGCGCCTCCTCGCGCTCGAGAAGGAGAAGGCCGACGCGGAGGCATCCGATCTGCGCCAGAGCCAGGTCAGCACCGGTGACCGGTCCGAGAAGATCCGCACCTACAACTTCAAGGAGAACCGGGTGACCGACCATCGCATCGGTCTCACCGTGCACAAGCTCGACCGGGTGCTGGCCGGCGAACTCGACGACCTGAGCGATGCCATCGTCGCCGAAGAGCGGCAGCGCCAGCTCGAGGCCGGAGACTGAACGTGGCGGACACCATCCCGTGGTCCGCCCTCCTGCAGGAAGCGGCCGGCCTGCTGGGTGACCACGATGCGCGGCGCATCGTCGAGGAGATCACCGGCGCCGAACCCGGACGGCTCCACCGGGTGCTTGACGACCCCGTCACCGAGCGGGGTGTGGCCCGCTTCGATGCCATGGTCGCCCGACGCCGCACCGGCGAGCCGCTCCAATACGTGCTCGGCCGGTGGGGATTCCGTTCTCTCGACCTGATGGTCGACTCCCGCGTGTTGATCCCCCGACCGGAGACCGAGGTCGTGGCGGGCCTCGCCATCGATGCGCTCAACGCCCGGGCCCGCACGGTCGGGCGCGAGCTCCTGGTGGCCGACCTGGGCACGGGAACCGGGGCGATCGGTCTGTCGATCGCGGCCGAGTGCTCGACCTCCCGGGTGATCGCCACCGACGCGTCACCCGATGCACTGGCCGTCGCCCGGGCCAACCTCACCGGCATCGGGCGAGCCGCGACGCGGGTGTCCCTCCACGAGGGGTCGTGGTTCGACGCCGTCCCACGGGCCGCAGAGGGTTCGCTCGACCTGATCGTGTCGAACCCGCCCTACGTCGCCGACCACGAAGAGCTCCCGGAGGTCGTCGACCGCTGGGAGCCCGGCCACGCGCTGCGGGCCGGTCCCGACGGTCTCGACGACCTGCGTCACATCGTCGAACACGCGCCTCGGTGGCTCGCACCGGCGGGCACGCTCGTGCTCGAAATGGCACCCGATCAGATCGGCGTGGTCGCCGAGATGGTGCGCGACCTCGGCCTCTCGCCCTCGATCCATCCCGACCTGGCCGGCCGTGCCCGCGCCATGGTCGCCCAGAAAGCACCGGAGTAGCACCGCATGGAACCCGACGACCTGGCCAACGCCGTTCGCGCCCTGCGGGGCGGGGGAGTGGTCGCGATCCCCACCGACACGGTCTACGGCCTCGCCGCGGCCGCCGACGACACCGCGGCGGTTCAGGCCATGTTCGCCCTGAAGCAGCGACCGGTCGACGTGAAGGTCGCCGTGCTGGTGACCGACATCGACCAGGCCCGACAGTTCGTCGATCTCGGGCCGCTCGGTGAGCGGCTGGCGGCGCGGTACTGGCCCGGTCCGTTGACCGTCGTGGCCCACCGGCACGTGCCCGGGTCGCTGGCGGCCGGCGACGAGGAGACGCTCGGGGTGCGCTGCCCCGACGATGCCGTCTGTCGGGCGCTGGCGGCCGAGGTCGGGCCGATCGCGGCGACGAGCGCCAACATCCACGGCGCCGACACGCCGGCGCGGGCCGCGGAGGTGGTCGAGTTGTTCCCCGATCTCCCCGTCGTGATCGACGACGGCCCACGGCCGGGGTCGGCATCGACCGTCGTGTCGGTGGTCGACGGCGTCGCCGTCGTGTTGCGCGAGGGCCCGATCACGGCCGCCGATATCGAGGCCATCGCGGTCGCCGACTCCTAAGCTCCGCTCATGCGCATCGCCGTCGGTTCCGACCATGCCGGATTCCACCTCAAGCAGTCGCTCGCCGAGCATCTGCGCGACCTCGGCCACGAGGTGGTCGACTGTGGCACGCACTCCGAGGAGCGCGTCGACTACCCCGACTTCGGGGCCGCGGTGGGCCGCACGGTCGCCTCGGGCGGCGCCGAGGGCGGACTCTGTGTCTGCGGGAGCGGCATCGGCATCGCCATGGCAGCCAACAAGGTCGCGGGAATCCGGGCTGCGACCGTGCACGACGCAACGTCGGCCCGGCTCGCCAGAGAACACAACGACGCCAACGTGATCTGCATCGGTGAGCGGTTGACCGGTCCGCAGGTGGCGCTCGACGCGCTCGATGCCTGGCTGGGGGCCGCGTTCGAAGGGGGCCGTCACGAGGGCCGGGTGGCCAAGCTCGATGCCCTCGGTGGCGAGGTCGTCGGCCAACCGGACTGACGACGGGGCCGGGCGGTACGCTGCCCCTGATCCTGCCATCCGAGGAGCCTCCATGCCCTGGCCCAGCACTGCCGACGACCCCGTTCTCGACCTGATCAGGAGGGAAGAGACCCGTCAGAACTCCACGGTTCAGCTGATCGCGTCGGAGAACTTCGCCTCGCCGGCGGTGATGGCGGCCACGGGTTCGGTCCTCACCAACAAGTACAGCGAGGGTTATCCGGGCAAGCGCTACTACGGCGGCAACATGGTCGTCGACGAGATCGAGGACGAGGCCCGCCGTCGCGTGTGTGCCCTGTTCGGGGCCGAGCACGCCAATGTGCAGCCCCACGCCGGTGCGGTCGCCAACATGGGCGTCTACCAGGCCCTGCTCGAGCCGGGCGACACGGTGCTGGGCATGAGCCTCGATCACGGTGGCCACCTCACCCACGGGTCGCCCGTCAACTTCTCAGGGCTCCAGTACCACTTCGTGTCGTACGGCGTGACCGCGAGCGACGAACGCATCGACTTCGAGGAGGTGGCCGCGAAGGCCCACGCCGAGAAGCCGAAGATGATCGTCGCCGGGGCCACGGCCTACCCGAGGATCATCGACCCGCAGCCGCTCCGCGACATCGCCGACGAGGTCGGCGCTCTGCTGATGTTCGACGCCGCCCACATCGCGGGCCTGATCGCCGGTGGCCAGCACCCGAACCCCCTGCCGCTGGCCGACGTGATGACGTTCACGACCCACAAGACCCTGCGGGGTCCCCGTGGCGGCTGCATACTCACCCGCGAGGAGTTCGGGGCGAAGATCGACAAGGCGATCTTCCCCGGGATCCAGGGCGGCCCCCTCGAGCACGCCGTCGCCGCCAAGGCCATCGCTTTCGCCGAGGCGGCCACCGACGAATTCGCGGCCTATGCGGCGCGCATCGTCGAGAACGCCGGCGCCCTGGCCGAGGCCCTGGCCGGGCACGGGTTCCGGCTGATCAGCGGCGGCACCGACAACCACCTGATGCTGGTCGACCTCCGCGGTTTCGACGAGGAACTCACCGGCAAGGAGGCCCAGGCGGTGCTCGATGATGCGGGCATCAGCCTCAACAAGAACACCGTGCCCGACGATCCGCGTTCGCCCTTCGTCACCTCCGGGGTGCGGATCGGCACCCCGGCCGTCACCACCCAGGGAATGGGCCCGACCGAGATGGGCACGATCGCGGAGCTGATCGCCCGGGCGCTGCGGGATCGCAACGACCCGGCCGCGGTCGCGGCGGTGAAGGCCGACGCCGCGATGCTGTGTGCCGACTTCGCTCCCTACCCGAACCTGGGGGACTGAGGATCGAGAGCCGGCGGACGGCGCCTCGATGCCGGCCCTCTCGGCCTATCTGATCGTCGGCGCCACCGCCGCGCTGGTCACCTTCGCGACCGTGCCTCTGGTGCGGCGGTTGTCGGTGCGCATCGGCGCGATCGCGCCGCCGGACGAGCGACACGTGCACCTCGTGCCGACGCCGCGGGGAGGCGGCGCGGCGATGATGCTCGGTCTGCTCGTCGCCTTCGGCGCCGCGGCGCTGATCGACGACTTCTCGGGGGTGATGGCGGCTCGGACGGAGATGGTGGGTGTCGTCGTGGCCGCCGCGGTGATCTGGAGCGTCGGATTCATCGACGACGTCCGCGAGATCTCGCCGCCCGCCAAGCTCGCCGGAATGGTGCTGGCCGGCTCGATCATGTCGCTCACCGGTGTGTCGATCCTCTTCTTCCGGGTGCCGTTCTTCGATCTGCTCTTCCTCTCCGCCGACTGGTCGGCGCTCGTCACCGTGCTCTGGGTCCTCGGCATGGCCAACGCCGTGAACTTCATCGACGGTCTCGACGGATTGGCCGGCGGGATCATCGCGATCGCCTCGGCCACCTTCCTGCTCTACGCCCTGCAGCTGGGCAACGAAGGCGTGCTCGACCCCAACAATCCCGGTGCGCTGTGGGCATCGATCACCCTCGGGCTGTGCGTCGGCTTCCTGCCGCACAACGTCCACCCGGCTCGCATCTTCATGGGCGACGGCGGTGCCCTCCTGCTCGGCCTGCTGATGGCGGCATCGACGATGTCGGTCGGTGGGCGCACCACGGAGGAGTTCTCCGGCCAGGCCTTCTTCTTCTTCGCTCCGATCTTCATCCCGCTGGTGATCCTGGGGGTGCCGATCCTCGACACCGTCTTCGCCATCGCCCGGCGGGCCGTGAAACGCAGCGCTGTCGCTGAGGCCGACAAGGAGCATCTCCATCACCGGCTGATGCGTCTGGGCCACGGCCACCGTCGTTCGGTGTTGATCCTGTGGCTGTGGACCGCCCTGCTGTCGGCGTTCGTTCTCTATCCGACCTACACCGGTGAAGGCGATGCGGTGGTGCCGATCGGGGTCGCCGCGCTGGCGCTCGGCCTCTTCACGGTCTTCCATCCGAGGTGGCGGGGCGCCGCGGTCGAGGTCGACCACGCCGATCTCGACGCGATCGAGGAGGCCAACGCCCGGCTCAGAGCACCTCGACGGGGACGCCGGCGGTCACCTTGAGCTCCTCGACCATCCGGGTGACGTCGTCGTTGTGCATGCGGATGCACCCCGACGAGACGTTGGTGCCCAGGCTGTCGGAGTCGTTGGTGCCATGGATCCCACCCTGGCCCGGCCCACCGTTGAACGTGACGAACGTGTCGCTGAATCCGGACAGACCGTAGGCGAAGGCGCCGTAGACGGAGTCGGGCGAGGGCGGCCGGATGATCTCGGTCGTGTAGTAGCGGCCGAGGGGGGTGGGGGCGTTGTCGCGGGCGACGCCGACAGTCGTCTCGAGCACCACTTGTTCCTTGTCGAACACGGTGAGCCGGAACTCGTCGAGTTCGACGCGGATCGCGAAGTTGTGGCGGAGCAGATCGACACTGTCGGTGCGGATCCAGCCGTAGGTGCCGTTGGGGCGGGTCGGGAGCAGGACCCGATAGTGGTCGGCCCCGTCGAAGTCGTCGACGAGGAACACCAGGTCGCCGCCGGAGGCGATCGGGTTCGCAAAGGTCCAGCGGGCCACGCCGTCGCCGGGGACCTCCTCGACCGTCACCTCCGCGCCGCGGGCTCGGGCCACGAACGACACGCCGACGCGTTCCTCCGGTGGTTCGACGGAGTCGCGCAATGCCTGCATCGGCGAGACGTCGGCCAGCGTCGTGGTCGGATCGGGGATGGCCTCGATCGTCGATCCGGGGGCCGTGGTCACGCCTGGTTGGAGCGGGATGTCGATGCCCTCGTAGGGCTCGAGCAGATCACGTTCCGGGGCGGTGCAGGCCACCAGTCCCAGCGCACCGGATGAGAGCAGGAATGCGCGTCGGTCCATCGCCATGACCGTACCGCTCAGCGGTCCTCCGGGTTGATCTCCTCGAGCTCCATCCCCGCGGTCTCGGGATAGCGGCGCAGCACGAGCCAGGCCACGATCAGCGGTCCGGCGGCCAGGATCGCGAGGGCGGGCCCGATCTCGCCGATCCGTTCCGACACCTGACCGACGAAGATCAAGCCGACCGCGCTGCCGACCACCCCGACGGTGACGATGATGCCGTTGGCCCGGCCCCGATCGTGGGTGCCGAACATCTCGGGTCCGTAGACGGCCAGCGCGGGCACGGCGATCCCGCCGAGTACGACCCCCATCAGGGTCAGGATCCACAGGGCGGCGCCGCCCGAGAAGTACGCGAGGGTGGCGAAGGTCGCGCCGATCAGCAGGCCGGTCGCCCCGACGGCGCGGCGGCCCCGGGTCTCGGCCAGATAGCCGCCGAGCAGGACCCCGAGTCCGGCGGGGGTCGAGGTGACGAGCGTGAAGTTCGAGATGCCCGAGGCGGTGAAGCCCTGCTCGTCCTTCAGGAAGTCGTTCTGGAAGCTGGACGCCGGCGAGAAGAACATCGACAGGAGGAAGGCCGACCCGGCCAGCAGGATCAGACGTTCGCGGCGCCGCGCCCGTTCCTCGACGGTGAGCACGGGGGCCGAGGTGTCGGCCGCGTGGGTGAACCGCTGCGTCTCCGGGAGCCGTCGCCCGACCCAGACGATCACCAGGATCCCGAGTCCGCCGACCAGATAGACGCCTCGCCACCCCCGGACGCCCAGATCGGCCAGCCGCAGCACGTTGACGGCGATGCCGGAGCCGAGGCCCGCCGACAGGACGAGGACCGACGCGGCCCAGGCCCGACTGCGCGCCGGCATCTCCTCGGCCGCGACGATGGCGATGAGGATGCCCAGGCCGGTCGAGAATCCCCGGGCGATCAGCTGTGACCCGCCCAGGGTCCAGATGTCGGGGCTGAGTCCGCCGAGCAGGGTGAAGAGGCAGCTCCCGAGCCCGGCGACCACCAGCATCGCCTTGCGGCCACGGCGATCGGCGAGGGCGACGGTCACGAGGCTGAACAGCACCCCGGCCCGGGCCACGCCCAGCACCCACCCCTGGGCGCTGTTGCCGCGGCCGAACTCGTCGGTCGCGAAGCTGATCGTCTGGGTGAGCACGGTGCCCAGGTAGCCATCGACGATCTGGGCGGCCGCGAGCAACCCCAGCACCATGGCCGCACGCGTGTCGAGCCGATCAGGCGGCGCCCACCAGTAGCCGAACGACTCGCGTCGGTTGCGCAGGGCCCGCGCGACCGGCAGTCGGAACAACCAGCCCCACACCGGGATCGCGAGCCGATAGGTCGTGGTCTCCCGTACGCGCCACGACTCCCCGGCCGGTTCGACGTCGACTCGGCGTTCGTATTCACGGAACGGCCCCTCGGCCAGCCCGTACCGACCGTCCTCGGGTTCGGCCTCCGCGACGATGTCGTTTCTGGGTTCTCGGAGGCGGGCGAGCTCGGCGTCGACGCACGTGGTGTCGGTGCGGATCACGCGACGGCGG
>JBDQKM010000087.1:0-14449 GCA_040263275.1 Acidimicrobiales bacterium
CCCTCGGGGCGGGGGATGCGCTGCGGGCCACCCCGGCCCGGCGGAATGGGCGCGGGTGGCTCACTCGCCTCGGGCCACTCGCCCACCGGAGCAGTGGGATCGCTCAGCGCCGAGCCTTGCGGAATGCGACGGAAACCTGCATGCGTCGAGGGTATCGACACCCATACTGCATCGATGTCTGCGCCCGATCCTCGCCACGTGACCGCGGTGTCACTGGCGACGATGGTCGCCGCGATCGCCCCCGTGCACCTGTTCGGCGCGCTCGCGCCCGACATCCAGGCCGAGTTCGGTTTCGGCGATGCCGAGCAGGGCTACGCGGTGGCGGCGTACTTCGCGGTCTCGGCGCTGCTGTCGTCGTGGGGCGGCGCCCTCTCCGACCGACTCGGACCCACCCCCGCGCTGCGCTTCGGCACGGCAATGGCCGGTGTGGGCACGGTCGGAATGCTGTTCGCCGGGTCCTACGCGTGGGTCGTGGTGGCGCTGTGCGTGGCAGGGGTCGGCAACGCCGTCAACCAACCGTCGAACAACACCTTCATCTCCGGTGGGGTGCCGCCCCACCGGCGTGGCTTCGCCCTGGGCATCAAGCAGGCGGCGATCCCCACCTCCACCGGCCTCGCCGGTCTCGCCCTTCCCACCATCGCGGTGTCGCTCGGGTGGCAGGCTGCCTATGTCGGCGCCGCCGCGCTGGCGGGTGCCGCGATCATCGCCATGCCCCAGGTGCCGGCACCGGTGAAGCCACCCGACATCCGCATCCGCTACCGACCCTCGCCGCGCGTGTGGCGGGTCGCGATCGGTGCCGCCTTCGGCGCCGCCGCCGTCAGCAACATCGGAGCATTCCTGGTGCGCACCCTCGAGGAAGCCGGGTTCGATCGCACCACGGCCGGACTCGTGCAGGTCGCCGGAAGCATCGCCCTCATCAGCAGTCGCGTCGGCTGGGGCGCGCTGATGGACCACCGCGACTACGACCGGTTCCGCTTCGCGACCGTGCTGCTCATGGTCGGGGCGTTCGCCTACCCCATGATCGGCAGCGGGCAGACGGTCCTGGCGGTGTGCGGCGCCCTCCTCGCCTACGGCTTCGGTTGGTCGTGGCCCGGCATCGTCCACCTCGGCACGGTCGAGCAGAACCCCGCCACCACGGGCGCGGCATCGGGCGTGGTACAGGCGGGCATGTTCGTCGGGGCGATGACCGGGCCTGCGGTGTTCGGCGCGCTCGCCGACACCCACGGGTTCGGCTTCGCCTGGCTGATGGTGGCGGCGCTCAGCGCTGCCGCTTCCGCCCTCATGTCCACGGCATCGGCGAAGACCGGCGTGACCTGAGACGCGAAACGGCCCGGGCACGGGGCCCGGGCCGTTCACGATTTCTTCACCGAATGGCGAAGGGCATCACATCATGCCCATGCCACCCATGCCACCCATCGGGTCACCGCCGCCCATCGGCATGGCGGGGCCCTCTTCGGGCTTGTCGGCGATCAGCGCCTCGGTGGTGAGGAGCAGACCGGCGATCGACGCCGCGTTCTGCAGCGCCGCACGGGTCACCTTGACCGGGTCGATCACGCCGGCCTCGATGAGGTCGACCATCTCGCCGGTGGCGGCGTTGAAGCCCATCGAGCCCGACTCGGCCTCGACGCGCTGGACGATGACCGCACCCTCGTGGCCGGCGTTGGCCGCGATGAGCTTGGCCGGCGACTCGAGCGCAGCGTGGATGATCCGAGCGCCGGTGGCCTCGTCACCCTCGAGGGTGCCCATGATCTCGGCAACGGCCGCACGCGAGCGGAGCAGGGCGGTGCCGCCACCGGCGACGATGCCTTCCTCGATCGCGGCACGGGTGGCCGACACGGCATCTTCGATGCGGTGCTTCTTCTCCTTGAGCTCGACCTCGGTGGCCGCGCCGACCTGGACGACGGCGACGCCGCCGGCCAGCTTCGCGAGACGCTCCTGGAGCTTCTCGCGATCCCAGTCGGAGTCGGTGTTGTCGATCTCCGCCTTGATCTGGTTGACCCGTCCCTCGACCTCGGAGCTGTCGCCAGCACCCTCGACGATGGTGGTGTCGTCCTTGGTGACGACGACCTTGCGGGCCTGACCGAGCAGGCTGAGATCGGCGGTGTCGAGCTTGAGCCCGACCTCTTCGGCGATGACCTGACCACCGGTGAGGATGGCCATGTCCTGCAGCATCGCCTTGCGACGCTCACCGAAGCCCGGCGCCTTGACGGAGACCGAGTTGAAGGTGCCACGGATCTTGTTGACGACCAGCGTGGCCAGTGCCTCACCCTCGATGTCCTCGGCGATGATCAGCAAGGGCTTGCCCGACTGCATGACCTTCTCGAGAACCGGGAGGAGGTCCTGGACGTTGGAGATCTTGCCCTGGTTGAACAGGATGTAGGGCTCGTCGAGCACTGCTTCCTGGCGCTCGGGGTCGCTCACGAAGTACGGCGAGAGGTAGCCCTTGTCGAACTGCATGCCCTCGACGAAGTCGAGGTCCATGCCGAAGGTGTTGGACTCCTCGACGGTGAGCACACCGTCCTTGCCGACCTTGTCGATGGCCTCGGCGATGACCTCGCCGATGGCGGTGTCGGCAGCCGAGATGGACGCGACCTGAGCGATCTTGTCCTTGCTGTCGTCGACCTGCACGGCCTGGTTGGCCAGGTTGTCGACGGCGACGGCGACGGCCTTCTCCATGCCCTTCTTGAGGCCCATGGGGTTGGCGCCGGCGGCGACGTTGCGAAGGCCTTCCTTCACGAGGGACTGGGCCAGCACGGTGGCGGTGGTGGTGCCGTCACCCGCGATGTCGTTGGTCTTGGTCGCCACCTCCTTCACCAGCTGGGCACCCATGTTCTCGAAGTGGTCTTCGAGCTCGATCTCGCGAGCGATGGACACACCGTCGTTGGTGATGGTCGGCGCGCCGAACTTCTTGTCGAGAACGACGTTGCGACCCTTCGGGCCGAGCGTGACCTTGACCGCGTCGGCCAGCTTGTTGACGCCGGCTTCGAGGCGACGGCGCGCGTCTTCGTTGAACTTCAGTTCCTTGGACATGTGTCGCTCCCTCAGCCGATCTTGGCGAGGACGTCGCGGGCGTTGAGGATGAGAAGGTCTTCGCCGGCAACGGTGATTTCGGTGCCGCCGTACTTGCTGTAGACGACGGTGTCACCGACGGCGACGTCGACCGGGATGATCTCGCCGGTGGAGTCGGAACGACGGCCGGGGCCGACCGCGATGACTTCGCCCTGCTGGGGCTTTTCCTGGGCGGTGTCCGGGATGACGAGACCGCTGGCGGTGGTGGACTCCGCTTCGTTGGAGCGGACCACAATGCGGTCCTCGAGGGGCTGCAAGCTCATTCGATCCTCCGAGATCGGTAGGTAGTCGTCACTCGCCGTTGGTAGCGAGCGGTCGTTAGCACTCTGATGTGCCGAGTGCTAACGATAGGTCCGCCGGTGGACGCGAACAACTGCCGAAACGGGGATTTTCGGGAGATGGGGGGCTCAGGCCACCGGAAGGCGCAGCGACGGGTCGGCCCCCACCGCGAGTGACGAGGGGCCGTCGGCGCGCAGACGCCACCAGCCGGCCGCCGCGACCATCGCTGCGTTGTCGGTGCACATCGCCCGACTCGGGAGAAAAGCCCGCAGGCCGTCGGCGGCTGCGGCGCTGGCCATCTTCTCGCGCAGGCGGGAATTCGCCGCGACTCCCCCCGCGAGGCACAGGCCCGTTGCGCCGAACTCCCGGGCCGCCCGACGGGCCTTCGCGACCAGCACGTCGGCGACCGCCTCCTGGAACGACGCCGCAACGTCTTCGACGGCCACGCCCGGGTTCTTGCGGACGTGGTTGACCACGGCGGTCTTCACCCCACTGAACGAGAAGTTCCACCCGTCGTTGGCCATCGCCCGGGGGAACGCGATCGCGTCGGGATCGCCGTCGGCGCTGAGTCGGTCGATCACCGGCCCGCCGGGATAGCCGAGGTCCATGAAGCGGGCGACCTTGTCGAACGCCTCGCCCGCCGCGTCGTCGACCGTCGCGCCGAGCACCCGATAGTGCAGATGGTCCTCCATCAGGATCAGCATCGTGTGACCACCCGAGACGAGGACGATCACGAGCGGCATCTCGAGGTCGGGCTCCTCGAGGAACGCCGCGTAGAGATGGGCCTCGAGATGGTTGACGGCCACGAAGGGCACGTCCCACACCAGCGCCATCGCCTTGGCCGCCGACACACCGACAAGCAGCGCGCCCACGAGACCGGGGCCGTGGGTCGCGGCGACGGCATCGATCCCGTCGCTGGTGAGGCCCGACTCGGAGAGGGCCTCTTCCACGACCGGCATGATCGTCTCGACATGGGCCCGGCTCGCGACCTCGGGGACGACACCGCCGTACTTGGCGTGGATCTCGACCTGACTCGACACGACATTGGATCGCACATCGGTCGCCCGGGCGACCACCGCAGCCGCCGTCTCGTCGCAGCTGGTCTCGATTCCGAGGATCACATCGGCACTCATGGACTGTCTCCTGTGGGGGTCGGCCGGCGCGGTTCGGCCAGCTCGCGCAACATGGTGGCCACCTCGTCGCCGTCGAGGTCGTGGAGCCACATGACGATCCCGTCGTCGGTCGGGTTCTGGTAGTAGTTGCGACGGACGCCGGCCGGACGGAAGCCGAACCGGCCGTAGAGCCGCTGGGGCCGTCGATCGGCAGCCCGCACCTCGAGCGTCGCCGCGGTGGCACCGTGGGTCCGGGCGCCCTCGAGGAGCCGGATCAGCAGGGCGGTGGCGATTCCCTCACCCTCCCGCTCGGGGGCGGTGGCGACCGTGGTGACGTGGACGTCGTCGAGCACGTAGAGCAGTCCGGCATGACCCACCACTGCGTCGCCGTCGAGCGCCACCAGGTGCAGGCGATCGGGGCCGGCGAGTTCTCGTCGCCAGGTGGCCGCCGACCAGGGGTTGGCATAGACGACCTCGTCGATGGCGCGGACCGCATCGATGTCGCGTGGGGCCATCGCCTCGAAGCGCACGTCGGCCACGCTCACGCCCGGCCCCAGTTGGCCACCGCATCGGGACGCCGGAGGTAGAGCGGTGTGATCTCGGCCGGCGGCACCGCTCGATCGAGACGGGCCAGGGCGAGCGCGAGAATCGAGTCGGGCAGCGGCGACGGCGACGCGTCGCGATCGACGTGGAGCTCCCGTGCCTCGAACTCGTCGGCGTAGACGAGCGCGCCGTCGCCGACCACGCGCCGATGCACCCCCGCGTCGATCGACTCGGCCGGCCCGACCGCCGGATCCGTCCCGCTCAGCCCGCCGTCGGCGTCGACCGCGTAGGCCGCATGGAAGACCTCGCCCCGGCGAGCGTCGATCGCCACGATCATCTCGCCGCCGGCCCGGTTGGCGTGGGCGATCGCGTCGAGCGACGTGACCGGCACCATCGTGATGCCCAGCGTGTGGGCCATGGCCCTCGCGGTCGTGATACCGACTCGCAGACCCGTGTAGAGACCGGGGCCCACATCGACGGCGATGTGTTCCAGCTCGCCCAGCGCCACGCCGGCCTGGGCGGCGACGAACTCGATCTGGGGCGCGAGCGATTCGGCGTGGCGGCGACCGCGCGCCGAATAGGTCGACGCGATGACGCCGTCGGGTGTGCCGATCGCGCAGCCCACGCACGACGTCGCCGATTCGATGGCGAGGACGAGCGGCCCGGTCATGCCGCCCACTCGCCGAGCCGGTCGCGCACCGATGCCATGCGGTCGGCCCATCGCGGCCCGACGGCCGCCAGCTCCAGCACCCGGTCGTCGTCGCCGTCACCGAAGGTGATTCGCACGTCGAGCCGATCGTCGGGCAGGGCCGGCAGGATCACGTCGCCCCACTCGATGAGGGTCACGCCGTCGTCGAGGAGTTCGGTGAGGGCGAGATCTTCCGCCTCGGCCAGCGCCTCGATCCGATAGACGTCGAGATGGTTCACGATGATGCGACCCTCGTAGCGGTTGGCCAGCGTGAACGTGGGGCTGGTGACGGGGTCACGCACCCCGAGGGCGGCGCAGAGCCCCTGTGTGAATGCCGTCTTGCCGGCACCGAGGTCGCCGACGAGCACGACCAGGTCGCCGTCGTCGACGACCGGTTCGAGCGCGGTCGCGAGCGCCTTGGTGGCATCGACCGAGCCCGTGATGCACCGCAGGGTGAGGCTGTTGTTCACCCCTCGATGTTACCGACCGACTCCCGAACGGCCTGCTCCATGGCGAGCAGTCCCATGAGTCGCACGTCGTCGACGTGGGCGTCGACGAGTCCGGTCGCGGCGGCCACGAAGGCGTCACCATCGCTACGCATGTGCGGCGGGGTGATGGCCCGGGCGAGTCCGTCGTGGGCGCCTTCGGCCAGCAGTCGGCACGCCACCTTGTCGAGCTTCGCGTTGGTGACGACCACACCGATCACGGTGTTGGTCCCGTCGCGCTCGAGCGACGAACCGTCTGACGTCGGTGCGTCGCGATCCGGCCAGCCGTCGAAGGAACCGTCGAGCACCGCGCCGGTCGTGGCCGGGTCGGCCGGCTCGCCCGCCGCATTGTTGGCGACGATCGCCGTGACCGCGAGGCCTCCGCGACGCACGTTGACGATGCCCAGCCCTCCGGGCCGGGCGCGCTCGGGTCCTCGCCACGTGCCGACCATCGCACCGGCACCGGCACCGACCTGCCCCACTGCGGGGTCGTCGGTCGCGGCGTCGGCCGCCAGCCGTCCGGCGTTGGAGTCAGGACGCACGATCGCCGAGCCGACCGCGAGGTCGTAGAGCGACATCCCAACGACGATCGGGACGTGGCCGGCGGGTGTTGCGAACCCCCGCCCTTCCTCCTCGAGCACAGCCATGACGCCGTCGGCCGCGGCCAGCCCGAACGCCGACCCGCCACTCAGCAGGACGGCGTCGACCGCGCCGACCATCCGGGTCGGATCGAGGAGGGCGAACTCACGGGTCGCCGGCGCGCCGCCACGCACCTCGCCCGAGGCCACGGTGTCGGCGGGAAGTCGCACCACCGTGCAACCCGTGCGGGCCTCGAGGTCGGTCCAATGACCGACCGACACTCCCTCGACCGCGATCTTCACCCGGCTCACGCTACTTGGCGTCACCCGTCGCGTCGGCAGCGAGAGCGGTCGCCGCCGCGTCGTAGGCCGGCGCGACCGCGGTCCATTCGAATCGCCGCATCGACGCGGCGAGGCCGTCGATCTCGTGTCGCCGCGACGCGAGGGAGTCGAGGGTGCGGGCCAGTGCGGAACGGAGCTCGCCGCGTTCGTAGAGGACCGACCCGTGATGGCGTTCAGGAACGACCTCGGGATACGCGACGGCATTCGGCAGGACCGGGACGGCACCGGCCCCGATGGCCTCGACCACGGCCACACCGAAGAACTCGTTGCGAGCCGCCGACACGACGACATCGGCCTCACCCAGGAGCCGCCCGTAGGTGTCGCGGTCGACGAGGCCGCGGGCGACCACCCGGTCACCGAGCCGGTCGAGCAGCGGATCGATGTCGTCGGCCCGACCCCCGCGGTGGTCACCGATCATCGCCACGCGGAACTCGACGCCCGCCTCGGCGAGCCGCACGAGGGCCCGGGCCACGGCATCGACGTCCTTGTCGTCGTGCCAACGCTGATTGCTCAACACCAGCGGCGGGTGCGACCGCCCGCCGTCATCGGGGATCTCCACCCCCACCGGCAGGACTCGCATGCGCTGTTCGACCGACGGGAGGAGTCCCAGCTGGTCGTGGTCGGGGACTCGCCCGAGGAACTCCGGGAGCGCGGCGAGCAGCTCGTCACGATGGAACGCCGAGTTGCACCAGATCTCGTCGGCCTGGGTCAGATTGCGCCAGGTGATCCAGGCGAGCCCCGAGTCGAGCGGCTCCTCCGGTCGTCGCGGATAGGTGAGCTGGTTCTCGTGGAGGTAGAGGGCGGTCGGCACTGCGGCATGAGAGCGACGCACTCGTCCGAGCAGATCACCGAGATCGATCATGTCCGACACCACCAGGAGGTCCGGGAGCCCGTCCCGAACGGCCCGGTCCACCAGGCGGGGTGCCACGGTTGCCGCGCCACCCCGCATCCGCCACCGCCATGCCGAACCCGGAAGGGTGTGAAGGCGGATGTCGTGGCTCGAGTGCGCAGCCCAACCCTCGGCCCAGGCCCGATGCGAACCGGCGAAGAACGGCTCGACCAGATCGATCCGCAGGCTCATGGCGAGGTCAGCGGCGATCGAGCAGATCGGCGACGACGACCGGCAACGCGTCGGCGACCTCCGAGGCCACGAGTCCGGGGCCGAGACGGGCGCCCGCGGCACCGTGGATGTGGGCGGCGATGGTCGCGGCGTCGAATTCGTCGTGGCCCCGGGCGAGGAGGGCGACGATCGCGCCGGCGAGCACATCGCCCGTGCCGGCCGACGCGAGGGCGGCGGTGCCCGAGGTGACCACCCGGGTCTCACCGTCGGGCGCAGCCACGATCGTGGTCGGTCCCTTCCGGACGACGGTCACTCGGTGGGTCGCGGCGAACCCACGGGTGGCGGCGATGCGGTCGGCACCGTCGTCGTCGGTGAGCCGGGCCCATTCGCCGTCGTGCGGAGTCAGGACGGTCGGCCCCTTCCGAAGCGCGAGCAGCGAGGTGAGTCCCGGCCGCAGCGCGTCGCCGTCGATCACCAACGGACGCTCCAACGAGACCGCGGCGGCCAGATCGTCGTCGTCGACCCGACCGCGACCGGGGCCGACGAGCAGGGCGCGCAGCCGATCTTCGACGGTGCCGTACGCCGCCTCGGCCCAGCCTTCCGCCGGCAACGGGAGGCTGACGGCCTCGATCGGTCCTTCCGTGCCGTCGGACCCCGGCATCGCCAGCTGGACGATCCCGGCGCCCATGCGTTGGGCCGCCCGGGCCGCCAGCGAAGCCGCGCCGGTCATCCCCCGCGACCCACCCACGATGCGCACCCCGCTGCGCCACTTGTGGTCATCGGCCGGCCGGGACCCGAGAAGCGACGCCACATCGTCGTCAGCCACGGCGTGGACCGGCACGTCGCCCAGCACCAACCCGATGTCGACGACCCGTACCACGCCGGCGAGGCTCCGTCCCGGCTCGAGCACGAGCCCGGGTTTGAGGGCCTGGAAGGTGACGGTGCAGTCGGCCGCCAGCGGTTGCCCCAGTCGTTCACCGCGGAGTCCGTCGACTCCCGACGGGATGTCGACCGCCAGCACGGCGGCGCCGGGCGGCGGCGCCGGTGCGACGAAGGGCCGGGTCAGGCCGTTGCCGAAAGCCGCATCGATCACGAGATCGGCCGACGGCAGCGTCGGCGGTGCATCGAGCGCGTCGACGATCACGACCCGCACACCCCGCCGCTCGAGATGCCGGGCGGCGACCCGGCCGTCGGCGCCGTTGTTGCCGGGTCCGGCGAGCACCACCACCCGACGTCCGTAGGTGCCCCCGAGCATGTCCAGGGCGACGAGGGCGACGGCCCGACCGGCGCGATCGATGAGTTCGTCGAGCTCGTCGACCGCCGCGGCATCGATCTCCGCCATCCGGGCCGGCGTGACGATCGGGATCACGATGCCAACGCCACGACCGTCGCCTGGGCGAGATGCTCGGTGTGCGAGATGGTCAGGAGGAACCGGGTCGCGCCCGCCTCGGCTGCCGCAGCTGCGGCGGTGCCGTGGAGGCGGAGCTCGGGACGGCCGTCGTCGTGCTTGACCACTTCGATGTCGGACAGGGCCATGGCACCGAGCCCGAGGCCGAGCGACTTCAACGTCGCCTCCTTCGCCGCGAAACGAGCGGCGAGCCGAGCCGTCGGATCGTTGGCCTGGTCCGCGTACGCCCGCTCGTCGTCACGAAAGACGCGGTCGACGAACGACGGCGTCCGTTGGAGGACGGTGCGGAAGCGGTCGATGTCGACCAGGTCGGTGCCGATACCGATCATGCCCGGACCCTACCGGCGGGCGACCACTAGGCGCCGTTGCCCACCCGCCAGCGATCGGCCAGCACGTTGATGGGCAGCGTCAGGAGGTCGGCGACTGCCTGCGCGCCCAACAGGTCCTCGCGGAACACGTCCTCGGTCTCGAGCACGGCGTCGCGCAACGCCGAGTAGCGGTTGCGATACCCCTGGAGCACGCCGCGGGCGCCGGCCGGCGAGAGTTCATCGGCGAAGCGCACCTGCAGGAGGGTCATCCCCGTCGTGACGTTGTCCTTCAGTTCGGGCACGAACACGAGGGAACGGCCGTCGCTCCGACCCAGGGCCACGAACACCCGCCGTTCGAGGGCGACCTGATGCTTGGTGCCTCGCAGCGTCGGCGAGCGATCGGTGCGGGACGCGATGTTGCGGCTGATGCCGCCACGGTCGACGACGACGGCCGTGGCCTCGCCTTCCCCGTCCTCGTCGAGCCCCTCGATGCGGTAGCGGGTGTGTCCGAGCACCTCGGCCACGGCCGGGTCGAGATCCGCGAGGGCTCGCAGCGACGCGTAGCTGAGCCGGTCGCGCGGGGCGCCGGCCTCGAGGGCGGCGCGAGCAAGCGCCACCTCGAGCAGCGTCTCGTCGGACCGGGAGATGCCGACGGTGACGGTCTTTGCCTGGTGCTTGATGGCGTCGATGGGTCGGGTCAGCTCCTCGATGCCGACGGTGAGCGCGGCGGCGAGGTCATCGAGCACCACCGCCGGCGTGCCGACCTTTCCGTATTCGATCTGATACGACTCGAGCGGCGCCGAGCCGAGGGCGAAGCGCAGCAGCGAACCGATCTTCACCGCCGTCCCGGCTTCGAGATGGCCGTTGTAGGCGCCGGTGCGGATGCCGTCGAAGTAGGCGGCGGCCAGTCGTTCGAGCACCGGCTCGACGGCGTCGAGCGCCGCTTCGCCGTTGACGTCGCTGCGAGCCGCGACCTGTTCGATCGCGCTGCGGGCTTCACGCATGGGCATCGCCTGCGCATCGATCGCCAACGCCACTTCGTAGCCGAACAGGTGGCCGGCCATGGCCGACAGGATGAATCCCAACCGGGCATCGACGGCCGGCACCGGCAGCACCGCGAGCGCGGCATCGAAGCGGGCCTCGCCCTCGTCGGCGATCACGATCGGCGCCGCCTTGTGGGCCCGGAAGATCGCGACCTCCTTGGCCACGTCGTCGGCGGTCGACCCCGAAAGCCCGGCCGCGCAGACCAGGATGAGCGGTTCGGACGAGAGGTCGATGTGCTTCTTGTCCTCGGTGCTGTCGGCGGCGATGGACTTGTAGCAGAGCTCCGAGAGCTTGATCCGCACTTCCTGGGCGGCGATGCGGTTGGCGCCGTTGCCCACGAGGGCCCAGTAGCGACGACTGGGCGCGAACTGACGCGCAGCCTCGCCGATCACGTCTCGTCGGCCGATGACCGTCTCCATCGCGACCGGCATCTCGGTGATCGCCTGCAGCAGGGCCCGGCGATCGTCGGCCCCGTCGGAACCGAGGAGCTCGTCGGCCCCCGCGATCGCGATCAGGAGTCAGGCCGCGATCTGCGAGTAGAAGGCCTTGGTGGACGCAACCGACATCTCGACGTCGCGACCATCGGAGGTGTAGAGCACACCGTCGGCCCGGTCGGTCAGATCGCTTCCCCGCCGGTTGACGATCGCGATCACCTTGGCGCCGCGATTGCGCACGATGTCGACCGTGCGGTTCGTGTCGGTGGTCGTGCCCGACTGGCTGACGGCCACGATGAGCGTGTCGCTCATGTCGGCTCGCAGCGCGAAGCCGGAGAGCTCGGTCGCCAGGATTGCCTGGGCGGTGATCCGGCCGTCGGGGACCAACACGTCGAGTGCCGCGGCCAGCGACTGACCGGCGACGGCCGCGGTGCCCTGCCCGATGACGAGGACCCGGTCGATGGACCCGTCGGCGATCGCGGCTCTGACCTCGGACGGGATGATCTCCGGACCGAGCGAGACCGTCGGGCCGTCGTCGCCGTCGACGATCTTGCCGCGGAGGGTCTTGCGGAACGAGGTCGGTGCTTCGCCGATCTCCTTCATCAGATAGTGGGGGTGGTCGCCTCGATCGATGTCGCGGGTCGTGATCTGCGCCACGGCGATGTCGCCCTCGTCGACCGGCAGGTCGGTGCCGTCGTAGGCCTTCCGCAGGATGCCGGACAACATGCCGGCATCGTCGCCGTCGAGTTCGATGATCTGGCCCCGACTGGCGTTGGGGTTCTCCGGGTTGCCGGGCGTCTCACCGTCCATGCGGAGGTAGCGCGTGGTCTCCTCCACGACGCCGTAGGGCTCGCTCGCCACGATGTAGGCGTCCTCGGCGAGGCCGACATAGAGGGCCTGACCGCTGCCCCGCAAGGCGAGCTGGAGCCGGTCGGGGGCGCTCGCCGTCGACGCACCGATGGCCACCGAGCCCTCGAAGGTTGCGACGGTGCGCCGGAACGCCTCCGCCGATTCGAGGCCCTCGCCGAGCCGACAGCTCATCAGGCTCGGGATCACCTTGGCGTCGGTGGTGATGGCCGGCGCGATCGTGACCCCTTCCTCGGCGATCAGATCGGCGAAGTTGTCGACATCGCCGTTGAGGGCGCCGACGACGTAGGGACCGGCGGCGTCGACCAGCTCGCTGTTGAGCGGGTGGGCGTTGGGCTCGCTGATGATGCCGATCGACGCCCAACGCGTGTGGCCGAGCACGAGCGTGCGCGCGGTGTCGTTGGCGAGTGCGGCACGCAGCAGTTCGTCGTCGGCGAACGCCTTGCGCAGCACCGAGGTGTTGTCGCCGAGCTCACCGATCTCGGCTGCCGTCTTGTGGACCACGCTGAGGACGCCGTCGACCACCCGCACGCTCCCCGAACCGAAGTTCTCGTCGCCGGCGCGAGCGGCGATCGCCGCCTGCACGGCGGGGTCGTCGAGATCGAGGGCGTGGTCGTGCACGAGCAGATGCAGTCCGGCGGAGTCACGACCGCGCACCTCGAGCCGATCGATGGCGCTCAGGGCCTGATGCACGGAGAGGAAGGCCTCGAGGGCTGCGGCCGAGCGAGCGTCGCCGGCCAGGCGGCCCACGGTCTCGGCGGCGCGGATCCGGTCGCGGGTGATGGCCCAGACGCCGTCGCGGACTCGGATCAGCTCGTGATTCCGGGGCTCGAGTTCGGCGGTGGGCAAGGCCGCACCAGCCTCCATGGCCGCCTCGATCGCCTCGACGGCGGCCTGGATCTCACCACAGTGGTGGACGAGCGAAGGTGCGACCGACGCGTCGTCGAGGAGGAGCCGCACACCCGGCACGCCGCGCAGGAGCGCATCGGCGGTCTCGAGCTCGTCGGCGGCCCTCCGCAGGGCGGCGGTGATGTCGGCCGCGTCGTGCAGCGTGGCGGCCAACCCCGTCAACGGGTCGACGACATCGGCCCCCGCCGGAGTCGGTCGTGTCGAGGGTCGCCTGACGACCGCGATGATCCCGCACATGCGAATTTCTCCCAATAGACGAGGGCGTGTTCCCGTCGGCCGCCTGGAGGGGCCAGTTTAGGGCCGAATCCCCGCAACTCTCCGTCGGCGGGCGGGCCGCGGCGCTAGGTGAACAGCGACTCGACAGCGGCCACGAGCGAGTCGGCCTCGCGCTGGGCCTCTTCATCGGTCTCGGCCTCGACCATGACCCGGATCAACGGCTCGGTGCCCGACGGCCGGATCAGCACCCGACCGCGGTCGGCCATGCGGGCCATCGACGCGGCGACATAGGGGGCGAGGGCCGCATCGACGTCGTCGGGCCGCTCGGCGCCGCGGACGTTGCGCAGCACCTGTGGGAGCCGGGTCATCGATGTGTCGGCGAGCGCGGCGAGCGAGCGGCCGGTGCGGGCCACGACGTCGAGGAGCTGCACCGCACTGAGCACCCCGTCGCCCGTCGACGCGAGATCGCGGAAGATCACATGACCCGACTGCTCCCCGCCGAGGGTGTACCCATCGGCGTCGAGGGCTTCGAGCACGTAGCGGTCACCGACCTTGGTGTCGACGACGCGAAGTCCCGCCGCCTCCATCGAGCGACGGAAGCCGAGGTTGGTCATCACCGTCACGACGACCGCCTCGCCGGCGAGGAGCCCTCGCGCGGGTCGGCCCAGGGCGCAGATGGCGAAGACCGGGGCGCCGACGACGATCCGGCCGCCGCCATCGCCCGCCACGAGCCGGTCGGCGTCGCCGTCGAATGCGACACCGAGGTCGGCGCTCCGATCACGAACCGCCGCCATCAGATCCTCAGGATGAGTCGAGCCACACCCGTCGTTGATGTTGCGGCCGTCGGGACCGTCGTGGATGACCTCGACATCGGCACCGAGCCGGGCGAAGACCTGCCCGGCAACGGTCGAGGCGGCACCGTTGGCGGCGTCGGCCACGATCCGTAGGCCGGCCAGCGAGCGACCCTCGAGGCTCGACACGATCGCGTCGACGTGGCGCTCGACCGCCTCGGCGTGGCGATCTTGTCCCTCGGCGACGGTGGGGGTGTCGCCGTCGTGCAGCAGCTCGTCGAAACGCGCCTGGATGAGTTCCTGGACGTCATCTCCC
>JBDQKM010000088.1:0-14289 GCA_040263275.1 Acidimicrobiales bacterium
CCAGGGGATTCCGTGGGGGCAAGGGAGTGGCCACGGCGGGTGGGGCGGGCCTCGTCATCAACCCGCTGATCGGGCTCGCCTGCGCCGGGGTGTTCCTCCTGCTCGTCAAGGTGGCGCGCATCGCCGCCCTCGGCTCGCTCGGTATCGCGGTGTCCTACCCGATCATCGCCGCGCTGGTCGGCCGACCGGCCTACGAGATCGCCGTCTCCGCCGGTGTGGCGTCGATCCTGGTCATCCGGCACCAGTCCAACATCCGGCGGATGCTGCGGCGCGACGAGAACCGGCTCGACGAATCGGGTACTGCCGCAGCCTGATGCCGCTCAACTCGCGGCCTGGGGCGCCGATTGGGATTCGGCCGGTCCCCGGTTTCGGCACGCTGCCCCGCGGCGTACCGTCTTCGGGGGTGGGTTGACTTACGCCGTTCACATTGGGCAGGTTCCGCATGGGCAAGAGAGTTCGTACCGCCGTCATCCCGGCCGCCGGCCTGGGCACCCGTTTCCTTCCGGCCACCAAGTCGCAGCCGAAGGAGATGCTGACGGTCGTCGACCGTCCGGCCATCCAGTGGGTGGTCGAGGAAGCGGTCGCCGCCGGCATCGACGACGTCCTGATCATCACGAGTCCGACCAAGAAGGGTGTCGAGGACCACTTCGACCGGATGGCCGAGCTGGAAACCCTGCTCGAGGCCAAGGGCAAGGTGGAGATGCTGGCCAGTGTGCGTCGCATCACCGACATGGCCACGTTCCACTTCACCCGCCAAGGGGCACCGCTCGGCCTCGGCCACGCCGTGTCGATGGCGGCACGCCACGTGCGCGACGAACCCTTCGCGGTGCTCCTGCCCGACGAGCTCCTGCCCGACGGTGGCGTGACCGTGCGCCGCATGATCGACGAGTGCGAGACATCGGGCTCGTCGGTGATCTCGCTGTTCGAGGTCGACGGACCGGAGATCTCCAACTACGGCTGCGCCGGGTTCTCGAGTCGCGACGGCGACGTGGTGGAGATCGACCGGATCGTCGAGAAGCCCCGCTTCGAGGACGCACCGTCCAACCTCAAGGTGACCGGCCGCTACGTGTTCACCCCGGAGATCTTCGACAAGCTCGCCATGACCGAGCCCGGCAAGGGCGGCGAGATCCAGCTGACCGACGCGATGGAGATGCTCATCGGCGACCCGGGTCTGCGAGGCCTCGTCATCAAGGACGCCGGCTACGACGCCGGTCAGAGGCTCGACTGGCTGCGGGCCAACCTCGAGCTCTCGCTCGACGACCCGGCCGCCGGTACCCAGGTGGCCGAGATGCTCGTGGAGATCATGAAGGCACGCGGCCTGGCCTGAGCCCGGGATGCCCGAATCGGGCGGTGGGGTCGGATCCGGGCCGTGGGTCTGGCACGCTGACGCCATGATCACGCTCGACGAAGCGAGGGCTCATGTGCTCGAACGGGTGGCTCCGGCGCCGCCGGTGGACGTGCCGCTCGATGATGCCGCCGGTCTGGTCCTCGCCTCCGACGTGACCTCGACCGAGACGGTGCCGCCCTTCGCCAACACGGCGATGGACGGGTTCGCGGTCGTGGCGAGCGACACCACCGGCGCCCCCGTCACGCTCGACGTCGTGGGCACCGTCGCCGCCGGCTCCGCGGCGGACCAACCGCTCTCGGCCGGGCAGGCGATGCGCATCATGACGGGTGCGCCGATGCCGCCCGGGGCCGATGCGGTCGTGATGGTCGAACGCACCCGACACGACGAGGCCACGGCCACCGTCGAGATCGAGATCGCCGTCCCTGCCGGCAATCACGTCCGCGGTGCGGGAGAGGACGTCATGCCCGGCGACCTGCTCTTCGCCGCCGGCTCCGTCCTCGGCGCCGGGCATCTCGGGGTGCTGGCGAGTGTGGGCGTGCGCACCGTGTCGGCGGTCCCGCGTCCGGTCGTCGGGGTGGTTTCCACCGGCGACGAGTTGGTCGACGACGGCAGCCCGCTCCGCCCCGGCCAGATCCGCGACTCGAACCGCCGCACGCTGCTGACCCTGCTGGAGGAGTCGGGGTTCGAGGCCGTCGATCTCGGGCTGGTCCGCGATGACGAAGCCGAGATCGAACGGGTCTTCCGTCAGGGTGCGGAGCAGTGCGACGCCGTGTTGTCCTCCGGCGGCGTGTCGATGGGGGTCTTCGACTATGTGAAGGTCGTGCTCGATCGCATCGGTGACATGCGTTGGATGCAGATCGCCATCAAGCCGGCCAAACCCTTCGCCTTCGGTCTCGTCGGCAGCACACCGATCTTCGGCCTGCCGGGCAACCCGGTCTCGTCGATGGTGAGCTACGAGCTGTTCGCTCGGCCCGCGCTGCGGTGCATGGCCGGCCACACGACGCTGTCGCGGCCGGCCCGATCGGCCATCAGTGGCGATGACCTCGGCCGTCACGACGACGGCAAGATCCACTTCCTCCGGGTCGTAGGCGAACCCGACGAGACGGGGCGCTGGCACATCCGCAAGCTGGGCGGTCAGGGATCGCATCAGCTCACGGACATGGCCGGCGCAACCGCGCTGGCCGTGGTGCCCGACGGGGTCGACGTGCGAGCGGGCGATGAGGTCGAGATCATCCCGCTCGGTACTCTGGGTCCATGACGACGGCGCTGGTGGACGGATTCGGGCGAGTCCATCGCGACCTGCGGATCTCCGTCACCGATCGCTGCAACTTCCGCTGTGCGTACTGCATGCCCGAGGAAGGCATGCAGTGGCAGCGCCGCGAGGACCTGCTCACCTTCGAGGAGATCGAGCGGGTCGCTCGCATCATGGTCGAGCGCTACGGCGTCGACGGGATCCGACTCACCGGGGGAGAGCCCACGGTGCGGGCGAAGCTGCCGGTCCTGGTGGAGAAGCTCGCCGCGCTCGGTGTCGACCTGGCGATGACCACCAACGGTGTCAGCATGCCCCTGCTCGCGGCCGACCTGAAGGCCGCCGGGCTTCGCCGGGTCAACATCTCGCTCGATTCCCTGCGGGCCGACCGGTTCGAAGAGCTGACCCGGCGGGACGAGCTCGATCGGGTACTCGACGGCATCGATGCCGCCGTCGCCGCCGGCTTCGATCCCGTGAAGGTCAACGTGGTGGTCATGAAGGGGATCAACGACGACGAGGTGCTCGACTTCGCCCGCTTCGGTCGCGATCGGGGGGTGACGGTCCGTTTCATCGAGTTCATGCCGCTCGACGCCGACGAGGTGTGGAACAACGACAGGGTCCTCACCCAGGACGAGATCCTGGCGACCCTGCGCACCGAGTTCGAGATCGAGCCGATCCCGCGGACCACGGCTCCGGCGACCAGGTGGCGCCATGCCGACGGGCGCGGCGAGATCGGTGTGGTGGCCAGTGTGAGCCAGTCGTTCTGCGACACGTGCGATCGAGCGCGCATCACCGCCGACGGCCAGTTCCGCAACTGCCTCTTCGCAACCGACGAGACCGATGTGCGCAGCCTGTTGAGAGACGGCTCCTCCGACGATGTGGTCGCCGAAGCCCTCGCCCGGTCGGTTGCGTCGAAGTGGGCCGGTCACCAGATCAACCAGGTGCACTTCATCCGCCCCCGACGCTCGATGTCCGAGATCGGCGGGTAGGCGCAACTGCAGGCTGCTCTAGACTCGCCCGATGTCCGAAAGCTCTGACCACGGGTTCACGCATCTCGATCCGCTCGGGCGGGCCCGGATGGTCGATGTCACACCGAAGGAAGCGACGCACCGGCGGGCCATCGCCCGAGGTCGGGTGTCGATGACGCCCGACACCGCGTCGGCCGTCGCCCAGGGAGCGATCAAGAAGGGCGACGTGCTCGCGGTCGCCCGGGTCGCTGGGATCCAGGCTGCCAAGCGGACATCGGACCTGTTGCCGCTGTGCCACCCGCTGCTGGTCGGCTCGGTCACGGTGAACTTCGAGATCCTCGACGACAGTATCGAGATCGAGGCGTCGGTCGAGACCGTCGATCGCACGGGTGTGGAGATGGAAGCGCTCACCGCGTGCAGCGTCGCCGCGCTCACCGTCTACGACATGTGCAAGTCGAAGGACCGCAGCATGGTGATCGGCGAGATCGCCCTGTGGGAGAAGACCGGTGGCCGGAGCGGTCACTATCGCCGCGATCCGGGCTGAGTCGGACCTCATCGGCCGCGATCTCGGCGATGTGACGTTTGTCGCCCGGTGATTGTCTTCGCGTTGCGTTCGTAGTAGAACCGTAACTTGGAGTACGGGCCCCCGATGCCGGGAGTCGTTGTTTTCGGTGCACCGCCGCACCGCACCCTGGAGGAGACCTCATCCGATGAAGGAGTCAATCGTTCTCCTGATTCTCGGCGCCTGTTGGGCCGGCTATCTCGGCTGGTACTGGCGTGAGAACCAGAAGACGTCCCGACGTCGTTCCGACGGTATCCGAGCGTTCTCGAGCGGGCTCGGCTCTCTGGGTGGTTCCGCCACCCGGGCCCAGGCGTTCAGCCCGTCGGTCCCCGCACTTGCACCCCGCACCGCCACCGAAGCGGCTCGTCGGCGTCGCGATGTCGCCGTTGCGCTCGTCGTCGCTGCCGTCGTCACGTTCTTCGCCGCGGTCGCCATCGGCGGAGTCGCCGTGCTGTTGCACGTCGTGGTCGACCTGGCCCTCCTGTCCTTCGGCTACGCACTGGTGCAACGTCGCAACGACGAGGCCGAGCGCGAGATCAAGGTCCACATGCTCTACCCGGAGGGTGCCCCGGAGCCGTCCGTGCAGACCCCCCAGGTCGTCAACAGCTGAGTCGGATCGCCCGACGAGCCGCTACCATGGCGGCTCCCACGGGGGTGTAGCTCAGTTGGTAGAGCGCCTCGGTCGCATCGAGGAGGCCAGGGGTTCAACTCCCCTCACCTCCACCCCGTGAAGCCTCAGGTCCAGGGTTCGTCCCGGCCTGGGGTTTCGTCGTTTCCGGCGCCGGTTGGATCATGGCGGGACGGCACACTGTGGTGATGCGGGTGTTGGTGATCGACGGTTTCGAGGACGGCGATCCCGTCGTCGACGCCGCGATCGGCACCCTCCGGGCGCGCGGGCACGAGGTCGACGTGCTCGCCCTGGCCCGACCCCCGTTCCCCCTGGCGATGTCCGAGGCGGAACATCGGGCCTACCCCGACGAGGGGGAGAACCTCCTGGCTCCCGAGACCCGCGAGGCGGCGGCGCTGGTGCGCAGTGCCGACGCGCTGCTGTTCTGCTGTCCGACCGTCGCCCATTCCCTCCCGGCCCGGGTGAAGGGATTCCTCGACCGGGTGTTCGTCACCGGCGTCGCCTTCACGTTCGACGACGATCGCTTCGTCCCGAAGTTGCGACACATCCGTCGAATCGGCCTGGTGACGCGGCACCCGCACGGTCGTGTCGGGCGCGCCCGGGCCCGAGACGGTGCCCGTCGGACGATCCTGCGGACCATTCGCCTGCACTGCGCCTGGACGTGCAGGCGGACCCATGTGGTCCTTCGGCCCGACGACGACGTCGATTCCGTCAGCGACGCGCTGCGCCGCTGGTGAGCGCCACCGACCGGCGGGCGCGATCGAGAAACGCCTCGCGTGCGGTCCGGTCGGTGGCCTCGATCGCATAGAGGGCGATCCACTCGACCTCGACATCGGGGTGACAGAGGGGAGCGACGACGCGGGTCACGAGTTGGCGGCCGGGTTCGCCCTGGAGACGATTGACCAGCGCCGATGAGCCGTGGGTGGTGACGGCGGTCAGGGTCGTGACGGCAGCCAGCGGTGACGGGTCACTGGACGGACCGTCGACCCACGGGCCGAGGATGCGCTGTATCCAGTCGAGCATCTCGGCGGGGGGTCCGCCCCACCATGTGGGATACACGAGGTGCAGGGCATCGGTGCCGGTGAGCGCGGCGGCGTCGGGGCCGGATCCGTCCGGCCCGAGATGGGTCACGACGGGCTCGATCCCACCATCTCTGACGCCGTCTGCCACCGCATCGCAGAGGGCGGCGCTGAAGCTCCCGGGAACGGGGTGCGCATGGATGACCCTGCACGTCACGCCGGCACCCTACCGGTGTCGGCGCGGGCCTGTGAACGCTCCGTGAAGTGCGTGTCCGCAAGGATCGGTCGACGGCGTCCACGACTACGTTGAGCCGTCATGAACGACCTCGTGCTTCGTCGGGTCCGGGTCGGCGGTCGTCTCGTCGACCTGAGCTGCCGCGCCGGTGCTGTGGTTGCGATCGACGAGGCCGGTGGCGGACCCCCGGCCGACACCGACCTGTCGCTCGACGGGTGGCTCGCGCTGGCGGGGCCGGTCGAGCCCCACGCCCACCTCGACAAGGCCCTCACTGCCGATGCGGTACCGAACCCGGCCGGTGATCTCGCCGGTGCCTTGGATGCCTGGTCGGCGACCGGTCCGTCTCGGTCCGTCGAGGAGATCACCGGGCGGGCCGAGCAGGCGGTGCGGCGCATGGTCCTCGCCGGCTACAGCGCGGTGCGGACCCATGTCGACTGCGGACCCCATGTCGACCTTCGCGCCGTGGACGCGCTCGTCGAGCTCCGCGACCGTTTCGCAGAAGTGATCGAGATCCAGGTGTGCGCCCTCGTCGCTCCTTCCTCCGTCGGCGAGGGCCCCGGGGACGCGCTGGCGCGGCTCGACAGGGCGATCGCTCGGGGGATCGACCTCGTCGGTGGTGTGCCGTATGTCGATTCGGATCGCCGCGAGGCCACGGCCAGGCTGCTCGATCGAGCCGCCTCGGCGGGGCTGGCGGTCGACTTCCACACCGACGAGACCCTCGACCCCGGGGTCATGGCCCTCGCCGATCTCGCCGAGCTGGCTGCCGGGTTCCCGCATGCGATCACGGCGTCGCACTGCTGCTCGCTCGGGATGGCCGAAGAGACCCGGCAGGCGGAGGTGGCCGCCGCAGTGGCCGAGGCCGGTATCGGCGTCGTGGCGCTTCCCCAGACGAATCTCTTCCTGCAGTCTCGCGGCCGTCCGGTTGCCCCGCCCCGGGGCCTCACCGCCGTGCATGCCCTCGCGTCGGCCGGGGTCGTCGTGTGCGCCGGCGCCGACAACCTGCAGGACCCGTTCAACGCCGTCGGCCGTGCAGATCCGTTCGAAGTCGCGTCGTTGATGGTGACCGCCGGCCACGTCGATGCCGAGCGGGCCTGGTCGATGGTCACCACCGACGCACGGGCGGTGATGGGCCTTCCCACGGCAGGCCCCGACGTGGGCGCGGTGGCCGACCTGCTCCTGGTGCCGGCGAGCGGGGTGCGGGCGGCGGTCGCCGATGCGCCGGCCGGCCGCGTGGTCGTGCGGGGCGGCGCGGTCCTCGCCCACACCACAACCGACGTGCGGGGCCACCCGCTCGTGGTCGTCGACGACTGATCGGCGACGCCGCCCTCAGACCAGAACGGCGTCGCGGACGTAGAGCCGGCGGGTGAAGCGGTCGACGTGGAGGAGCGTCCTCCGGAAGGTGATCTCGTCGCCCCGGTCGAGGTCGGTGCCGTCCGGAAGGTCGACGACCGCCTTCACGCGGTTCGACATCAGTCGGGAGCCACCGACGGCCCCGAGCGCCACGGTCGTCTTGGTGCCGGGTTCGGTGCCGAAGTCGGCATCGCTGCGATAGCCGCGGGACTGCTCGACGGTGCCCGTCCACGTGACCACCCGCTCGGCGTAGGCCTCCGAGAAGCGGCGGTCGATGTCGAGGCCGTAGCGGGTGGAGGCGAAGAGGTCGTCGATCACCCCCGGCGAATCGAGTGAGGCCGGCGGTGCGGTCGTATCGTCATCGGTGGTGGCGTCGACGAGGTGCTGCAGGTCGGCGACCTCCGGGTCGTCCGGCAGCCTTTCGGCCACCTGGTCGACGATCTCGACGGCTCGGACCGTCTCGCCGGCGGCCACCAGGGTCTCCGCCTCGAGGAGTTGCACGACGACATTGTCGGCGTCGCTCTCGGCGTTGACCGTGTGCAGCGCCGTTGCCGCGTCGTGGAGCTCGCCGTCGTCGAGGAGCGACAGGGCGGCATCGACCGGTTCGTGATCGGCCAGCACCCGGACCATGTCGACCATCCGGTTGATGGTCGACACCATTTCGGTGGCCTGCTTCGCCTGGCCGGTCGTGCTGCCCGAGAGCCAGCTGTCGGTCAGCTCGACGGTCCGCCATGTCGAGAAGATCGACAGGATCGCGGCGCGTCGCGCGGGGGTGAGGTAGTCCGTGATCGCGATCTCGCTGCCGGCGTCGACGACGATCGAGTCGTCGAAGCGGGGGTCGCCCACGACCACGTCGCGACCGCCCACGATCTGGCGGAGGAACGAGACGGCGTGTTGGCGCTTGAACTCGACCGGCGGAGCGGGTGTCGGGTGCACGGCGGAGTACACGGTCAGGGTCGAGCGGTTCCTGCTGACTACTTCGACGCGCACCGCCACCCCGCGCACCGACCCGTTGAGCTGAGGCGAGGAGAGCATGCGGCCCGGGGTGTGGGCCAGGCCCAGGTGTTCGCCCGCGGCCTTCCACGCCGCGTTGGCCGAGGCGGTCGCGTTGCGGGCGAACGCCGCCGCGAGCACCCCGAAGAAGAGCATGAAGACTGCGGCCACGGCGTCGATTCTCGCGCCGAAACGCGGGGAATCCCGGCCAATGGCCGGGATTCCCCCTTTGCGATGTCGATCCGCCCGGTGAGCGGATCAGTCGTGACCTAGCGCGGGGCCGGGCGGTAGTCGCCGCGGCCGGTGAGGCACACCGGGTCGCCCGAGGAGCGGACGAAGGGTCGCACCTGGTCGCACGGGAAGGTCCAGTCCATCGTCTGGATCGCATCGGCCGACTGCGTCTTGCCCGGCTCGAGCGAGGCGGGGGTCAGGGCGTTGTTGTCGATCGGTCCGAGGCTCGCGAGCGCCGCCTGGATGTCGGCGATGGTCGGGTTGTCGCCGGCGTCGTAGATCGCCCGGGCCATGACCCGCACGATGCTGCACACGCTGCCGACCATGCCGTAGGCGGAGTCGCCGGCATCGTCCCAGTTGTGGGATGTGCCGCTCGGGCTGTTCTCCGCGTAGACCCGGTTGCACTCGACCGCAAAGGGGTTGGGGGCGTAGTCCGGGTTTCGGGTCTCGCCGGTGTTGCGGAAGTCGACGATGATGGCACCGTTGTAGAGCGCCCCGGCGTCCGGGTTGTTGGCGATCTGGCCCGAGACCAGCTCGCTCGCCTGGCTGTTGAAGTCGGAGGCGTAGAACTGGACGTCGCCCGGTTCGAAGCCGCGGGTCACCATCTCGTTGATGTAGCCCGGTGCCGACAGGATGTTGAGCACGTTGAAGAACACGTCGACTTCGGCGTCGATCATGTTCTGCACCGACTCGGGCACGCCGCCGACACACGAGGTGCCGCCGCCGCAGTCGAGCACGTCGAAGACGATCGGGATACCGGCCTCGCGGAGCGGTTCGACGAGAGCCGCTTCAACCGCTTCCTGTTGACCGGGTGTGTTCGGCGCGGCGACGCCGGCCGACTTGCCGTCGAGGGCGCCGGAGGCCAGCAGGTCCTCGACGAGGAACCGGAGGCTCTCCTCGAGCGTGGGCGACATCGAGATCAGGCGGTCTTCGCCTCGGGTCATGAACTCCACGGTCTGACCCTGGGTCGAGATGAACGAGGTCTTGGGGTCCTCCTCGACGAGGCAGAGGTTGGCCGATCCCTGGAACCCGCTGCTGTTCATCACGATGACGGAGTTGTGGTCCTCGGTCATCTCGATGCAGGCCCGGTTGCGGCTCGCCTCGACGTCGGCGCCGAGCAGGTCGGCCTCGGCGTAGCCGAGGTTGATCTGACGACCACGGATGCCGCCGCACTCCTCGTTGATGTAATCGATGATGACGTCGAACATCTCCTCCGGATCGCCGACGGGAATGCCGAAGCCGATGGAGACCGCGTCCTCGAGGCGGCTGCGGATGTGGCCGACGTTGACCTCGTCGGCCGTGATGCCCGGGTCGGTGTCGACCCGATCAGGGGCCGGGTCGTGTGGCAGGCACACCGCGTCGACCTGGGTGAACGGATGGGAGCCCCGGTCGTAGGTCTGCTGGAACTCGGCGAAGATGCCGCCCCGCGGGTCCTCGTAGATGTTCGGCTCGCCGTCGTCGGGCGCCGGTTCGTCGGGGGTCGAGTCATCCGGGGTCGAGTCGTCGGGGGTCGAGTCGTCCGGCGTGGAGTCGTCGGTGGTGTCCGTGGTGTCGGCGTCGTCGGAGCTCGTCTCCCCGCCGCACGAGGCAGCGAGGAAGGTGAACGCCAACAACACGCTCAGCCAGCGAAGGGTGCGGTGGGTCATGGGATCCTCCAGGGTCCTGCCGTTCAGACGAACGGCGTTCGGGCAAGTCTTGTGCCCAGACCACAGTGACACAAGTCACGCATGCGTGGGGGGGGTGCCGCTCCGGGACCGTGTACTGGCGTCCGCCGGTCGGACCGGCCAAACTGTCGCCTTCGACGCACGTGATCGAGGGGACGATGGCGGGGGAGTCAAGCGACGGCGAGGTGACAGGCGCAGCATCCCTTGCCGCGGCCGTGCTCGAAGAAGAGGCCAAGCGTCAGGAGGCGCAGGCCGAGCGAGATGCCGCGGTCGTTCTCCCCGACGACCTGCTGCCGGGAGTCGGCGACGACCCGATGACGCTGCGAGAGGCGATGCGCGTCGGGGGCAAGACCACGGTCGTCCTGCTCTTCTTCCTGAACTTCATCGACGACCTCCCGCGGGCCATTCGGGTGATCGGTCCCGACATCCAGGACTCGTTGAAGATCTCCGACACGGTGCTGGCCGGGGTGCTCGGCTTCGGCGGCGTGGCCCTCGTGCTCGGCGCGGTTCCCATGGCGGCTCTCGCCGATCGCATCACGCGGGTGCGCATCATCCCGATCGCGTCGTTCTTCTGGGCCGCGACGCTGGCCCTGTCGGGGTTCATCGTCAACGCCTTCCAGCTCTTCTGGACCAACGCGGCGACCGGCTTCGGACAGGCGTACCGAATCCCGGTGTCGAACTCGCTGCTCACCGACGCGTATCCCATCACGTCCCGGTCGCGGATCTTCGCGTTCGAAGGACTCGGGCGGCCGCTCGGACAGCTGCTCGGGCCGCTGACGATCGGCTTCATCGCGACCACGGCCGGCGGCGACGAGGGCTGGCGATGGGCGTTCTACCTCCTGGCCATCCCGCCGGTGCTCGTCGGCATCGCGTCCTTCGCCATGCGGGAACCGAAGCGGGGCCAGAACGAGCAGTCGGCGTTGCTGACCGACGAGGCAGTCGACGTCGACGAACTCGAACCCTCGATGAGTACGGCGTTGGCGCGACTCCGAAAGATCCGGACGTTCTACTTCTTCGCCACCGGCATCGGCGTCCTGGGGTTCGCGCTCATCGCCGTCCCGGGGCAGTTCAACCTTCTGCTCGACGACAAGTACGGGCTCGACGCCCTCGACCGCGGCATCGTCGAGTCGCTGCTGTGGATTCCGTCGCTGGTGGCCATCCCGTTCGCGGGCAGAGCCTTCGACCGGAAGTTCCGCGAGGACCCCGAGTCGATGGTGAAGCTCACGGGTGGCCTCATCGTCACCGCGGGGTTGATCTACATGGTGGCCCTCCCCATCAAGACCCTCTGGCTCCTGGTCCTGGCGATCGGCCTGGCCCAGGCGTGCATCTCCTCGGCGTTCGTCGCGGCACCGACGATCATCGCGGCGGTCGCGCCGTATCGCATCAGGGCCCAGGCATTCGCCTTGCTCCCGGTGTTCATCTTCCTCATGGGCGGGTTCATCGGCGGCATCGTGGCCGGACAGATCTCCGACGCCTACAACAACCGCACGGCGATGATCCTGCTGGCGCCCTGGACGGCGATGCTCGGCGGCTGGCTCATCCGGCGTGGCGCATTCCACATCCGGCGAGACATCTCCCTCGCCGTCGAAGAACTCCTCGAGGAGCAGGAGGAGGCCCGCAAGATCGCGGCCGGCGACGAGGTCCCGGCGCTGCAGGTCCGCAATCTCGACTTCAGCTACGGCCCGGTGCAGGTCTTGTTCGACGTCGAGATCGAGGTGGGCAAGGGCGAAGTCGTCGCCCTGCTGGGCACGAACGGCGCCGGCAAGTCCACGCTGTTGCGGGCGATCTCGGGCCTCGGCATCCCCGATCGCGGTGTGGTTCGACTCAACGGACGCACCATCACCTACGCCGAGGCAGAGACCCGCTTCCGGGTCGGCATCGTCCAGCTGCGCGGCGGCGCCGGGATCTTCCCCTCGCTGTCGATCGGCGAGAACCTGCGAGCCGCCCTGCTGGGCAGCAATGTCGAACCGGCCGAGGCCGATCGACGCGTCGCGAAGGCGCTCGAGACCTTCCCGGCGTTGCGTGATCGCCTGACCGAGCCGGCCGGCGACCTCTCCGGCGGGCAGCAACAGATGCTCGCCCTCGCCATGGCGTTGATGCACGAGCCGGAGGTGCTGCTGATCGACGAGCTGAGCCTCGGGCTGGCGCCGGTCGTGGTGCAGGAGCTCCTCTCCGTCGTCGAGCGGCTCAAGGCCCAGGGCCAGACGATGATCATCGTCGAGCAGTCACTCAACGTCGCCCTCGCCTTCGCCGATCGGGCGATCTTCATGGAGAAGGGCATCGTGCGATTCGAAGGGCCGGCACAGGAGCTGGCGGAACGCGACGACCTCGCCCGGGCCGTCTTCCTCGGCGGTGAGGGCGGATGATCGAATTCCTCGGGTTCGAGTTCGGCCAGCAGGATCTGGTCATCGGGCTGATCACGGGCCTCAGCTACGCCGCGCTGGCCGCCGGGTTCGTCCTCGTCTACCGCTCCACGGGAGTACTCAACTTCGCGCACGGTGAGATCGGGTTCTTCGGGCTCGCCCTGTTCGTGATGATGATCGTCAACTATGGCGTCAACTGGTGGCTGGCCTTCGTGGTGGCGGTGGTGGCCACCGCCTTCATCGGTATGGCGGTCGAGCTCATCGTCGTCCGAAGACTCTTCACCTCTCCGCGTCTGGTTTTGCTCATCGCGACCATCGGCGTCGGTCAGATCCTGACTCTCGCTCGCGTCGGCTGGATCCCCGACATCACGGCGGGTGGGCCCATCCCCACCGCGTTCGACGTGAACTGGAATCCGACACAACACATCTCGCTCGCTGCTCGTGAGCTGGTGGTGCTGCTGGTCGTGCCGGTCCTGATCCTCATGTTGGCGCTCTTCATGACGCGCACGAAATTCGGTCTCGCGGTGCGGGCCTCGGCCGACAACTCCGACACGGCGCGCGTCTACGGCACCAGCCCTCGGCGGGTCTCGACGATCGTCTGGACCATCGCCGCAGGCTTCGCCGCCGTGACCGCGATCCTGACCGCCCCGTTCACCATCTTCAGTGCCGCGGCTGTGGACGACACCGGCAATCTGCTGGTGGAACAGCTGCTCCTGCGGGTGCTCGTCGTGTCGCTACTGGCCAGGATGCGGTCGCTGCCGGGTGTGGTCGCCGCTGGTCTCGGGGTCGGGGTGGCCGAGAAGCTGGTGCGGGAGAACGTCGACAACGCCGACGTGGTCAACGCGTGGATGTTCGTCGCCGTGCTGATCGTCGTCATCTGGGTGATCAAGGGGGAGCGTCAGGATGGCTGGTCGCTCTCACCCGCCAGCCGACCGATCCCCGAGCGACTCCGTGGCGTGTGGTGGGTCCGCAACATCAACGGCATCGGACTCATGGCCCTCTTCGGGGCGCTCGCCCTGGTTCCGGTGTTCGTCACCACGTCCGGTGGGATCTCGATCTGGACCCGCATCGTGCTGTTCGCGATGGTCGCCCTGTCGTTGTCCATCCTCACCGGCTGGGCCGGTCAGCTCTCGCTCGGTCAGTTCGCGTTCGTGGGCGTGGGCGGTCTCTCGACGGTCGCCTTCACCAAGGGTCACGACATCCCCATTCCGTTCGACCTCTTCGACTTCAGCATCGAGGCGCCCTGGGCGGTCGCCGTGCTGCTCTCGGTCGCGCTCGGTGTCGTCGGCGCGCTGCTGATCGGCCTGCCCGCTCTGCGGGTGCGCGGGCTCTTCCTCGCGGTGACGACGCTCGCGTTCGCGGTGGCGGCCAGCTCCTGGCTGTTCGATCAGAGTTTCTTCACCGGCGGCACCAGCTTCCCGCGGCCGCCCCGCCCGCCGTCGTTCCTGGGCCTGGACTTCAGCGCCTCGCGGCGGAGCCTCTACCTGCTTTGCCTCGTCGCGTTGATGCTCGTGTCGTGGATCGCGGCTCGGGTGCGATCCTCGGGTATCGGCCGGACGCTCATCGCCGTCCGCGACAACGAGGACATGGCAGCCGCGTCGACGGTGTCGCCGGCCCGGGCCAAGCTGTCGGCCTTCGCCATCTCCGGTGGCATCAGCGCCCTGGCCGGATCGCTGTTC
>JBDQKM010000089.1:0-14098 GCA_040263275.1 Acidimicrobiales bacterium
CGATCGGGCCGACCCGCTGCGCGAACTCGAACCGGTCGACGGTGTCGGCGCCGGCGACGTGCAGGACGCCGGTGATGTCGCCGCGCTCGACGAGCTCCAGGCACGCCGCCGCCAGCGCGGTCACCCGGAGCGGACTGCGGTACTCGTCGTCGAAGAAGGTCAGGGACGGGTCGGTGGTGAGGGCGACCTGGGGACCGGGGTCGTCGCGGTCACCCCAGAGCAGGCTGGTTCGCACGACCACCGCGCCGGGATCGTGCTCGGCCACGAGGCGCTCGGCCCTCGCCTTGGCGCGGCCGTAGTCGTGGACGGGCGTCGGCGTGTCGTCCTCGCGGTACGGCCGGTCGGTCGTTCCGTCGAAGACGACGTCGGTCGAGAGATGGACGAATCGGGCCTCGACGTCGCGAGACGCGGCGGCCATCGCCCCGGGAGCCACGGCTGTGATCGCGTCGAGGTCGTCGCCGCTCTGGACGTAGGCGGCGTTGATCACCGCTCGCGGTCGAAGCGACCTGATCAGATCGCCCGAGGCGCCGCCGCCGTCGGCGAGGTCGCAGGCGTGCCACTCGACCACTCTGTCCGTGACGGCGACCGCACTGCGGTGGCGTGTCGCCGCGACCCCGCCGGTCGCGCCGGCGACGAGGTGGCGACCGAGGAAGCCGGTCCCGCCGACGACCAAGAGGTCGGGGCGGGCAGGCTCAGGCGCCGACGGAGTGATAGCCGCCGTCCACGTGGATCATCGAGCCGGTCGTGCCCCGGAACCAGTCGGAGAGCAGGGCAACCGTCGTCTCGGCAACGGTCGTGGAGTCGTCGACGTCCCACCCCAGTGGGGCCCGGTCGTCCCACACGTCCTCGAACTGGGCGAAGCCCGGGATCGACTTCGCCGCCATCGTGCGGACGGGACCGGCGGCGATCAGATTGCAGCGGATGCCGCGGGGGCCGAGCTCGCGGGCGAGATAGCGGTTGGTCGACTCGAGCGCGGCCTTCGCCACCCCCATCCAGTTGTAGGCCGGCCACGCCACGGTCGCGTCGAACGTGAGGCCGACCAGCGAACCGCCCTCGGTCATGAGTGGCGCCGTCGCATCGGCGAGGACCTTGAGCGAATAGGCCGAGATCTCGACCGCCACCTTCACGTCGTCCCAGGTCGCAGCGAGGAAATCGTCGCCCAGGCATGCTTCGGGGGCGAACCCGATCGAGTGGAGCGCGCCGTCGAGGCGACCCCACTTCTCCTCGAGCGTGGCCCGCAGGGCATCGGCGTGGGCCGGCTCGGTCACGTCGAGTTCGTGGACCTCGGCCTCTTCGGGCAGCTTGCGGGCGGTGCGCTGGGTGAGGCGCAGACCGCGTCCGGCACCGGTGAGCACGATCTCCGCACCCTGCTCCTGTGCGAGTTTGGCCACCCCGAAGGCCAGCGACGCGTCGGTGAGGACGCCGGTGATCAGGATCTTCTTGCCGTCCAGCAGTCCCACAGCCAGCGCCTTTCAACTCATCGGAAGCGACGCCCGCACCGTAGCCTCGTCGCCATGCACATCGGACTTCTCGGCGCCACCGGCCCCGCAGGCATGGCCTTGGCGGCGCGCCTCGCATCGGTCGGTCACGACGTCACCCTCGGTTCACGGTCGAAGTACCGGGCGCTCGAGGTGCGCGACACGATCGTCGAGAAGTGGGAGGACCGCGACCTCTCGATCGACAGCAGCGACAACGCCGGCGCGGCGGAAGCCGAACTGATCGTGATCGCCACACCGTGGAACGCGGCGACCGAGACCGCCCATTCCGTGCGCACCCAGCTGCGCGGCAAGATCGTCATCTGCATGAGCAACGCGCTCTCGAAGGTCGGCCGGGAGTTCCAGCCGCTCGTGCCGCCCCGCGGGTCGGTGAGCGGCAGCGTCCAGGCCGAACTCCGCGACAGCTACGTGGCCGCCGCGTTCCACCACGTCCCGGCGAAGGAACTGGCTGATCTCCACGATCCGGTCGTGTCCGACATCCTGATCTGCTCGGACCACCAGAAGGCCACCGTGACGGTCAGCGATCTGGTGCGCGACATCCCGGGCATGCGGCCACTCGATGCCGGCGAGCTCTCCAATGCCACGGCGATCGAGGCGTTCACCGCGGTGCTGCTCCAGCTCAACGTGCGCTATCGCACGAGGGTGGCGCTGAAGCTCATCGGCATCGACGACGACGCCGTCTGAGGGCGATCGTGCACCTCTACGACACCCACCTGGGTGCGGTGGTGCCCTTCGAACCCGGCCCCGTCGTCACCATGTACGTCTGCGGGATCACCCCGTACGACGCCACCCACATCGGCCACGCGGCCACCTACGTCACCTACGACGTGCTCCAGCGTCGCCTGCGCGACCTCGGCCACGAGACGCGCTGCGTGCGCAACATCACCGACGTCGACGACGACATCCTCGCGGCAGCTGCCCGGCGCGGTGTCCACTATCTCGACCTCGCCTTCGGGGAGACCGCGAAGTTCGACGACGACATGGCCGCGCTCAACACGATCCCGCCCTGGTCGGAACCGCGCGCGACCGGCGCGATTCCCGACATCAGGGGCGTGATCGAGTCGATCCTCGACCGGGGCCTGGCCTACGTCGTCGACGGCACCGTGTACTTCGACACCGTCGCCGCCCCCGATTTCGGCTCGCTCGGAGGCCTCGGCCGTGCGCGCATGCAACAGCTCGCCATGGAGTGGCGCGAGAACCCGAGCGATCCGAACAAGCGTGATCCGCTCGACTTCGTGATGTGGCGCCCCTCCGAGGAGGGGGAGCCGGCGTGGGAGTCGCGTTGGGGGCCCGGTCGTCCCGGGTGGCACGTCGAGTGCAGTGCGCTGGCGCTGCGCGAGCTCGGGCCGACGATCGATCTCCACGGCGGCGGCGTCGACCTCCTCTACCCCCACCACGAATGCGTGCGGGCCCAGAGCGAGGCTTCGACCGGCGAACCCTTCGTGCGGCACTGGATGCACCAGTCGATGGTGCATCTCGATGGACGCAAGATGTCGAAGTCGACCGGCAACCTCGTCTTCGTGCACGAGCTGCGCGAACGCTACGACCCGATGGCGATCCGCCTCGCGCTCGGCGCCCACCACTATCGGCGGCCGTGGCAGTGGAGCGATCACCTGATCGACGACGCGGTCGAACGGCTGGCCCGTTGGCGTGGTGCGGGCGACGGCGATGCCGGCCTCGACGAGGTCCGGCGCCATCTCGACGACGATCTCGACGTGCCGGCGGCGCTGCGTGTGATCGACGATGCCGCGGCGAGCGGTGCGGGTGTGTCGCGTACCGCGGGGTTACTCGGCGTGGACCTGTCATGATGGGAGGGATGGCCAGAGATCACGGTTCGCTCCAGAAGGTCGCCCTGCGCACACTTCGCCCGGTGTTCTCCACGTGTTGGCGGATGCGAGCGGTCGGGGTCGACAACATCCCCACCTCGGGTCCGGCGATCCTGGCGCCCAACCACACCTCGGTGATCGACTCGTTCTTCCTCCCGGCCGTGTTGCCCCGCCGCATCACCTTCGTCGGCAAGGCGGAGTACCTCGACGACTGGAAGACCCGGCGACTCTTCCCGTCGCTGGGCATGATCCCGATCGACCGCAGCGGGGGCGACGCCTCCACGCGGGCACTCGACACCGCGGCCCGGTTGCTGGACGACGGGGAGCTCTTCGGCATCTACCCCGAAGGCACCCGCGCTCGCGACGGCTACCTCCACAAGGGCCACACCGGCGCGGCCCGGTTGTCGATGCGCACCGGCGCGCCGATCGTGCCCGTCGGCATCCTCGGCACCCGGGCGATCCAGCCGCCGGATGCGCCGTTCCCCAAGCCGTTCCGTCCGGTCGAGATCCGCTTCGGACGACCGATACGCCCCGCCGCGTCGTCCGATGTCGCCGACACCCGCATGCGGCTCCGTCAGATCACCGACGAGTTGATGTTCGAGATCCGTGCCCTCACCGGCCAGGACTACGTCAACACCTACGCGACCAAGGGCACCCTCGAAGCGACCGAGACCCTCCAGGCCACCGCCGACCCGGAGATGCCCGAGCGACGTGCGTCCGCCGACGTCCTGCGGGTGGCGGCGGTCTGACCCTCCCCGGGGCGAAATCCGACGGAGCGCCCAGGGGCGACCGGTAGCCTGCCCCTCGTATGTCCGCCATCTCCGTCAGCCTGCCCGATGGCTCCAGCCGTGAACTCCCCGCCGGGTCCACCGGCCTGGATCTCGCCGCCGCCATCGGGCCCCGTCTCGCCTCCGACGCACTGATCGCGGTCGTCGACGGGACGGAGCAGGACCTCGACGCCGAGCTGCGCGACGGGGCAACCGTCGAGATCGTCACCCCCGGCTCCGACCGGGGCCTCCACACCATCCGCCACTCGACCGCCCACCTGCTCGCGCAGGCAGTACTCGACCTCTACCCGGGCACCCAGCTCGCCATCGGCCCGCCTACCGACTTCGGCTTCTTCTACGACGTCGAACTCCCCGACGGGCAGACCCTCTCCGACGACGACCTCGAGCGCGTCGAGGCCCGCATGCACGAGCTCGTCGCGGCCGATCAGCCCTTCGTGCGCCACGAGCTCCCGACCGCTGACGCCGTCGAGTTCTTCGCCGACGACATCTTCAAGGCCGAGATCATCGAACGGGTCACCGGTGGCGACGCCACCGGCGAGGACGCGGCCGAGACCGGCGGGGGCGAGGTCATCAGCTACTACGCCAACGGCGACATCGATGTGCCCGGGACCTTCCGCGACATGTGCACCGGCCCCCACGTGCCGAGCACCGGGCGACTGGCCCACTTCAAACTGCAGTCCGTCGCCGGGGCCTACTGGCGCGGCGACGTGTCGCGCCCGATGCTCCAGCGCATCCACGGCACCGCATGGGACTCCAAGAAGGCGCTCAAGACCCACTTGCAGATGCTCGCCGAGGCCGAGAAGCGAGACCATCGCCGTCTCGCCCAGGAGCTCGACCTCGTCAGCTGGCCCGACGAGCTCGGGCCGGGTCTCGCGGTGTGGCACCCCAAGGGCGCCATGATCCGCAAGCTGATGGAGGACTACTCACGCGAGCGTCACGAGCACGGCGGCTACGAGTTCGTGGTGTCGCCGCACATCGCCAAGTCGGTGCTGTGGGAGACCTCGGGACATCTCGACTTCTACGCCGACGGCATGTATCCGCCCATGGAGATGGACGGGGCCACCTACTACCCGAAGCCGATGAACTGTCCGTTCCACGTGATGGTCTACCGCTCCAGCCAGCGCAGCTATCGCGACCTGCCGCTGCGCCTGTTCGAACTCGGCGCGGTCTACCGCTACGAGCTCTCGGGTGCCATTCACGGTCTGTTGCGCACCCGCGGCTTCACCCAGGACGACAGCCACATCTTCTGCACCCGCGAAGACATCGAGGACGAGCTGGCCTCGCTGCTCGACTTCGTGCTGAGCGTGCTGCGGGCCTTCGGGTTCGAGGACTTCCAGGCCAAGCTCTCCACCCGCCCCCTCGAGAAGTCGGTGGGCGAGGACGCGCTCTGGGACCAGGCCACCGAAGGACTCCGCCGGGCCCTCGAGGCCCACGGCCTCGACTATGTGGTCGACGAGGGCGGCGGTGCGTTCTACGGCCCCAAGATCGACGTCGACATCAAGGACGCGATCGGCCGTGACTGGCAGCTGTCGACCATCCAGCTCGACTTCACCCTGCCCGAGCGTTTCGGGCTCGAATACATCGCCAACGACGGCAGTCGGAAGCAGCCGGTGATGATCCACCGGGCCCTGTTCGGCTCGGTCGAACGGTTCTTCGGCGTGCTGATCGAGCACTTCGCCGGCGCCTTCCCTGCGTGGCTGGCGCCGACGCAGGTGCGGGTCCTGCCGGTCGCCGAGGTCCACGAGGACCACGCCCATGCGGTCGCGGCCCGCCTGCGAGAGGCCGGCTTCCGGGTCGACGTGGTCGGCGCAGTCGAACCGCTCGGCAAGCGCGTGCGCAACGGCAAGGTCGAGAAGCTGCCCTACGTACTCGTCGTCGGCGACGACGACGTGGCCAGCGACACCGTCGGGGTGAACCGGCGTGGTGAAGACAAGCCGGAACGCGACGTGACGGTCGACGACTTCATCCAGCGGCTGGGCGCCGAGGTCGCGTCGAAGTCGTGAGCCGGTCCTGCTGATGGTCGATCACCTCTGGGCCGGATGGCGGATGCCCTACATCCGCTCGGGGCCCGACGAGCAGAACGTCGAGATCCCCGAGGGCATGACCCTGTTCGAGGCGATCCTCCACAGCGGCCGACCCGACGAGGAGACGTTCATCCTGTGGCGGGGGGAGCGGTGCTTCGCCCTGCTCAACGCCTACCCCTACACCTCGGGGCATGTGATGGTCCTGCCGCAGCGAGCGGTGCCCCTGCTGAGCGATCTCGACGACGACGAGCACACCGAGTTGTGGGAGGGCGTCCGCTCGGCCACGCGGGCGATCACCGCCGCCTACGAACCGCAGGGGATGAACGTGGGCGCCAACCTGGGGCGCGGCGCGGGCGCCGGCTTCCCCGACCATCTCCACGTCCACGTCCTTCCCCGTTGGGAGGGCGACACCAACTTCATGACCTCGGTCGCCAACGTCCGCGTGATGCCCGAGGCGCTGGCCGATTCCTGGCTGCGCATACGCGACGCGTGGCCCGTAGCCTGATCGCCGTGAACGCCGAGGACGAACTGTCACCCGACGACCTCTCGCCCGAAGAGGTCCGCGACGCCCTGCCCGCCGACCTCGACACGACGGCGATCGAGACGCCCTACCTGTTCCCCAACAACAGCCGTCGCCGCATTCCCGGTGTGCTCTACATCCTGATCGGCATCGCCTGCATCGTCGTGCGCTCGAGCGCCGGCAACGACGCGGTGCTCGTCAACGGTGGCGTCACGGTCGCCGGCATCGTCCTGATCGGCGTCGGGCTCTACCACCTGCAGGGCGGCTGGGACCTCGCCTTCGACGAGGAACACGCGCTCCACGCGGCCACCCGGCAGGTCGGGTTCCCGGTGGGTCACGCCTCGGCCCAACTCGGATGGCGCGGTGTCCGCAGCCGGCCGACCTGGCGGATCCTGCTCTACTCCAACGAACCGACGCCCGAGCAGCGGGGTCTCGTCCTCGTCGACGGCGTCGACGGCGAGATCATCGACCACTTCACCGAGAAGAACCCCGAGGACTGGACGGCCCTCCAGGGCTGAACCGGCCGCTGGGCGCCCGCTGCTACCCTGGGGCGGTCCTCGAGGAGTTCTCATGTTCGACGGAAACTGGCGTACGACGGTCGACAAGGGCCTGACGCCGATCGGCCACAGTCTGCGACGCACCGGCATCACCGCCGACGTGATCACGGTCATCGGCATCGCCATGGCGACGGTCGCCGCATTCACGATCGGTGCCGGCTACACCCGCGTCGGCTTCCTCTTCCTGCTGCTCACCGGTATCCCCGACGCCCTCGACGGTGCCGTCGCTCGTGCCTCCGGCACCGGCTCGAGCCGGGGTGCGTTCTTCGATTCGGTGTCCGACCGGCTGACCGACGGTCTGCTGTTCGGTGGCGTCGCGTGGTACCTGGCCAGCAACGAACCCGGCCGCATCATGATGCTGCCGGTTGCGATCATGGGCCTGGCCATGTTCATCTCGTACCAGCGGGCCAAGGCCGAGTCGCTGGGCTTCGATGCCAAGGGCGGCATCATGGAGCGGGCCGAGCGCATCATCGTGCTCGCCCTCGCGCTGTTGTTCTCCGAACTGCTGATCCCGATTCTCTGGGTGATGCTCGTGCTCACCGCCATCACCGCCGTGCAGCGCTTCGTCAAGGTGTGGCGACAGGCCTCGCAGGACCGGCCGCTGCCGGCCCGGCGCCAGCGCCGTCAGCCGCGGGCGCGGCGATCGACCACTGAGTCGGTCTGGCGTCAGCGCATGCGCGAACGTCGGGCCCTTCGCGACGGCTAGATCGGCCGCACGAGTGCCATCCGCCTCCGCCTATCGGGCGGGGTCGCTCCTCGCCCGTCGGCTTCCGGCATCGGTCGGGACCGCCGCCGCCCGGCTGATCGGGAGCGGTGTCGCCGCGTCGCCCGAACGGCGCCGGGTCGTGGCCCGTCATCTCTCGCGTGTGCTCGGCCGTGAACTGCGCGGGGTCGAGGAGCGTCGACGCGTGGCCGAAGTGTTCCGCTGGTACGCCCGCTACTACCACGAGAGCTTCCGTCTTCCCGACCTGTCGGCGTCGGAGATCGACCGCGAGTTCGGCTACGAGGGGTTCGGACAGATCGAGGCCGCGTGCGCCAGCGGGCAGGGGCCGATCCTGGCGCTGCCGCACCTCGGCACCTGGGAGTGGGCGGCGTTCTGGCTGGCCCTGGTCCCCGAATACAAGGTGACGGCCATCGTCGAGCCGCTCGAACCACCCGAGTTGTTCGAGTGGTTCGCCGGCTTCCGCGAGTCGCTCGGCATGAACATCGTGCCACTCGGCCCCGATGCCGGGAAGGCGAGCATCAGCGCCCTCAAGAACGGTGAGGTGCTCTGTCTCCTCGCCGACCGAGACCTCCAGGGCAACGGCATCCCGGTCGAGTTCTTCGGTGAACGGACGACGCTTCCGGCCGGCCCGGCCACGCTCGCCCTCCGCACGGGATCGCCGCTGCTGCCCACGGCCGTGTACTGGCGCGACGGCACCCGCTGGGGCCACGTGTTGCCGGCGCTCGACACCGAACGGCGCGGCAAGCTCCGCGACGACATCGCCCGGGTCACGCAGGACCTCGCGACCGCGTTCGAGTCGCTCATCTCGGCCGCGCCCGAGCAGTGGCACATGCTCCAACCGAACTGGCCGAGTGACTACGACGCCCTCGACCTGCCGATGCCCGACCATTTGCGTGCGCTGGTCGATGAGGCCGGTATCGAGAAGGATGCCGGCTGATGCGGATCGGGATGATCTGCCCCTACAGCCTGACCGTGCCGGGCGGCGTGCAGACGCAGGTGCTCGGGCTGGCGCGGGCGCTTCGCCGCAAGGGCCATGCCTGTCGCGTCCTCGCGCCCTGCGACGGCCCGCCCCCCGATGCCGGGGTCACCCCTCTGGGCCTCAGTCTCCCCACTGCCGCGAATGGTTCGGTCGCCCCGGTCGCGCCTGACCCCTCGGCCCAGTTGCGCACGATCCGGGCCATGCGTGACGAAGCCTTCGACGTGGTGCACCTCCACGAACCGCTCGCCCCCGGCCCGACCACGACGGCGCTCCTCACCAAGCCGGCGCCGTTGCTCGGCACCTTCCACATGGCGGGCCGTTCACTGTCCTACGAACTCATGCCCAACGTGGTGCGGTATCTCGCCGGTCGGCTCGACGACCGGGTCGCGGTGTCGGAGGACGCCCGCCGGATGGCGAGCGACAGCCTGGGCGGGCACTACGACCTCACGTTCAATGCCGTCGAGGTGCGTCGCTACGACGAGAGCCCCGCGCTGGAGGCCGACGGTCCGTCGATCCTGTTCGTGGGCCGGCACGAGGAACGCAAGGGCCTCCGCGTCCTGCTCGATGCGGTCGCGCTCATGCCCGCCGACGTGCGGATATGGATCGCCGGTGAGGGGCCCGAGACCGAGACCCTCAAGGCCGCCTACGCGGGCGACCCCCGCCTGGAGTGGCTCGGCGCGATCAGCGAGGGCGAGAAGATCGCCCGCTTGAAGGGCGCCGACGTGTTCTGTGCGCCGTCGCTGCACGGCGAATCGTTCGGTGTGGTGCTCCTCGAGGGCATGGCTGCGGGCACGCCGGTCGTGGCCTCCGACATCCCGGGCTACGCCAACGCCGCCCGGCAGGGAAGCGACGCCCTGCTCTTCGCGCCGGGCGACCATCAGGCGTTGGCCTCCGCCCTGCGCGAGGTCCTGGCCGATGCTGCCACCCGCGCCCGTCTGGTGGCGTCGGGCCGCGAACGGGCCGAGGAGTTCTCGATGTCGACGCTGGCCGACTACTACGTCGCTCGCTACGAGAAGATGCTGGGGTCGGCTGCACAACGTCGCTGAGTCCGGGCCGATACGCTGGGCGAATGATCGTCTTGCTGATCGTTCTCGCCATCATCGTGGTCCTGGTGATCTTCGTCATCAGTCTCTACAACAACCTGGTCAAGCTGCGGAATCGCATCGAAAACGCCTGGGCACAGATCGATGTCCAGCTCAAGCGTCGGTGGGACCTCATCCCGAACCTCGTGGAGACCGTGAAGGGCTACGCCTCGCACGAGAAGGAGACGCTCGAGGCGGTCATCGCCGCCCGCAACGCGGCCACCACCGCCACCGGCCCGCAGGAACAGGCGGCGAGCGAGAACATGCTCACCGGCGCCCTCCGGCAGCTGTTCGCGGTCAGCGAGGCCTACCCCGATCTCAAGGCCAACCAGAACTTCCTCGAACTCCAGGAAGAGCTCACCTCGACCGAGGGTCGCATCGCGTTCGCCCGCCAGCACTACAACGACACCGTGCTCAAGTACAACACTGCGATCCAGACCTTCCCCGCCGTGGTCCTCGCCGGGCCGCTCCGGTTCACCGAGCGTGAGTACTTCGAGGCCGACGACGAGTCTCGCGGCAACGTCTCCGTCGAGTTCTGAGTCGAGAACGCGTCTCGCATGCCCACCGTCGCGCCCCGACTCCTGTTGATCGCCCCTGCCTTCGTCGCGTTCTTCTTCACCGCGCTGCTCATCGGCGTGCTCGCCGGCGGCTCGCTCGGCTGGCTCCTCGGTCTCGCCCTCGGGCTGGCCGTGGCCGTCGCCGTGATGCTGCTGCTCGAGCGGCGGGCGCCCGAGGCCGCACTCAAGTCGCTCGGTGCGATCCCCATCGAGGAGGGCGCCGAACCGCGGCTCGAGAGCCTCGTCGAGAGCATCTGTGCCAGCCACGGCATCAGCGAACCCAAGCTCTACCTGGTCGAGTCACGAGCCCCCGACGCGGCCGTCGCCGGTCACCCGGGCGACACCCGGCTCAGCGTCACGACCGGTGCCCTGCGCCAGCTCGACCGGCTCGAGCTCGAAGCGGTCGTCGCCCGTGAACTCGTGCAGTTCGGCAGCGGCATCCATGCCGCCACCGTGCTCACCGCCGTCGCCCCGCTCTACGGCCCCTTCGCCGACCGGGTGCGCGACAAGGTCCTCGACGATCGTCGGCTCGCTCGGGTCGACATCGACGGAGTACAGCTGACCCGATACCCGCCGGCCCTGGCTGCGGCGTTCGAGAAGGCTGCGGCATCGGATGGCGTGCCCGACCGGCCCGCTTCCCGTCATCTGTGGCTGGTTGGGCCGCAGGGGGTCTCCGGCGCCGTGCAACCAGCGCTGGGCGAGCGTATCGACACCCTTCGGGAGCTCTAGATGTCCAACCCCCAGCGCGGCCGGCTGGTCGCTCCGATCCTTGCCGCGCTCGTGTTCGCGGCGGCGTGCGGCGGTGGCGGCGACGTCGATGTCGCCGAGACGACGACCACCACGTTGCCGTCGACCACGTCCACGACGACCACCACGACCGTGCCGGCGGGTCCGCCCGCCCCGCTGACGGGCCTCGAGCTCGAGGTCGGGTCCGAACTCGTCGACCGGCCGGCGATCATGGTCAAGATCTCCAACAACGACGACCGGAGTCTCGCCGCGCTCACCGGCATCGACCAGGCCGACGTCGTGATCGAGGAACGGATCGAGGACCGGGCCACCCGCTTCGCCGCGATCTTCCACACCAACCTGCCGACCCAGGTGGGGGCCGTGCGGTCCGGTCGACCCGCCGACATCGACCTGATGGCCAACCTCAACACGCCGCTGTTGGCCTTCTCCGGCGCCTTCTCGTCGGTGCTGACCGACATCGTCCGGTTCGCCAACGAGGGCGGTGCCGTGCTCGTGGTCGACGACGGGTCGGGGGTCAACCTGACCCGCGACGACGACAACTTCAACCGACCCGACAACCTCTTCGTCGATCTCGAGTTCATCCTCGACAAGTTCGGCGACGACGCCGGTCCGGCCCAGCCGATCTTCGAGTACCTCGGCGACGACACGACCCAATCCGCGGTCGGCGTGCCGGGTGAGGCGTTCACCGTTCGCGGTCGCGACACCGTGTCTTACGTGTGGGAACCCGCCCGTGGCTACGTGCGAGTCCAGGACGGAGCCGTCCACGTGACCCGGGACGGCGTCGCCCTCGTCACCGACAACCTCGTGGTGATGGAGACCGTCTACACGCCCAGTTCCTACGACCCGCGCAATGTCGACGCCGACACCATCGGCCAGGGGCCGGTCGCCGTGTTCGTCGACGGTGAGCGCTTCGAGGGAACCTGGAACCGGCCGACGGCGCAGGACCCCTACCGGTTCGAGGACGCCACCGGCGCCCCGATCCTGCTGACCCCGGGCACCACCTGGATGACGCTGGTGCCGGTGAACTCCTACGAATTCGCGGTCGACCCCGATATCGCGGCGTTGGTGCTCGAGGGTGAGGGATAGGATGACCGCCATGTCTGAAACCACCGGCCGCACGACCGGCACGCCACTGGTCAAGCGGGGCTTGGCCGAAATGCTGAAGGGCGGCGTCATCATGGACGTCGTCAACCCCGAGCAGGCGAGGATCGCCGAAGACGCCGGGGCCACTGCGGTCATGGCGCTCGAACGCGTGCCCTCCGACATCCGTCGCGACGGCGGCGTGTCGAGGATGTCCGACCCGGAGATGATCCAGGGCATCCAGGCGGCCGTCTCGATCCCCGTGATGGCCAAGGCCCGTATCGGCCACTTCGCCGAGGCGCAGATCCTGCAGTCGCTGGGCGTCGACTACATCGACGAGTCCGAGGTGCTCACCCCGGCCGACGAGGCTCACCACATCGACAAGTGGGCCTTCACCGTGCCGTTCGTGTGCGGAGCCACCAACCTCGGCGAGGCCCTACGCCGTATCAGCGAAGGCGCCTGCATGATCCGCTCGAAGGGCGAAGCTGGCACCGGCAACGTCGTCGAGGCCGTGCGGCACCTCCGCTCGATCATGGGCGACATCCGCAAGATCGGTCAGGCCGACAACGCCGAGTTGTTCGACTGGGCGAAGCAGTTGCAGGCACCCCTGCCCCTCGTCCAGGAGATCGCCGAGACCGGTGAGCTGCCCGTGCCGATGTTCTGCGCGGGTGGCATCGCCACTCCGGCCGACGCGTCGCTCGTCATGCAGCTCGGCGCCCAGGCCGTCTTCGTCGGTTCCGGCATCTTCAAGAGCGACGAGCCCGAGAAGATGGCCGCAGCCATCGTCGAGGCCGCCACGCACTACCGCGACCCCGAGATCCTCGTGAAGGTCTCCACCGGGCTGGGCGATGCCATGAAGGGCCTCGAGATCGCCAGCCTCGAGACGAAGCTGGCCGAGCGGGGTTGGTAGCCCCGACCGTCGGCGTTCTCGCCCTCCAGGGCGCGTTCGCGGCGCACGCGGCGATCCTCGAGTCGCTCGGAACCGACACCGTCGAGGTGCGGACCGTCGAACAGCTGGAGTCGGTCGACGCGCTCGTGATCCCGGGTGGTGAGTCGACCACGATGTCGATGCTCCTCGATCGATCGGGGATGCTCGAACCCCTGCGGCGACGTTTGGCCGACGGTCTCCCCGCGTTCGGCACCTGTGCCGGGCTGATCCTGCTGGCCGCCGAGATCCGTGATGGCCGCGACGACCAGCATGCACTCGGGATGATCGATCTGACGGTGGCCCGCAACGGCTACGGCCGCCAGATCGACTCGTTCGAATCCGACCTCGACGTGGTCGGGCTCGACGGCCCGTTCCACGCGGTGTTCATCCGTGCCCCGCGCGTCGAACGCGCCGGTGACGGGGTCGAGGTGCTGGCGTCGGTCGACGGTGACCCCGTGCTGTGCCGGCAGGGCTCGGTGCTCGTGGCCGGATTCCACCCCGAGCTGTCGGGCGACGACCGGATCCACCGACAGTGGCTCGCGCACGCGGGTTGGCCGAACCGGTGATCTGACCTGGAGTCCGCGGCGACCGCTACATTCAGTCGCATGAGTGGTCATTCCAAGTGGGCAACGATCAAGCACAAGAAGGGCGCCGCCGACGCGAAGCGCGGCAAGCTCTTCGCGAAGCTGATCAAGCAGGTGGAGGTGGCCGCCCGCACCGGCGGCGGCGATCTCGAGTCGAACCCCACCCTGCGCACCATGTTCCAGAAGGCGCGCGACAACAGCGTGCC
>JBDQKM010000090.1:0-14007 GCA_040263275.1 Acidimicrobiales bacterium
CTCGACGAGCACGGCGCCGTCGGCCTCGCCCACGTGGCGCTCCCCGCTGACGCCGCCGACATCAGTACCGACATCACCCGTCGGGTCGTCCGGCTCGAGGCCGGTCGCGCCGCCGCCCCGGTCGGTGGCGAGTTGACGGCCGAATCGTTGCAGGCGTGGAGGGCGCTGGGGTTGGCCGTGGCGGCTGCCGACGCCGTCGGGGCCATGCGGGGCGCCGTTCGGCTCGGGGTCGACTATGCCGCGGAACGGCGACAGTACGGCGCCCCTGTCGGCTCGTTCCAGGCCGTCCAGCACCTGCTGGCCGACGCCCACTCGCTGGTCGAGGGCGCGCTGTCGATCAGCCGCCACGCCGCTTGGGCGGTCGACGAGCTCTCGCCGACCGAAGCCCTGCGAGCCGCGTCGTCGGCGGCCGCCTACGCCGGACGCGCCCAACGCACCGTCGCGGAGACCGTCGTGCAGGTCCACGGGGGGATCGGCAACACGTGGGAGTGCATGGCCCACGTGTTCCTGCGCCGCACGATGCACGACGACGCCCTGTTGGGCAGCGCCGAGGCGTTGCTGACCGAACTGGCCGATCCGGCCGGATAGACTCTCGCCCGCACCGGAGGCACCGATGGACTTTCGTGACTCGCCCGAGGAGGCCGCCTTCCGGACGCGTCTGCGCGACTGGTTGGCGACCAACAATCCCGGCCTTCCGCCGTCGTCCACCGACGACGAGTACTGGGCCCGGCAGGCCGAATGGCACGTGGCCCTCTTCGAGGCCGGCTTCTTCGCGCTGACCTGGCCGCGCAAGTGGGGCGGGCACGAGTTGGACCCGATCTACGAGGTGATCGTCGACGACGAGGTCGCCCGGGCCGGCGCGCCGCCCCGTCCGAGCCTCGGCTATCTCGTGCAGGGCATCTCCCGTTTCGGCACCGAGGCCCTCTGCGACCGTTTCATCCCCGGCCTCCTCGACGGCTCCGACCGATGGTGTCAGGGGTTCAGCGAGCCCGATGCCGGGTCCGACCTGGCCGCGCTGCGCACCACCGCGACGCTCGACGGCGACGAATACGTGATCGACGGCCACAAGGTATGGACCAGCTACTCCGACGTCGCCGACTGGTGTCTCCTGTTGGCCCGGACCGACCCCGACGCTCCGAAACACAAGGGCATCAGCGCCTTCGCCCTCCCGATGGACCAACCCGGCGTCGAGCGGCGCCCGCTGCCGATGATCAACGGCATCGGCAACGAGTTCGGCGAGGTCCTCTTCGACGGGGCACGCGTGCCCGCCGCGAACATGATCGGCGAGCCCGGCCGGGGATGGGCCCTGGCCATGACGATCGTGAGCTTCGAGCGGGAGCCGGCCACGCTCGGCTACGTCTCGCGCTACCGCAAGACCGTCGACCATCTGCAGGCGGCCGTCGCCGAAGATGCCGACGCGTTCCGTGAGGACCAGCGGCGCGAGGTCGCCTGGGCCGACGTGCAGGCCGAGATGCTGCGCCACCATGTGGCCCGGCGGCTGTCGGAGCGGCTCGACGATCCCGACGCCGGCGCCGACGGCTCGGTCGACAAGCTGCTGATGACGTGGGTCGAGCAGGCGGTCGGCCATGCTGCGCTGGCCGTGTCGCCGAACGCGCCGGTCGACCGCAGCGACAACGACCTGAAGACCTACCTCTACAGTCGCTCGCAGAGTGTGATGGGCGGCACGTCCCAGATCCAGAAGAACATCGTCGCCACGCGAGTCCTCGGGCTCCCGACCAGCTGAAGGAACGCGACCCATGTACGACGCACTACCCGAAGAAGTCATCGTGGAGATCGACGGTCCAGTCCGGATCGTGCGCATCAATCGACCCGATGACCTGAACGCGGTCAACCCGGGCGTCCATCGTGGTCTCGCCGAGGTGTGGCCCCTGATCGACGCCGACCCCGAAGCGCGGGCTGCAGTGATCACCGGCAACGGGCGCGCCTTCTCGGCCGGCGGCGACTTCGCCCTCCTCGAAGCGATGGCGAACGACCACGACGTGCGCCGGCACGAGATCGAGATCGGGCGGCAGTTGGTGCTCAACATGATCCACGCCCGGGTGCCGGTCGTCGCCGCGGTCAACGGGCCTGCGGTCGGTCTCGGATGCAGCCTCGTCGCGCTGTCCGACGTGGTCTACATGGCGGAGTCGGCCCATCTCGCCGACCCGCACGTCGTCGTCGGCCTCGTCGCCGCCGATGGCGGGCCGATCACGTGGCCCCTGATGACCAGCCTCCAGTTGGCGAAGGAGTTCGCCTTCACCGGAGACCGCATCAGTGCCGCTCGTGCCGCCGAGATCGGTCTCGCCAACCATGTCGTGGCCGAAGGCGACGACGTGATGGCGGTCGCCACCGAGGCGGCGCACCGACTCGCCGGTCTGCCGCAGCAGGCGACGGAGGCCACGAAGCGGGTCATGAACATCCATCTCGAACGGGCCGTCCTGGCCACGCTCGACTACGCGATGGCGGCCGAATCGGCAACCTTCGACTCGGACGACCTCCGGGCCAATCTCGAGAGAATGCGGCGATGAACGGCAGCGATGCAGGCGAGCGCCTGACGATCATCTCCGCCGACACGCACGGAGGGGCCGACCTCCTCGGCTACAAGCCGTATCTCGCGTCGAAATGGCACGACGAGTTCGACCGCTGGGCACCGACGTTCGAGTCGGCCTGGACCGATGCCGACGATGACGACTTCCATCTCAACTACGACAGCGACCGCCGTCTCGCCGCCCTCGAAGCCGATGGCATCTCCGCCGAGGTGGTGTTCCCCAACACCTATCCGCCCTTCTTCCCGGGCAAGTCCCTCACCGGGTCGCTCCCGTCCACGGCCGAGGAATTCGACCGGACATGGGCCGGACTGTCCGCCCACAACCGCTGGCTCGTCGACTTCTGCACGCAGGTACCCGGTCGTCGCAAGGGCGTGATCCAGATCCTGCCGAACGACGTCGACGTCGCCGTCGCCGAGGTGCGCTGGGCGGCTGAGCAGCCGGAGATCTGCGGCGCTCTGCTGGCTTCGGTGCCACCGAACACGATCGACCCGCTGTACTCCCCGCGCTACGACGCGCTCTGGGCCACGCTCGTCGACGTCGGGATGCCCCTCGTCACCCATGCCGGCAGCGGTGCGCCGGCGCTGCCCGACGATCCGGCGTCGATGCCGATCACGATCTACGAATATGCGTTCTGGAGTCACCGCACGATCTGGCACCTGGTCTTCGGCGGCGTGTTCGAGCGGTTCCCCGACCTCGACTTCGTCATCACCGAACAGGGTGGATGCAAGTGGCTGGGAATGCTGTCGGCCGCCCTCGACGCGAAGTTCGACGCCCTGACCGACCCCAAGAAGCGAACGGTGAAGTTCGACAACACGGCCATGACCGAACGGCCGATGCGGCCGAGCGACTACATCCGTCGCAACTGCTGGCTCGGCGCCAGCTTCCTCCAGGTCTTCGACGTCCCCCACCGCCACGACGTCAACGTCGAGCGCGTCATGTGGGGGTCGGACTTCCCCCACCGGGAGGGGACCACGCCCTACACGCGCGAGGCGCTACGGGCGGGAATGCACGACGTGCCGGTCGACGAGATTCGCTCGATCGTGGGTGGCGCGGCGGCCGGCCTGTACGGGTTCGACCTCGCCGCGCTGGCACCCGTCGCCGATCGGGTCGGTCCGACGGTGGAGGAGATCGCGACACCGCTCGACGTCATTCCCGACGACGCGACGACCTACGCGTTTCATCCCGAGTACCAGGCCACCTACTGACCGACCCGGCGGGTCAGAGATCGACGGCGCGGGGCACGACGCCCGCAGCGATGAGCTGTCGCCCCAGATCCTGGGTGATGAGGCCGGTGGTGCCGTAGAGCCCGTCGAGTTCGATCACGGCGAACAGATAGCGGTGGAAGTCGTGGTCACGGGTGAACCCGATGCCGGCGAGCACCTGCTGGCAGTGGCGCCCGGCGTCGGCAGCGGCACGACCGGCCACCACACGAGCGAGATCGACGGTGAGCGGCGTCGGGTCGTCGTCGGCGGCCCCCAGCGCCGCGGCGGCCCCTTCGATCGCCACGTGCGTCTCGGCCAACTTGTGACGCACGGCTTGGAACGACCCGATCGGGCGCCCGAACTGCACCCGGTCGACCGCGTGCTGGCGGGCCAGGCCCAGCATGCCCGCCGCCAGACCGTGGAGCTGATGGGCCAGGGCGTGGCGGGCGGCGGTCACCGCGGCCGACAGCACGGCGCCGTCGACCGGGGTGAGATCGGCGGCGGTGAGGTCGCCGTCGACCCGTACGGGTGACCATCGGGTGTCTCCCGTCGGGGGGTCGGCCACCAGCCGGTCGGCCGGGACGGTCGCGAGCCCGTCCGCACACACGACATGGACGACGTCGGCCTCGTGGATCCGCTGTCCGGCGACGCCGATCAGCCCGCTGTCGTCGCGGCCCACCGGCGACGCGCGGCCCCACGCCGGGTGCACCAGCGCCGCGCCGGCATCGGCGCCGAGCGCGCAGCCGACGACATCGTCGAGCACGTCGGCTGTCGCCGCGGCAGCGCCGAGTCGCCCGAAGACCACGCCGACGGCGTCGATCGGCTCGGCCGCGAGCATGTCGCCCCACCCGAGGGCGTCGAGGGCGGCGTCGTTGATGCTCGATGGTGCGGCGGGGTCGATCGCCGCGGCGACGCTCGCGGACAGGAGCTCTCGGTCGTCGGTGTCCATCACTCGTCTCCGAGATCGAGGAGACGGCGGGCGATGATGTTGCGCTGGATCTCGCCGGTACCGCCGTAGATCGACGCCGCCCGGGAGTAGAGGAACTCGTCGCGCCACCGTTCGTCGTGCACGTTCTCGGGCAGCGCCACCCGCCGGGGCGCGAGCGCTCGGGCGACATCGAAGATCTTCTGCTCGGCCGTGGCGACGAGCACCTTGTCGACCGAGGTCTCGGGCCCGAGGGTCTCGCCCCGGTCGAAGCGGCGCACGGTGTTGCGGGAGCAGCAACGAAGGGCGTGGAGCTGGGCGAAGGCCTCGCCGACGAGGGCGGCGCTGTGGTCGTCGGTCGGGGCATCGGCCACGACAGCCTGTAGACGCGACTGGAGGAAGGCGGTGCGGTGCCAGAAGGCGGTCGATCGCTCGAAGGGGAGGAGGGCCATGGCCACCGCCCACCCGCCGTCGACCGCTCCGACCCGTCGGGCGTCGGGGATCACGACGTCGTCGAAGAACACCTCCGCGAACTCGTCGGATCCGCTCATGATCGACAAGGGACGCACGGTCAGGCCGGGCGTGTTCATGTCGACCAGGAACGCGGTGATCCCGCGATGGCGCGACTCCGGAGTGCCGGTTCGGGTGAGCAGCAGACAGCGCTCCGCGAACTGGGAGAGCGACGTCCACACCTTCTGCCCGTTGACGATCCACTGCTCGCCGTCGGGTCGCGCCCGACAGGCGAGCGACGCGAGGTCGCTTCCCGTGCCCGGTTCGGAGAAGCCCTGACTCCACATCTCCTGACCCGACAGCAGTCGGGGCACGAACTCGGCGGCGAGTTCGGGGGAGGCGAAGTCGATGAGTGTCGGCGCCAGCGTTTCGGTCATGGAGAAGAACCCGGAGACGACGAGATCGCGTTCGACCACTTCCTCGCCCACCACGGCTCTCAGCGCGGCGGGACCGCCGCGTCCCCCGGCGGACTCCGGCCAGCCCCAACCCATGAATCCGGCGTCCCACAGCAGACGCTTGACCCGGTTGAGTTGGGTCATCTGCTCGGCAAGGCTGCCGGCGCCCTCGTAGGGCGGCGCGATCTCGTCGGCGTGTGCGTCGAGCCAGGCGACGAGATCGGTGCGGAGCTCGCCGATCGATGGGGGAGAGGCGGGAGACGTGCCCACGTCAGCCGAGCGAGGCCGCGAGTTCGGCCGCGGCCGCGGCCTGTTCGAGCACGATGTTGCCGAAGTACTCGTGCATCGGATTGCTCGAGGTGCCGTTCACGAAGCGAGCGTAGGAGGGCTCGAGGATGGCCGCCATCTTGAAGCGGGAGAGCACCAGTGTGTAGGGGAGGTCGTCGGCCGAGCGGCCGCTGACCCGCTCCCACTCGGCGACGAGGTCGGCCCGGTCGGGCATGCCGTTGTAGTCGGCGTAGCCGCGCTGCGTGCGGTCCTCGTCGGCGTCGGGCCACCCCATCACCACCCAGGCGAGGTCGATCAGCGGGTCGCCGATCGTGCCCATCTCCCAGTCGATGATCGCGGCGAGCCGGGCCGGTGCCCCGTGGCGGAACATCACGTTGGCGAACTGGTAGTCGCCGTGCATGATCCCGGGCTCGTAGTGGGCCGGCTTGTTGTGGCGCAGCCACTCCGCGGCCTCGTCGAAGCCCGGGATGTCGCGGAAGCGGTGCTTCTCCAGATGGGAGGACCAACGATCGGCCTGGCGTTCGTGGAAGCCGTCGGGGCGGCCGAGCCCCTCCAGGCCGACGGCCTTCCAGTCGACCCGGGCGAGCTTGGCGATGCCGCGGATCAGCTCGTAGGCCAGCTCCGGTCGTGCGTCCATGTCCTCGTCGAAGGGCGGTGGCCAGGCCTTCAGCTGCATCACCGAGAACCCGTCGACCAGCTCGCTCATGTAGAACCATGCGCCGGCGACGGCGGGGTCGTCGCACGCACCGAAGACCCGTGGGTGAGGCACGTCGGTGTGGCCGAGCGCCTCGAGGATCCGGAACTCGCGCATCATCGTCGAGTTGCGCTCGGCGGCGAGCTCGACCGGGGGGCGGCGGAGGATGAACTGTTCGCCGCCGCGGTCGACCTGCAGGATCAGGTTCGACGCGCCGCCGCCCATGACGGCCAGGTCGGGGAGTTCGCCCTCGCCGGGGAGGCCCTGGGCGTCCATCCATCGAGCGAGCGCTGCGACGTCGATCTCGCCGGTCGGGTCGGTGCTCACTGGTTGGCCGCCTCGATCTCGAGCAGACCGGCGAACTTCTCCCGGGCGGCGGCGCGGCGAGCGGGGAGGTGCTCGCTGGGCCACAGTCCCTCGACGGGGGAGTAGCGCTTGAGCAGCTGGCGGGCGACCGTCACCTGGTGGACCTCGGTCGGGCCGTCGGCGATCCCCAGCGCCGGCGACGCGAGGAACATGTTGCCGATCGGCATCTCGTTGGACATCCCGAGCGACCCGTGGAGATGGAGGCAGCGGTAGACGACGTCGTGCAGCGTGCCGGGAGTGGCCGCCTTCACCGCGGCGATCTCCATGCGGGCACCGTCGGTACCTTTCTCGTCTGCCACCCAGGCGGCGTGCAGGACCTGGAGGCGGAAGCGGTGGAGGATGCCCCACGCGTCGGCGATCTGTTCCTGCACCACCTGCTTGCGGGAGAGCGACTCCCCCTGGGTCCGCCGGCTGAGCGCCCGCTCACACATCATGTCGATCGCCCGTTGGCACACGGCGACCGAACGCATGGCGTGGTGGAGGCGGCCGCCGGACAGCCGGGTCTGCGCGATCGTGAACGCCTGACCCTCGCCGCCGAGCAGGTTGTCGGCCGGCACCCGACAGTCGGTGAAGCGGATGTAGCCGTGGGTTCCGTCGTCCTCGTCGTCGCCGATGAGGCCGACGTTGCGAACCAGGTCCATGCCCTCGGTCCCCTTGGGGATCAGGAACATCGAGGCGCCCTTGTGGATCGCGACGTCGGGGTCCGTGACGGCCATGGCGATCACGAACGACGCGTAGCGGTAGTTGCTGGCGAACCACTTCTCGCCGTTGAGGACCCACTCGTCGCCGTCGCGCACGGCGGTGCACTCGAACTGGCCGGGGTCGGAGCCTGCTTGCGGTTCCGTCATCGCGTAGGTGGAGCAGATGCGACCGTCGAGGAGGGGCTCGAGGAACTCGCGCTTCTGTTCGTCGGTGCCGTAGTGGGCGAGGATCTCCGCGTTGCCCGAGTCGGGGGCCTGGGTGCCGAACACGCTCGGCGCCCAGCTCGAGCGGCCCAGGATCTCGTTGAGCAGGCCCAGCTTCACCTGGCCGTAGCCCTTCCCGCCGAGGTGCGGGCCGAGATGGCAGGCCCACAGGTCGTTGGCCTTCACCTGCTCCTGGAGCGGGCGGACCACCCGCTCGTGAGCGGGGTGGGTCTTGTCGTAGACCGGTTCGTTGCCCAAGAGGGCGTCGAGTGGCTCGACCTCCTCGGCCACGAACTCGCGCACCCAGTCGAGCTTGGCCTGATACTCCGGCTCGGTCGAGAAGTCCCAGCTCATGATGTCCCCTTGTTCGGTGGCGAATCCGTGCCGGAAATGTAGTTCTCCATCGGTGGAAATGCCAGTTCTTCATGCAGTGAAAGGGGTCTCTGGTGAGAACGTTGCTCTCCATCAGTGAAAGTTTGACTTCCGTTCGCCGAGCGGGTGGGTTACGATCTCGACGCGCCAGCCGTGGCGCGCGACCTTCCAAGGGGGACGTGTCAATGAAACCGCACCGTACGAGTTCGAGGATGCTCGCCGCACTGATCGCCGTGTTGGCCATGATCGCGGCAGCCTGTGGCGACGACGACGGCGGCACCGACGCCGAGTCGACGACCACGACGTCGACCACCACCACCGAGGCGCCACCCGACGACGGCGGCGACGAGACGACGACCACCACCACCGAAGCAGTCGAGGAGGTCGTCCTGACCGACTCGGCACCCGGCGTCACCTCGACCGCGATCAAGATCGGCGTGCCCTACAGCGACGTGACCGCCATCGGTTGGGAGCCGAGCCACGAGGCCGAGGTCGTCTGGCAGGTCGCCGCCGACACCATCAACGCGCAGGGAGGCGTGCTCGGTCGCGACATCGAACTCGTGATCATCGGCGTGGATCCGACCGACAGCGTCGCCCAGGACGAGGCGTGCGTGATCCTCACCGAGGACGAGATCGTGTTCGCCGCCATGGGAGTGATCCGCAACGAAGCACCGCTCTGCTACACCGAACAGCATGACACCATCGTGATCAACACGTTCCAGACCCAGCCGGAGACGTTCGACCGCTCGGTCGCTCCGATGATCGGCTTCCTCCCGCTCGCCTCGCGTGCGGCCGAGGCGCAGCTGGCCACGCTGATCGAGTCCGGCCTGCTCGAGGGTCGCAAGGTCGCCCTGTCGGCCGCCGCGGCCACGGTCGAGACCGCCGACCTGATGCAGGAGATCCTCGAAGCCGCCGGCGTCGAGGTGGTTGCATCGACCAACTACGCGAGCCCGAGCTCCGACGTGCCTGCGATCGACGCCGAGATGGACCTCAACGTCGAGATCTGGCGCACTGCGGGGGCCGACACGGTGATTCCCGTTCCCGGCGCGTCGGTGGCCACGACCGGTGCCCTCTCCCGCAACGCCTGGGACGGCTTCTATGTCGTCACCGATGCGCCCGGCACCGATCTCGGCCTGCTCGACGGCTTCGGCTACTCGGCCGACGCGCTGACCGGGTCGGTCGCCATCGTGTCGCCCGACGAGGCCGACCTCTACGAGGCCGACCAGGCCGGGGTCAAGGAGTGTGTCGACACCTTCGACAACGCCTTCGACGACGATGCGCCCGTCGTTATCCGGCCCGACGACGCCACGACCGATGTCGTGGGGCTGATCGTGCGGTCGTGTTCGGCCCTGGAGCTGTTCACGCTCATCGCCGAAGCCGCCGGCCCTGATCTCACCAACGAAACGTTCGACGCAGCGGCCGACGCGATGGGCGAGTTCACGGTCACCGGCGTGCTCGCCGGTTCACTCGGCCCCGGCAAGCGTGACTATGTCGACGCTGCGGCTGCGTTGTACGAGTTCGACGACGCCGAGCAGCGGTTCGTCCTCTCGTAGGCCGCCTTCGTGTGAGACCGAGAGGCCCGCCGGAAACGGCGGGCCTCTCGTCGTTCTCCGGGAGGAAGGCCGTCAGTCGGCCTGCCGGGACTCCCGCTCGAGCTGCGCGGCGTCGACGGTGGTGGCGCCCGGCGTCGTGAGCGTCACCGAACTCATCGAGCCGGTCCACACGAACGGGGTCGAGTAGTCGTCGCACACCGGGAACCCGGCGTCGCGGCCGAGACGAAGGCCGGTACCTCCGTTCTGCCACGAGTTCGGGATCCCCCGGTCGAGGGCGACCGACGCGACGGAGGCGTCGTCGATGAGCAGCGTGACCTCCCCGGCTTCTGTCGACGTCGGTCGGTAGCGGCAGCCGAGCGTGTGCGGCCCCGGTGCGAGGGCCTCGGTCGATTCGGCACGGAAGTGATCGCCGCTCAGACAGAAGTCGACGATGAGATGGCCGTCCTTCACGAAGACGGCCCATCCGCTCGACCAGTCGCCCATGGTGGCGATGACTCCCTCGGCGCCGGCGGCCGGCACATCGACGGCGGCGGCGATCTCGAAGCCCCGAAGCAGCACCGGGAGTGCCTCGTCGGCGATCGCGCCGGCGCCTGGTCGGTAGACCGCTCGAACGGGCACCGGGTACGCCGGCGGTGTGATCGCGGGGGCGCGGCCCGCGAAACCGTCGTCGAGCGGGAGTACGTGGTTGCGCTCCGCTTCCTCCCACCAGGCCGCCTCGAGTTCGGCGAGCTTGTCGGGCCGATCGGCCGCGAGATCGTGGGCCTCGCTGAAGTCCTCGGCTTCGTGGAACAACGACCAGCGATCCTCGGTGAAGGACCGAGAGCCTTCGAGCAGCTCGATCTCGTCGCCGTGGGCGGTGCCCACGTGGTCGGTGGTGGCCTTCCAACCGTCGAGATACATGGAGCGGGACCCCTGTACCTCGAAGTACTGCCGCTCACGGGGCGACGGCGCGTCGGCATCCGCGAACGTCGGGAGCAGGCTCGCGCCGTCGATCGGTTGTTGGTCGACGCCGTCGATCGAGTCGGGCGCGGCGATGCCGCATGCGTCGAGCACGGTCGGCATCAGGTCGACTGCGTGCGCGAACTGGGAACGCACTTCGCCGCGGGCGGCGATGCCGGCGGGCCAATGGACGACCAGCGGTGTGCGGGTGCCGCCCAGCCACGAGTAGCGCTTCCACAGACGGAACGGCGTGTTGCCGGCCCAGGCCCAACCCCACGCGTAGTGGTTGTAGGTGCGGGGCCCGCCGAGTTCGTCGTACCAGCGGAGGTTCTCCTCGACCGATTCGGGCAGCTGCTTGGTGAAGCGGTGTTCGTTGACCGAACCCACGACGCCGCCCTCGGCGCTGGCACCGTTGTCCGACGAGAGCATGATGATCGTGTTGTCGAGTTCGCCGATCGTGCGGAGATGCTCGATCACCCGTCCGATCTGGGCGTCGGTGTGGGAGAGGAATCCGGCATAGACCTCGTGCATGCGAGCGAACAGCCGGCGGGCATCGTCGTCGAGGGTCTCCCACTCCTGGACCCATGGCGGACGGTCCGTCAGGGTGGTGCCGTCGGGGACGATGCCGGTGTCCAGCTGACGCGCGAAGGCGCGTTCGCGCCACCGTTCCCAGCCGTCGTCGAAGGCGCCGCGGTAGGGCTCGACCCACTCGCTCGGCACGTGGTGCGGCGCATGGGTGGCGACCTCGGCGTAGTAGCACATGAACGGTTTGTCGGGAGCGGCGTGCTTCTGGTCGGTGATGGCGCGGATGGTCTGATCGGCGATGTCGACGCTGAAGTGGTAGTCGGGATCGACCGTCTCGGGCGGATCGAGAAATCGATTGCCGCTCACCAGATTGGGTGTCCAGAAGTTGGTGCCGCCGTGGAGCACGCCGTAGTGCTGCTCGAAACCGAGTCCGCTCGGCCAGCGGTCGAAGGGCCCGGCTGCGCTGCGTTCTCCCCGCGGGGTGAGGTGCCACTTGCCCATGGCCATGGTGGACCATCCCTCGTCACGCAGGACCCTCGGCAGGGTTGCTGCCGACTTCGGTATCCGGGCCGTGTACCCCGGGAAGCCCATCGACATGTCGGCCAGGAACCCCATGCCCACGGCGTGATGGTTGCGTCCGGTCAACAGGCACGCTCGGGTCGGGGAACATAGCGCGGTGACGTGGTAGCGGTTGTAGGTGAGCCCGCCCGCCGCCAAGGCGTCGATGTGGGGCGTTGCGATGTCGGACCCGTAGCGTCCGAGCTGCGCGAAGCCGGTGTCGTCGAGCACGATCATCAGCACGTTGGGAGCCCCGCGCGGTGCCCGAGGCAGCGTGGGGTGCTCAGGGGTCGACTCGGCGACCGTGAGGCGAGCGTCGGCGGCCACGGTCAGGCGGTCCCGTACTTGCGGAAGTCCCAGCTGGTGAGCTTCTCGGGCGTCACCTTCAGCCAGGCATGGCCACCGTCGTAGACGAATTCGTCGCGGCCCATGTACTTGCGGGCGAAGCCGAGCTCCGGCGCCGTGAGTCGGTCGTCGGGTTCGCCCGTGCGGGGAACCTCACCGACGGTCTCGACCCGCCCCTCGATCGTCACGCCCCGGAGCTCGCCGAAGCTGTCGCCGCCGTCGACGATGATGCTGACCCGCGGATCTCGCGTCACGTCGGTGAAGCGTTGGCTCTTCACGACGGAGTTGATCCAGACCGCCTCGCCGTCCCACAGGAACCAGAGGGCGGTCGTGTGGGGGCGGCCGTCGGCGCCGATGGTCGCCATCCGGCAGACCTGTTCGGACTCGAGGAACGCGTCTCGCTCCTCGGCGGTCATCGCGATCCTGCGGCCTCGTCGTTGCTCTCTCATCGAGTCTCCTGTGCGTGGCGGTGCTGAGAACACTATTCTCTCACGAAGAGAGCGCCCTATTCTCCGGGCCGAAAGGTTGCACCATGGCAGTGAACGCCGAAGACCTGGTCCTCATCAGCGTCGACGACCACATCATCGAGCCACCGGACCTGTTCGACGGTCATCTCCCCGAGAAGTATCGGGCCGACGCGCCCCGGATCGTCCGTCGCGACGACGGGGCCGACGTGTGGCGGTTCGGCGAGGTCGAGGTGCCCAACGTGGCGCTCAACGCCGTCGCCGGTCGTCCCAAGGAGGAGTACGGCGTCGAGCCCCAGTCGCTCGACGAGATCCGCCCCGGGACCTACCAGGTCGACGAGCGGGTGAAGGACATGAACGCGGGCGGTCTGCTCGCGTCGATGAACTTCCCGTCCTTCCCCGGATTCGCGGCACGCCTCTTCGCCGTCGACGACGAGGACTTCGGCCTGGCCCTCGTGCGGGCCTACAACGACTGGCACATCGACGAATGGTGCGGGGCCCATCCCGGTCGCTTCATCCCGATGGCTCTCCCGGTCATCTGGGACGCCGAGAAGTGCGCCGCCGAAGTCCGTCGCAACGCCGAGAAGGGTTGCCACTCCCTCACCTTCACCGAGAACCCTGCCGCGCTGGGCTACCCGAGCTTCCACAGCGAGTACTGGGATCCGCTGTGGCGGGCATGCTCCGACACCAGCACCGTGCTGTCGATCCATCTCGGATCCTCCGGCCAGCTCGCCTTCCCCGCGCCGGACTCACCGCCCGACGTGATGATCACGTTGCAACCGATGAACATCCAGTCGGCGGCGGCCGATCTGCTGTGGTCGCGGGTCCTGAAGAACTTCCCCGACCTACGCATCGCGCTGAGTGAGGGCGGCACGGGTTGGGTGCCTTACTTCCTCGAGCGGGTCGACCGGACCTACGACATGCACCGCCTCTGGACCGGGCAGGACTTCGGCGATCGCCTCCCGTCCGACGTCTTCCGAGAGCACTTCCTGACCTGCTTCATCTCCGACCCCGCCGGTGTGCGACTCCGCAACGAGATCGGGATCGACAACATCTCGTGGGAGTGCGACTACCCGCACTCCGATTCGATGTGGCCGGACGCGCCCGAGGAACTCGCCGGCCTGTTCTCCGAGGAGCAGGTCGATGCCGCCGACATCGCCAAGATGACGCACGAGAACGCCATGCGTTGGTACGAGTTCGATCCCTTCGCCCACGTGCCCCGTGAGCAGGCCACCGTCGGTGCGCTGCGCGCCGCCTCGGCCGGGCACGACGTGTCGATCCAGTCCCGCTCCACCCGCGAGAAGCTGACGCCCGAACAGGTCAAAGCTCGCTGGGACACGATGGGCGAGGGCGCGGCGGGCACCGGCGCGCAGGCCGCGTCGAAGTGACCGGCACGTGACCATCGACCCGGTGATCC
>JBDQKM010000091.1:0-13882 GCA_040263275.1 Acidimicrobiales bacterium
GCTTCATGATCACCGACGACACCATCCAGCGGCTCGTCGACACCGGCACCTTCCTCGTGTCCACCAATGCCCTGGCCGAGAACTGGGATGTCTCCCGCCTCCCGCCGGCCTCACAGGCGAAGGCGGCCGACGTGTTCCCGAAGTCGAAGGAGTCGCTCACCAAGGCGATCGAAGCGGGCGTGAAGATCGCCTGCGGCAGCGACGCGCCGGCGATCTGGCACGGCCGCAACGCCGAGGAACTCGTCGTGTTGGTGCAGCGGGGCATGACGCCCCTGCAAGCCCTCCGGGCGGCGACCACGGTCAGCGCCGACCTCATCGATGCCCCAGACCTCGGGCGTATCGCCCCCGGCATGTTGGCCGACATCGTCGGCCTCCCCGGCGACGTCCTCGACGACATCACCATGACCCAGCAGGTGCGGTTCGTGATGAAGGACGGCAAGGTCCACAAGGCGCCGTCGTGAACCAGGCCAGCGACGACCTCTGGGAGGTCCTGTCGACAGCCCGCACGATCCGCCGCTTCACCGACGAACCGGTCGACGACGCGACCCTCACCCGCTGTCTCGAGGCGGCCACCTGGGCCCCGTCGGGCGCCAACGCGCAGGGGTGGCGGTTCATCGTGTTGCGGTCACCCGAGAGCCGGGCGGTGGTGGCCGAGGCGGCCGCCGCGGCGCTCGCCGTGATCGAGCCCGTCTACGGCATGCAGCGGCCCGATCCGGACGACGACAGCCGCGCGGCCCGATCGAACCGCGCGACCTACGAGTTCCACGACCGGGCCGGGGAGTTCACGTCGGTGCTGTTCACCTACGAATACTGGGACAGCGCGTCGGAGCTCCTGCTCGGCGGCTCGGTCTATCCGGCCATCCAGAACTTCGTGCTCGCCGCCCGGGCCCAGGGGCTCGGCGCCTGCCTCACGAGCTGGGCCGCCTACGGCGGCGAGACGCTGATGCGGGAGGCGGTCGGCGTTCCCGACAACCACATGCTGGCCGGCCACGTCGTGGTCGGGTGGCCCCGCGGCCGTTTCGGCCCGGTCCGCCGCAAGCCCGTGTCGACCAAGACGTATCTCGACCGCTGGGATCAGCCCGCCGACGAGCTGTTCGACTGAGGCGGTTGCCCGGCGCGTCGCCGTCCGCGAGAATGAGATTCTCCGCAGACGAGTGTGAGGTTCTTCCCATGACGTCATCCGCCGGCATTCCCGTCTTCGACGCCGACAACCACTTCTACGAGCCACCCGAGGCGCTGACCCGCCACCTCCCCGACCGCTACCGCAGCCAACTCCAGTACGTGAAGCTCGAGAACGGGCGCACCAAGCTCGCGGTGGGCGGTCGCATCAGCGAATACATCCCGAACCCGACCTTCGACGTGGTCGCGCCGCCCGGCGCGCAGGAGGAGTACTACCGGGTCGGCAACCCCGAGGGGAAGAGCCGCCGCGAGCTCTTCGGCGAGCCGATCAAGTCGCCCCCGGCCTTCCGCGAGCCCGTCTCCCGGCTCGAACTGATGGACGAGCAGGGCATCGACCGCACCCTCATGTTCCCGACACTGGCCAGCGTGATCGAGGAACGCATGAAGGACGATCCGCTCTTCCTCCACGCGGCGATCCACGCGCTCAACGAGTGGATGTACGAGACCTGGCAGTTCGACTACGAGGGCCGGATCTACTCCACCCCGGTCATCACCCTGCCGATCGTCGAGAAGGCGATCGAAGAACTCGAGTGGGTCGTGGCCCGGGGCGCCAAGGTGGTGCTGATCCGCCCGGCGCCGGTCCCGGGATTCCAGGGTCTGCGTTCGTTTGCCCTCCCCGAGTTCGACCCGTTCTGGGAGAAGGTCGTCGAACACGACATCCTCGTCGCCCTCCATTCCTCCGACAGTGGCTACGAGCAGATCGCCAACTGGTGGATCGGCAGCAACAGCGAGATGCTCCCGTTCCAGCCGAGCGCCTTCCGCATGCTCTCGGCCTGGCGTCCGATCGAGGACGCGGTGGCGTCGCTGATCACCCACGGTGCACTGACCCGGTTCCCCGACCTACGCATCGCGGTGGTCGAGAACGGGGCGGCGTGGGTCGAACCCCTGCAGAAGGCCCTCCGCGACATCTACAAGAAGATGCCGCAGGACTTCCCGGAGGAACCGATCGCCGCCATGCGCCGGGCCATCCACATCAGCCCGTTCTGGGAGGAGGACTACGGCCATCTCGCCGACCTCCTCGGCGACGGCAACGTGCTCTTCGGCAGCGACTACCCGCACCCCGAAGGCCTGGGCAACCCGGTCGCGTTCGCCGACGAGATCAGCCACCACGGCGAGGAGCGACTCCGCAAGTTCATGGGCGGCAACCTCGCTCGCCTGATGAAGGTCGACAACGTGGCGCTCGCGGCGGCACCGGCCTGAGCCTGCCCGTCAGGGCGAGTAGCGGTCGAGCAGCTGCGAGGTCGAGGTGATGCCGAGCACACCCTGTTCGTCGCTCAGCGTCGCCGCCGACACGCCGTGACCCACGTGGGGAGCGAACACCGTCTCACCCACCAATCCGACCCAGTCCCCCACCGGCGGGCGCACCACGTGGGCGCTCACATCGGGATTGATACCGGTGAACCCCCGCAGGTCGCGGGTGCCGATCAGGTTCACGACGTCCATCGGCACGGTCACCCGGGACGTGGCCCGCACAGGCTCACCGTCGACCACCGCGACCCGGAGCCGGGTCCAGATGCCGTTGACCTCGTGCCGGGCCGCGTCCGTGCGCCGGAAGTCGAGCGCGGTCCGCAGGAACGCGGGGAGCCCTGGCAGGTCGTCGGCCGGGTCCAGGTCGGCGGGCGACGGCATGCGCCGGGCCGGGTCGACATCGGTCGACGACTCCGGCACGTCGGTGCCGTCGACGTCGGCGTCCCTGATCCGCAGCACGCGGGCGCGGACGTGGTCGGCGTCCTCGGTGAAGACCCGGAGGTCGACGACCTGGATCTTCTTCCCCTCGCGCACCACCGTCGGCTCGATCCGCAGCGGGCGGCCGATCGGCACCGGCCGCACGAGGTCGACGGTCAGGCGGCTGAGGCTCATCGGCGTGAGCGTGGGCACGTCCTCGATCACGTGCCCGAGCAGGGCCAGCACCGCCCCACCGCTCTGCGCGTCGGGGCTCCACCCGCCCTCGGTCAGCGGCGTCCCGACGAACGCGTCGCCATCGGGCTCGTACAACGCGTCGTCGACCATCGTTGCGCTCAGCGGCCGGTGAAGTCGGGCGGGCGCCGCTCGCTGAACGCGGCCAGTCCCTCGCGGAAGTCCTTGCTGCGCGACGAGAGTTCGAGCGCCTGCGCCTCCGCCTCCATCGCGTCGTGCACACCGCCGGTGAGCGCCCGGTTCACGAGGCGCTTGGTGAGACCGAGAGCGACCGTCGGCCCGCCTGCGAGTTCGACCGCCAGCGCTCGCGCCGCCTCGTCGACCTCATCGTCGGCCACGGCTCGATGGATCATCCCCCAGTCGGCCGCCTCCCGGCCGGTGACCTTCCGGCCCAGCATGAGCATCTCCTTGGCCCGGGCCACACCGACGAGTCGCGAGATCATCCAGGACGCGCCACTGTCGGGGGTGAACCCGCGCTCGACGAAGGGCAGCCAGAAGGTGCTGTCGTCGGCCGCGACCACGAAGTCCGATGCGAGCGCGAGCTGACACCCGAGCCCGGCGGCCCAGCCCCGCACCGAACTCACGACCGGCAGCTGGATCTCGTTCACCAGCCAGATCAGGCGATGGGCCTGGATGGGTGTCCGCCGTTGGATGCTGCCGGTGCGGGGCTTCTCGCCACCATCGGCGTTGCGGGCGACCCAGTCGGCACCCGAGCAGAAGTTCCCTTCACTGCCCCGCAGGAGCACGGCCCGCAACGAGTCGTCGGTCGACGCCTCCTCGAGCGCAGCGATCAGGCGCAGCACCCCATCGGGCGGGAGTGAGTTGCGTCGGTCGGGTCGATCGATGACGAGATGGAGGATCCCGTCCTCGATCGAGACGCGGATGCCGGCGGCCCGGCCGTCGTCGGTGTCGTCGCTCACGAAGCGGACGCTAGTCGCAACGTGGCCGTGGCGAGCAAGGCCGCGACCGATGGTCCGGTACCGTTGCCCGAGTCGTCCTCGACCGGGAGAAGCCATGACTGACGCCGACGAGATCCGGGCATGGGATCGGGGCCACGTGATCCACCCGTGGTCGGTCAACTCGACGCGGGATCCGCTGATCGTCGCCGGCGCCGCCGGATGTGAGTTCTGGGACGAGCACGGCACCCGCTATCTGGACTTCACGTCCCAGTTCGCCAACGCCAACCCCGGCCACGGCCACCCTCGGATCATCGAGGCCATCGTCGAACAGGCTCGAACCCTCCCGTTCGCGGCAACGGCGTTCGCCACCGAGCCCGCCTCGAGAACCGGGCGGCTCCTGGCCGAGGTCACCCCCGGCGACCTCAACCGCAGCTTCTTCACCGGCGGCGGCGCCGCGGCCATCGAGGCGGCGATCAAGCTGGCCCGCATGGCCACGGGGCGATCGAAGATCATCGGCCGGGCCCGCGACTATCACGGTGCGAGCTTCGGCGCGCTCAGCGTGGGCCGCGACCATCGGACATGGCCGAACGAACCCGGCATCTCCGGGGTCTCCCACGTCATCGAGGCCTACCCACTGCGCTGTCCGCTCGCCTGCGGAACGCGGGGCGGCTGCGACCTCCTCTGTGCGGAGGCGATCGAACACGCGATCCGCCGGGAGGGAGGCCGCGACCATGTGGCCGCGGTGCTGATCGAACCCATCCCGGGGGCGGGTGGCGTGATCGTGCCGCCCGAGGGATACCTGCGCCGCGTCCGCGAGATCTGCGATGCCCACGACGTGCTCCTGATCGCCGACGAGGTGATGACCGGTTTCGGCCGCACCGGTGAATGGTTCGCCTGCGACCACGAGGAAGTCGTGCCTGACATCATGACCGTCGCCAAGGGAATCAACGGCGGCTACGTCCCGCTCGGGGCCGCGATCGTCCGGGAAGACCTCGCCGCCGGGATCGACGACCAGTTCGTCGCCCACGGCCTGACCTACAGCGGCCACGCGCTGGCGTGCGCGGCCGCGGTTGCGACCATCGAGGTCTACCGCGACGAAGGCTTGATCGAGGCGGCTCGCGAACGCGGCGCGGAGCTCGCCGCGGCGGCCGCCGAACTGGCGGCTGCCCACCCCTCGGTCGCGGAGGCGCGAGGGGTCGGCCTGTTCTTCGGGCTCGAGCTGGTGCGAGATCCGGACACGCTGGATCCGGTCCACGACGCGTTCGATCCACCGAGGGGACGCAGCGCGAAGCAGGCCGTCCTCGAGGCCGCGATGCGACGGGGCGTGTACTGCATGCCCGGGGCGGCGTCGGTCATCATGATCGCGCCCCCACTGACGATCACGACCGAGGAACTCGCTCGGGGGATGGCCGTGCTCGACGAGGCGCTGGTCGAGGCCGACCGCGCTCTCAGCTGACGCGGCTCGGCGACAGGCGCAACCCCGGCGACTCAGCGGTCGAGGACCGCGATGCGACAGACCGTCGGCACGAACCCGTCGGCGCGCAACGCGATCTCGACGGGGCCGGACCCGGTCGGCCGGACGACGGCAAGCGCACGCCCGTCGTAGGTGGAGCAGACCGGGGTGGCGTACGACTCGGTCGACGCGGGATCGGCGCTCGCGAATCCCACGAGCTCGGCCGGTCCGTCGATCTCGATCGAGACCTCATGGCACCCCTCCGGATGCACGATGCCGGCATCGTCGGCGATGCTGACGGCGACGAACGCGAGGTCGTCGTCGCCCGCGACGATCTCGGGGCGGTCGACCACGGCGACGAGCGACGGCGCACCGGCCGTTCGCAGGGTGCTGCGCCCGGTCTCGATGCCGGCGGTGAACGCAACCGCCGTCAGCTCCCCGGGCCGGTAGGCAACCGAGAACTCCGCCGCGAACCCGGATACCGCTCCGGCCGGGAGTCGACCGACCAGTGCGTCATCGAGGCGCAGCTCGACCTCGTCGGCGTCGGAGTAGACCCAGACCGTCAGTTCGGTGCCGTCGACGCCGGACCAAGTCCAGCTGTCGAGTGCGTCGGGCCATGACCACGGGCCGGCGAAGGTGACCGGGCGGCCGACACCGCGGGGGCGCTGCACGGCGATGAAGGGCTCGGAGCGCAACCCGAACACGATCTCGCGGAAATACGACTGTGGTCGTCGCGTGCCGAGGATGTCGAGGTCGCCGGTGTGGGCCAACAGCCACGGGAACGGCGCCGCCACACCGGCGCCCGACGCCGGCGTGGGGTCCGGCTCGGTGCCGAATTCGGTGCGACCGATTCCTGCTTCGCCGAGATAGTCCCAACCCGTCCAGGTGAAGTCGCCGATGACGTGGTCGAGGTTGCGGATGACCGGCCAGGCCCGCCCGATCGCCGACGCGTAGGTCTCCGAACCGACGATCACCCGCTCCGGATGCAGCTCACCGTCGATCGGGTAGCGAACATCGAGATAGTTGTAACCGGCAACATCGAGCGATGCGCTCACCTCGGCCAGACACTCGTCGACCGCGTCCGACGCCATGAAACGGTCTTTGAGCGCCGCGAACTGCGTCATCATCGAATTGACGCCCTGCGGCTCGTCGTCACCGTCGGACCGCGCCTGATCCTCTCCCGCCGCGAAGGCGCGGAGCTCGGTGATCATGTCGCGGATCGCGAGGAACGGCTGGATGCCGTTCGTGACGTAGCGGGTCGGGTCGAGCGCCCGGATCTCCTCGGCGATGTCGCGAGCCAGCGCCGCGCCGAGCGGCGAACCCACCTCCTGGATCTCGTTGCCGGTCGAATAGAGCACGACGCTCGGGTGATTGCGATCCTTGCGCACCATGGCAGCAGCGTCCTGTCGCCACCGGTCCGCGAACCGGAGGCCGTGGTCCTGGTCGGACTTGGGTTCGGTCCACATGTCCGACAGTTCGTCCATGACGACCATCCCGACACGGTCGCAGGCATCGAGCAGGGCACGGCTTGCGGGGTTGTGGGCGCTACGGATCGCGTTGAAGCCCGCCTCCTTCAACAACTCGACTCGACGCTCGTCGGCTCGGGTGATGGCCGCCGCACCGATCGGACCGTTGTCATGGTGGACACAGGCGCCGCGGAGTTTGACGACGTCGTCGTTGATCCGAAGGCCGTTTCGGGGATCGAGCCGGATCGACCGGATTCCGAACACCGTCGACCGCCGCTCGAGTTCCTCGCCGTCGGGGCCGAACAGCACCGTCGACAGCGTGTGGAGCGTCGGCGAGTCGGGGTGCCACCGATCCGGCTGGTCGACTGTCAGTCGCCGGCGGGCGATGACGGTGGACTGCGGCCGAACCGTCACCGGGGTCGTCGCCGACGCGAGGTCGCGGCCCTCGGGACCGCACACGACGTTCGACACGCGCACGGTCACGGTGCGGTGGGTGTCGTTTCGCACCTCGGCGGCGACCTCCACCACGGCGAGTGCGGCATCGATCTCCGGCGTGGTCACCACGACACCATCGACGGCGAGGTGGACCGGCGCCTGGACCCACAGATGCACCGGCCGGTGGATCCCGGCCCCGGAGTACCAACGGGTGTCGTCGCCGGCGCGACAGTCGACGACGATCTGGTTCTCCCGGCCCGGAAGCAGGAACGGGTCGAGGTCGACGACGAATTCGCCGTAGCCATTCGGCTCCTGACCGGCGAAGTCGTGGTTCACGTAGACCATGGCATCGCGGTACACACCTTCGAACTGAAGCCGGACACGCCGGTCGGCCCACGACTCGGGCACGTCGAAACGCTTCGAGTACTGCCAGGATCCGGGAGCGAAGTACGCGTTGGCGTGTGACGCTGCCGGGTCGCGTGCCGTGCCGATCATCGCGTCGTGCGGGAGGGTGACCGGCGCCGCCTCGTTGCTGATGCCCGTCATCTCCAGGAAGGCGCTCTGCTTCGGTCGGACGAACCAGCCGGTGTTGAAGGGCATTCTCACGCGGGCACGGTCCTTGCGGAGGGCGACAGATGCAACGGGTCAGAGTCTCCCATACGGGGCAACCACCGCCTCAACGGATCAGATCGTCCACGCCGTCGAGCGCGCCGACCTCGCACAACACCGCGACGGTGCCGCCGCACCCGCCGCCACTCGAGCGGGCACCCACCACTCCGGGCCGGGAACAGGCCTGGCGGACCACTGCGTCGGCGCGAGGATGACCGAGGCCCATCGCGTCATAGCCGGCGTGGCTCTCGGCCATGAGCTGCGCCAGTGCACCGACGTCGCCGCGCCTCAACGCGGCGACGGCCACGGTCGAGCGAGCATGCTCGTCGACCCCGAACGACGCCGCCGCCCCGACCGGATAGTCGAGATCGGCGTCGACCGCGCTCAACGTGTCGTCGACGTGACCCCACCGGTCGAGGAACTCGCGACCGGAGAGCTCCCGAGGGAGTGCGGCAAGGAGCTCACTGGGCGTCTCGCTGACCCAGTCCCACTGCCGCCCCGCGACCTCCTCAGCGATCCGTTTTCCCATGAACGCCGCCGCCCGGGCCCGGCCGTAGGGGACGCCCGAGACGTCGTGTGTCGCGCCGGTCGGCCAGCCGACGACCTCGTAGCCGTCCGGGAGGGAAACCGCGGGGTCGATGGACGCAGGACGACAGAGGATCGGCAGGATCGCCCCGGCCTCCCCGGCGGTGACGGTGACCTGGTCCATGATCCCGCACGGCGCCCCCACGACCTCGTTCTCCGCTTCCTGGCAACGGGCCGCGAGCTCGAGCGGAGGGAGGTCCGCGCCGAGCGCGCGGGCGGTCGCGACCTCCAGGGCGGCGCTGGACGACACGCCACCGCCGGCGGGAACATCCGACTCGATCGCAAGCCTCCCGGTGGGCGCCTCGATGACGCCGTGACGAACCAGAACGAGAGCGACCCCGATCGGGTATCGCGTCCATTTCGGCACATCCGCCAGCGCAGCGCGCACCTCCGGATACGGAAGCAGCGCGAGGGCCGACAGCTCCTCGGGTCGGAAGCAAACAGGCCCGACCACGAACTCCGACTCGGCATCGAGGGTGACCACGGTCGCTGCGACCGTGGGCGTTTCGAGCACCAGCGCTCCCGAGTAGTCGGCCACCCCACCGAGAAGGTCGAGCCGACCCGTTGCGCGCCCGACGCGCCGTACGAGATCAGCCACCGGCACCTCGGAGCTCCGCCGCCTTCTCGTCGGGATCGGACTCGTTGGTCATCGACCCCCCACCGATCTCCGGCCCGGCCAGATACTTGAGCAGGCCAGGTTGCCGCAGAGGGGGATGGAGTTCGAGGTGGAACGGGTAGTGCGGATGGTCCCCGACCGGGGCCTGGTGTACCGCGAGCACATACGGCATGCGAATACCCCACAGCGCGTCGTAGCGGCGCACGGTGCTGCGCAAGACGAGACCGAGGTCGCGACAGTGCTCGTCATCGAGGTCGGTCGAGGACGAGATGGCCAGCCGGGGCAGGATGTGGACCTCGTAGGCGTAGCGGGCGAACCACGGAACGACCGAGACGAAGTGCTCGTTGACGTCGATCACGCGGGGCCCTGCCAACTCCCGCTCGACCACATCAGCGAGAATCGCTCGCCCCGTGTGCCGATGATGCTCAGCGGCGATCGCGGCCTCGCGCTCCATCGTCGCATAGACCAACGAACCGGCGTACACCTGACAATGGGGGTGGGGATTCGACGTCCCGACCGCGCTGCCGCGGTTCTCGAAGATCAGCACGTGGTCGACGCCGTCGAGTTCCTGCAACTCGGCGGTCCGGTCTCGCCAGGTTCGCACCACGGCGGTGACCTCGTCGTCGTTCAGTTCAGCCAGCGACACGCTCGGATCGTGGTGGTAGCAGATGACCTCCGCGGTCCCCGTCGCCGGCCGCGTCCGGTAGAGGTCGTCCGCGCCCGTGGATGCGGGCGCTTCGGGGGAGAAGACCGGAAGATCGTTGGTGAACGTCCAGACGCCCCGATAGTCCGGGTTGACGATGCCGCCCACTCGGGTGCCGCCCGGCGCCAGTGCATTGGCCGGATCGGGCACCGGCTCGTCGTCTTCGACCGTGTCGCCGATCCACGGACGAGCGCCGCGGTGCGAGGTGAAGAGCACCCATTCGCCGCGGAACGGGTGCCACCGCAGCTCCCAGGTCATCCGCTACAGGACGCGCAGGTGCCCAGGAGATCGAGGCGGTGGGTGTCGATGTCGAACCCCACCCCGTCGGCGGCGCGGTGCAGCGCCCGGTCGAGACCGGTCTCGGCTCGGGGATCGAGGGAGAAGTCGGTCACGTCGCCGCAGGTCGAGCAGATGAGGTGGTGATGGTGCTCGGTGAGGTGCTCGGCCAGTTCGTAGCGGGCGAAGTCGTCGCGGGTCACGATCCGGGTCACCGCGCCCGCCTCTTCGAGAATCGTGAGGTTCCGGTAGACGCTCGACTGTGGGAGCGACCGATCCGCGTCGAGAATCTGGGTGATCGTGAGCGGCCCGTCGCCGGTTTGGAGAACGGCGACGAGCCGGCGCCGGCCACTCGTGTAGCGCTGTTCGGCCTGACGGAGCAGCGCTGCGACCTGATCGTCGATGTCGGCATCCACATCCGTGGTTCTCATTTCCGCAGCCTACCTGAGAATGAGAACGCGTGAGACTGGCGGTCCGCGTCGGAGGCCGTCAGTGGGAGTGGTGCGGGTCGTCGAGGACGAACTCATCGCCCACCCGGACGAAACGGCCTCCGAACGCGCGGCGAAGGTGGTCCTCGGTGAGCACCTCTTCGGGGGTTCCCACGGCGATGGGTGAGGTGTCGAGGAGCAGGACGGCATCACAGCGCCGCGCGTCCTCGAGATCGTGGGTCGTCACGACCACGGCGCGACCCTCGGCCACCTCCTCATCGATGACCTCGAGGATGACCGTGCGCGACACGACGTCGAGACCGTTGACCGGCTCGTCGAGCAGCAGGACTTCGCTGCCCTGGGCGAGACCTTGGGCAACGAGCACCCTCTGGCGCTGGCCTCCCGAGAGGTCGTGGAACTGCCGGCCCGCGAGATCGTCGACGGCCAAGCGCTCGAGGGCCTCGTCGACGGCGCGTCGGTCCTCGGCGCGGAATCGCCCGAAGAGCCCGAGGCTCGGATACCGGGCCAGCGACACCGTGTCGCGAACGGTGATGGGGAGACTTCGGTCCACGTCGGTGGACTGCTGGACGAGTGCAGGCCGGGCTCCCCCGATCGCGATCTCACCGGCGGACGGAGCGAGGGTGCCGGCCAGCGCCCCCAACAACGTGGACTTGCCCGAACCGTTGGGTCCGATCACCGCCAGTGACGACCCGTGGGGAATCTCCAGGTCGACATGAGCCAGGGCAACGGTGTCGCCGAACCGAACCTCGAGGCGGCGAGTGGTGATTGCTACTGGCATCGACTCAGCGTACGACCACGTGAGAACGGAACCGATTCTCGCTCCGCGTTGTGACTGGCACGCGCATGTCCTAAGTTTGTGCACTGTTGATAGTGATTCTCACTCTGGGAGGGACTCATGCGGATCTCCATCCGAATACTCGTCGGCCTGATCGCCGGCCTCAGCCTCGTTGCGGCGGGCTGCGGTGACGACGACACGGACGCGGCCGGTGGACCCGATCCCGACCTGCCCACGGTGGTCGTCACAACCAACATCCTGGGCGACGTCGTCGAGAACGTTGTGGGCGACGCGCTCAATGTCGTGACGATCATGCCGGTCGGCGCCGATCCCCATGACTTCCGCGCATCCGCGCAAGAGGCCGCCCAAATCGGCGATGCCGACGCGCTTGTCGTCAACGGCGGCGCGTTCGAAGAAGGCCTGATCGACGTCATCGAGGCAGCCGAGGGCGACGGTGTCCCGGTCTTCGAGGCGCTCAGCGCCGTGACGACCATCGAGTTCGGTGAGGGCGGGCACGACCACGAAGACCACAGCGACGACGACCACAGCGACGACGACCACGCCGACGAAGACCACGCCGACGACGACCATCACGACCACGACGGCGCCGATCCCCACTTCTGGTCCGACCCAGCCCGTATGGCCGTTGCCGCTGACGCCATCGCCGACTTTCTCATCGACACCGTCGACGGTGTCGACGCCGACGCAGTGCGCACCAGCGCATCGGCCTTTGTTGCCGAGCTCGAGTCCGTCGATGCCGAGGTCGTGCAGACCCTGGCCGTGATCGGCGATGATGATCGGGTGCTGGTGACCAACCACGACTCGTTCGGCTATTTCGCGGACCGCTACGACTTCGAGGTCGCCGGCACCGTGATGCCGTCGGGATCCACGACCGACGGCGCCAGCGCCCAGGAACTCGCCGAACTCGTCGAAGTGATCAAAGACGAGGGCGTGCCCGCGATCTTCTCGGAGAGCACCGTGTCCGACGAACTCGCCCAGACCATCACCTCCGAGGTCGGCGGCGACATCGAGATCGTGGAGCTCTACACCGGCTCGCTCGGCGAGTCCGGGTCGGGCGCCGAGACGTACGTGGGAATGGTGCGCACGAACGCCCAGCGCATCGCCGACGCCCTGACCGGCTGATCTCGAGCCATGGACGCCGTCTTCGAGGCCTTCGAACCCGCGTTCATGCAACGGGCGCTCATCGGCAGCCTGATTGCAGTTGTCGCCACCTCGCTGGTCGGTACCTGGGTCGTGCTGCGGGGCCTGGCATTTCTCGGCGACGCGCTCGCCCATGGCGTGATCCCCGGCATCGCACTGGCGGTGCTGTGGGGATTCAGTCCGATCATCGGTGCGTTCGTCGCCGCCCTCGCCATGAGTGGGCTGGTCACGGTGGTCTCGAATCGCACGGTCGTGCGTGAGGACACGGCGATCGGCCTGCTGTTCGTCGGGATGCTCTCGCTCGGCATCATCATCGTGTCGCGGGCGCGATCATTCACGACCGAGGTCACCGCACTCCTCTTCGGTGACGTGCTCGGTGTCACGACCGACGACATCCGCAACCAGCTCATCGCAACGTCCGTCGTGCTCGTCTGCACCGTGGTGCTGTACCGCCCGTTCCTGGCCCTCACCTTCAACCGGGCGAAAGCGCAGACGCTCGGCATGCACCCCCGGCTCGCCCAGGCTGCGCTTCTCGCCCTCCTGACCCTGAGCATCGTCGCAAGCTTCCAGGCGATCGGGACGTTGCTCGTGTTCGGACTACTCGTCGGCCCACCGGCGACCGCGTCGCTCCTCGTTCACCGCGTCCCCGCGATCATGGTGACCTCCACGCTGCTCGGCACCCTGGCCGTCGTCGCCGGTCTGCTCGTGAGCTTCCACCACGGCACGGCCGGCGGGGCGACGATCGCCGGGTTCAGTGTGCTGCAGTTCTTCGTCGTGCTCGCCGGCCGCGAGCTCGCGGTCGCACTACGGCGCAGTCGCCCGGCCGCCATCGCCGCGTAGGCCCACCGGAGCGTTGCCGTCGCCTCAGGCGGTCTCGCGTCGGGGGCGTCGCCGGAGCCGGCCGAGTGCCGGTCGGCCGACACCAAGAGTTCGTTGCACCGCCCGGAAGCCCCGGTGCCGATCGGCCAGGTAGTCCAACGGCGGAACGGCGAAGTCATGCTCGCCGGAAACCTCCGCGCGGGCGAGCCGCCCGAGGTCGAGGTAGCGAGCGACCGCTGCGGGTCGGCGAAGCCGCCTCGACACCGCAGCGGCCCGCTCCCCCGCCTGCGGCGTGTCGCAACGGTGTACGAAGAAGCAGCGATTGGAGGGCGCGAGGTAACGGTCGAAGATGGCGTGGAGCCGTCGCTCGATCGAAGGCTCGCGCACGAGCCCGGCGGCGGGTCTGTCAGGAATTTTGTGTATCGGGCGTGATCTGAGCGTCCGCAGCTGAGTGCTGTGGGCGAGGAAGGATCATGTCGATGACTGATCAGAATCTGCCGGCGATGCCGGCGAACGCGTTGCCCGATGAGGCGGCGATGA
>JBDQKM010000092.1:0-13665 GCA_040263275.1 Acidimicrobiales bacterium
CCGCTCCGTCGCCCTTCTCCTGCTCGATCTCAACCAGTTCAAGAAGGTGAACGACACCCGCCCGGTCGAAGGCAGGCACGTGGGCGAGCCATGCGCCGGGCCCGACGAGCTGTGCCGGATCGATGCCGAGCACCGCCATCGTGTCGCCGCTCACCTCGGCATCGACGAAGGGGTACGGGTGCGCTTCCCAGACGACGGCATCGATCCCGGCCAGCAGGTCCTCGTTGCTCTCGCGCCCCTCGCGTTCCGCGTTGGCGATGACGGCGATGAACACGGTCACCCCGAACGACACGCTCAGGTAGGCGGCGAGTTGCGTGGGGCCGTCAGCGACGTCGTAGCGAACGAAGGCGCCCAGTAGGAAGGGCGTGCCGGCCACCGTTGCGAGCGCAGTGAGGCGCCAGCCGGTCGTGGCCGCCTGACTGGTCGAGCCGAGCATGACGAGGAGGGCGATCGGGCCGAGGCTCGGTTGGATCGCGACGGCGACCGCGCACAGCGCAGCGTCGAGGGTCGGCATCCACCATGGAGTGTGACGAATCCGGGCCATGAGCTCCCGCATGGCGATGTTGGCCGGCACCACGCAGCCGAGGACGAGGACGGCGATGATCGGTTCCACCCCTGCGGCGGGAAGGAGCGCGATCAGGCCCAGCATCCCGAGTCCGACGATGCGGATCTCGAAGAAGAGCCGCCAGAGACGGCGATCGAAGTCGGACAGTTCTCGCCGCCGGATACCGAGACTCACGCGTGCCTTTCCGCCAGAACTCCCTCTGGTTCCATCGGCGGGCACGGCAGACGACCTGAGCGTCGCCTCGACGGATTCCGGGCGCCTAGATTGCCGACGATGTCCGAACTGGCGACCACGCTTCCGTCGATGCTCCTCCCGTGGGTCGATCGGGAGCTCCGTGACCTGCCCTGGCGGCGGACACGCGACCCCTGGGCGGTGCTCGTCGCGGAGACGATGCTGCAGCAGACGCAGGTGTCTCGGGTCGAGGGCCGGTGGGTCCGATTCCTCGAGCGATTCCCCGATCCCGCCTCGTGTGCCGCGGTGCCCCCGGCCGACCTGCTCCGGGAGTGGGCCGGTCTGGGCTACAACCGGCGTGCTCTCATGCTGCACCGGGCCGCGATCGCGATCCGTGACGATCACGGCGGCCGCGTGCCGTCGGATCTCGAGTCGCTGATGGCGCTGCCCGGCGTGGGCGCCTACACCGCCCGAGCGGTGCTCGCCTTCGCATTCGAGGACCGGGCCGCGCCGGTCGACACCAACATCGGGCGGGTGCTGGCCCGCCTGGGAGGCACGGCCCTCTCGGTGAGAGCGGCGCAGCAGCTCGCGGACTCATTGGTTCCGCCCGACGCGGTGTGGCCGTGGAACCAGGGGATCATGGAGCTGGGCGCGACTGTCTGCACGAAGCGCAAACCCCGCTGCGACGACTGCCCGGTGCTCGATGCGTGCCGTTGGCAGGGACAGGGCCCCGACCCGGCCGAGGGTTCGGCCGCGGTGGGCCGACCGCAGGCGCGCTTCGAGGGCTCCGACCGTCAGCTCCGGGGCCGACTGATCGACCTGCTCCGGCGCGGCCCGGCCACCCAGGCGGCTGTGGCGGAGTCGCTCGCCGACGCGGGACGCCGGGAGCGGATCGTGGCCGGTCTGTTGGCCGATGGTCTGATCGAAGAGGTCGAGGGTCGGCTACAGCTGACCGGGGAGACTCAGTCCGGACCGGTCAGTGAGCCGAGGAGCGCGTCGATCGCCTGATCGGCGATCGCGACCATCTCGTCGTCGGTTCGGTCCTGGATGGGGTGTTCGGTGAGCACATGGGCCACGTCGAGACCCAGCGCCTTGGACTGGCCGGCGGCGGCATCGGCGAACTCCACGGTGGCGACGAAGACCCCCGGGATTCCACGGCGTTCGAGATCGTTGATGTCGTGCACACTGCACGTCGTACAGCTGCCTCAATCGGCGAGGGCTTCGATCACCGCATCACAGGTGGTGGCGATCTCGTGGCGGAGATCGACCGGTGCCGGCTTGGTGAACGTCGGCTTCGAGAAGCGCTTGACCGACGCGCCAAGCCCGGTGAGCTTCTCCTCGACTCGGTCGAGGAAGACGTTGCCCCGCGGCTTCGAGATGTCGAGGAGCCCGACGGTCAACCCGTTGAGCGACTCGGGACGGGCGACCCGCTCGCGTGTCTCGGGGCGGAGCTCGCCGGTCGGATCCAGGACGGTCGTCATCGGGTGATCCCTACCTTTCGATTTCGCGGGTGACGGTGACACTACCCATCTCGCCGGTGACCCACCCACCGATGGCCGCGGAGAACAGGCCGGCGTGGCTTCCGCCGTGGACGACATGGATCCCTCCGGGTGGGTACTTCGGCAGCTGCATCTCCTTCACGAACTCGGGCATGCCTTCCTCGATGCCATCGGCCCCGGCGATGATCTCGGCGCCGTCGATCATGAGGTGGGCGTTGAGCTCGTCGAGGAAGCGGGCTCGATCCCAACCGGCGTCGCGATAGCGGTTCATGTGCTCGGGCGACATGACGACGACCGTCTCGAACTGCATCACCATCCGTGGACTGGCGTAGGTCCGCAGCATCTCGGCGAAGTGTTTCGTCAGCGACTCCGCCGAGCGGGACTTCTGGTCGAAGAGCAGGCGGGGCCCCTCGCCGGGGAAGAGGGTGACTGTCGACGCGCCCTTGTCGAAGCCCCGCGACTCGGCGAAGGAGTCCCATGCGGATCCGGTCTCGTCCTCGGCGAAGCAGAGGCCGATCTTGGCGGGGCTGCCCTGGGTCGCCCGGTCGACCCCTCCGGGCCGGCCGCCACCGACGTTGCGGATCACCAGTTGGAGGGCCCGTCCGATGGTGCTGTTGGCCCGGTTGCCCTGGCCGAGCAGGTTGAGCCCGCTGTTCATCCCGATCTCTTCGACGATCGGCCCGTTGACGATCAGGACCGGCCCCACCGGCATCGTGGTGGCGAGCAGTCCGTGCATGTTGAACTCGTCGGTGCAGGCGGCCTCGACGGCGGTGAGCACGACCGGCAGGTACTCGGGCTTGCACCCGGCCATCACTGCGTTGACCGCGACCTTCTCGACCGTGCACTCGACCAGGTCGGGTGGGACCACGGCGACGATCTCGTCGGGCGCACGGCTGGTGCCCTCGAGCATCCGGAGCACACGCGCCTCGGTGGGAGGCACCACGGGGAGACCGTCGGTCCAGCCGCGGTCCCACATGGCTTCCCAGTCGTCTTCCAGGGCCGCGATCTCGACGCGGCGGCTCGTGAGTGCCGATCCCGAGAACCGGACGGCGAGCTCGTCGGTGCGGGTGGGGTCGACGCTGAGCGATCCGCAGCCCGGTCGCCAGTCGGGGAGGTCGGTTCCGAGCGCGTCGGTTCCGGTGAAGGCTTCCCACTGTTCGCGCGACCACCCCTCGATCCGTTCGGAGGTGTCGTCGCCGGTCACGTTGAGCAGCGTGGGCACCGTCTCGATGTCGTGATGCCACGACAGGGCGAGATCGTGGTCGTGCACGACCCACTCGGCCTCGGCCGGGAACGCGGGGTCGTCCTGGGTGATGACGGTGAGCCCGGTGCGCTCGGCGAGGTCCTCGAGCACCGGGGCGACGAGCACGCATGTCGGGCAGTCCCGCTTGACGACGGCGACGAGTCCCTCGGGCATCGGTGGCGGAGTGATGGCGGTCATGGCGCAACCCTAGTCACGTTGACATCTGGCAGCCGCGCTGCCAGAAGGTGACATGGCAGCCGCGCTGCCAGAAGGTGACATGGCAGCCGCGCTGCCAGAACACCGAGACATGTGTCACAGGGCTCTCGACGGAGGGGGTGGGCGTTGGGTAGCGTGCAAACGTCATGGGGGACGAGAACAGCATCGACGTGTCGTTTCACGGTGTCCGTGGGTCGACGCCGTGCAGCTGTCCGACGGTGCAGCGCTACGGCGGCAACACCAGCTGCGTGTCCGTCGAGGCAGCCGGTCATGACCCCATCGTGTTCGATCTGGGGACCGGCCTGCGGCCGTGGGGCTGCTCGATGACGCCTGGCGACCCGCTCACCGTGCATGCGCTGGTCACCCATCTCCATTGGGACCACATCCAGGGTCTGCCGTTCTTCACGCCACTCCAGTCGGGCGAGACCGCCCTGCACGTCTACGGCCCTCCGGATGCCGACCGGTCGATGGCCGAGACCTTCGCCCAGTTCATGAGCCCGCCCTACTTTCCGATCGGGGTGGGAGATCTCCCGGCAAGGGTGGAGTTCCACGACGCCCACCACGATGACTTCGACCTCGACGGCACCGCCGTGATGGCCCGGCCGGTGCCGCACTGCGGGAAGACCAACGGCTACCGCGTCACCCGCAACGGCGTGTCGGTCGCGTACGTGCCGGACCATCAGCAGCCGGTTGGTCGGCCCGACTTCGTCGACCCGGCCGTGCTCGAGCTCTGTCGCGATGCCGACGTGCTCATCCACGACGCCCAGTTCTGGCCCGACGAGTTCGAGGCCAAGGCGACCTGGGGACACTGCACCCCGGAGTACGCAATCGAGGTCGCGGCACAGGCGGGTGTGTCCACGCTGGTGCTGTTCCACCACGATCCCTCGCACAGCGACGACGATCTCGACGAGATGACCGAGCGCATCTCGGCGGTCGCGGCCTGCCGCGGCGTGCCGTCGGTGGTCTGTGCGACCGAGGGCCTGAAGCTGTCCGTCGCCGCCGACACCTGAAGCGGGCGCTACCGTGCGCTCCGAGATGAGCGCCACAGTGGCGTTTCGGTGAGGAGTTGGCCATGTCGATCGATCCCAGCGAGTACCGCCGAGTGCTCGGACACTTCCCGACCGGGGTGACCGTGGTGACCGGTGCCGACGAGAAGGGCGCGGCAGGGATGGCGATCGGGTCGTTCGCCAGCGTCTCGCTCGACCCGCCGCTCGTGATGTTCTGCCCGGGCAACACGTCGGCCAGTTGGCTGCGTATCAAGGAAACCGGCTCGTTCTGCGTCAACGTGCTGGGCGAGGACCAGAAGGACGTCTGTGGCGTGTTCGCGGGCAAGGCCGACGACAAGTTCGAAGGAATCGACTGGACCACCGCCACCACCGGTTCGCCGGTCATCCCCGGGTCCCTGGCCGTGATCGACTGCGAGATCCACGCGATCCTCGACGGTGGCGACCACGACATCGTGGTCGGGCTCGTCACCTCGCTGTCGACGGCCGACGACGCCGGCGAACGCGGGCCGTTGCTGTTCTTCCAGGGTGGCTACGGCCGCTACGAGAGCATCTAGCGATGCCCGTCTACGCCCTCGGCGACCGCGTTCCCCAGATCCACGAGACGGCCTACATCCATCCCGAAGCCACGGTGATCGGCAGCGCGATCATCGGCCCGAACGCATCCGTGTGGCCCCAGGCCGTGATCCGGGCCGACGACAACATCATCCGGATCGGCGAGGCAACGTCGATCCAGGACGGTGCCGTGCTGCACTGCACGATCGCCCACGAAACGGTCGTCGGGAACTTCGTGACGGTCGGACACCTCGCCCATCTCGAGGGATGCACGGTCCACGACCACGCCCTGGTCGGGACCGGGAGCGTGATCCTGCACCACGCGGTCATCGGCGAGCATGCGCTCGTCGGCGCGGCGGCGATGGTGCCGGGCAATGTCGAGGTGCCACGTTGCGCGATGGCACTCGGGGTCCCCGCCAAGATCCGGGAGGACGCCGTGCCCGAGGGGCACTCGCGGATGAACGTCGACACCTACGTGGAGCGCGGCCGCCTGTTCGCCGCCGAGATGCGTCGGATCGACTGAGCACCAGGTGAGCGATCCCGCCGGGCGAGAACCGTTCCGAATCCTGGTCGTCTGCACGGCGAACATCTGCCGTTCCGTGATGGCTCAGGCGTTTCTCGAACGCGAGGTCGCGGCCCGGGGCCTCGACGTCACCGTCGGTTCCTGCGGGATCCGATTCGACGGTGAGCCCGCCTCCGAGACCGTCATCGGCGTGCTCGCCGAACGCTCGCTCGACGTCGCCGGCCATCGCTCGCGGCGCTTCACCCCCGAACTGTTGGCCGATGCGGATCTCGTCGTCACCATGGAGCGGATGCAGGCCCGGGAAGTGACGGTCGCCGTCGGGGGACTCTCGTCACGGGTGCACACCCTCGGCGCCCTCGCCGAGTGGCTGGGCACGAACGACGTCGAGGGGTCGCCGGCGGAGCGGGTCGCGCGCTTCGCCTCCGGCCGGCACGCCGGCGATCTCCTCGGGTCCGGCCGCGACGAGATCGAGGATCCGCACGGACGTTCGAAGCGTGTGCACCGCAAGGTGGCCGACCGCCTCGAGGTGCTGTGCGGGGCCCTGCTCGACGGGCTCTTCGGGCCCGCCCCCGAGGTCTGAACCGGCCCGACACGGGCCTCCGGCCTGGGTCGAAATACCTACAGATGGCGGGAGCGGGCGCCGAAACCTCCGTGATGGACGCGACTCGACGAGGTTTCCTCCGGGGAATCGTGAGCGGCGCTTCGACCGGCGCCGGCCGGGCCGCGTCCGGAATACCACTGGGCCCCGCGACCGGGCGCGGCGTCGCGGAACCGTCGGGGACGCTGGTGTTCGTGAACCTCGTCGGAGGCCTCGACGGGCTGAGCGTGCTCGTCCCCCATGCCGACCCGGCGTACGGGCGGCGTCGCCCCGGGCTCGCCGTCGGGCCTCCCGGCGAACGCTATGGCGCCATCGACCTCGGGCGCGGGCTGGGGCTCCACCCGGCGCTCATGCCGCTCCACCAGGTGGCGGGCCGAGCCGATCGTCTCGCCGTGATCGCTGGCGTGGGCATTCCCGACGGCCACGACCACGGTCGTCACGTTCCCGCGCGGGCTTTCCTGCAGCAGGGGGGTGCCGGCGAGTCGACCGGCTGGGCCGCACGGTTGTTGCAGTTCGAGGGCATGGGAATGGTGGCCACGTGGTCCTTCGGTGACAGCCCGCATCGGATGTTCGAGGGTCTCGGCCCGATCCTCGTCGAGGAGACGCCGGTGGCGTTGGCCGCCGTCAACCGCAGCCCCGGGTCGGCCGGTGACGTGCCCGAGCGTGGCCCTTCGCCTTCCCCTGTCCCTCGGTGGTCCGACACCCCCTGGCCGTCTCCGGCCGATCGGCTGACAAGGGGATATCCGGAGGGCCGCCTCGCTCGCAGCCTCGCCGTGACCGCGGATCTGATCCGGGCCGACCCCGGACTCCGGATCGTGGGGATCGACCAGTCCGGCTACGACACCCATGTCGACCAGGGCGATGCGCGTTCCGGCGTGCTCACCCACAAGCTGGACCGCCTTGCCCGAGCACTCGCCGCCTTCTGGATCGATCTGTCCGAAGGCGGCCGCGGGGCAGACTCGGCGAGCCAGCCGGTGACCGTCGTGGTCGTCAGTGAGTTCGGACGGGCGATCGACGAGAACGGCAGTGGCGGCACGGAGCACGGACGGGCCGGCGTGGCCCTCGCGTTCGGCGACTTGGTGGTCGGTGGCGTCCATGGCGACGTCCCGTCGATCGAGCGCGACGAGTCGTGGCCGGTCACGATCGATGTGCGCCGGGTCCTCGCCGACGCGGCAGCGAGCCACGGGTGTCGCCCCTGGCGAAGTGGGGTGTTCGCCGGGCTCTCGCTCCCGAACCGGTCGCTGGGGTTGTTACTGTCGAGCTAGTGGCAGAACCGGGGCGTTGGATCGAGCACGGGCAGCGCTTCGTGTACGAGAGCGACTGGATGTCGATGGCGCTCGTCGACGTCGAGACGCCGTCGGGCCGTCGCTTCGAACATCACGCGGTCCGGTTCCCGGCCGAAGCGGTGGGCACCCTCGTCGTGGTCGATGCACACGTGCTCATGATCTGGCGCCACCGCTTCATCACCGACACGTGGGGTTGGGAGATCCCCGCCGGGGGCATCGACGCGGGCGAATCCGTGGCCGAGGCCGCCCATCGGGAATGCGTCGAGGAGACCGGCTGGGCGCCAGGGCCGACGGTTCCCGTGATGACCTGGCACCCGAGCAACGGAGCCACCGACCAGCGCTTCCATGTGGTCCGGGCCACCGCGGCGGTCGAGGTCGGCGAACCCACGGATCCCGACGAAGCACAGAGGGTCGAGTGGGTGCCGGTCGACCGGATCGCGACGCTCGTGCGCGAAGGTGAGCTGGGGGATGGTCTCAGCGTCATGGGTCTGCTGTCGGAGCTGGCCGGCATCGCCGCCGGCTGACGACCCTCTGCCCCAAGCCGGGCCGGACGCGCCACAATGGGCAGATGCCCATGCGACAGGACTGCAAGTACTTCGAGTCCCGGAGTTATCCCAACGGCGACACAGTCCGGAAGTGTGACCTCGACCTCGCGCCCGAGGCGCCCTGGCGCTGCCCCGACGACTGTTCGAGCTACACGCGTCGCATGGCCGACGTGAACTGGGCCCACGGGTCGCTGGTCACTCCCGAGACACCGCCGGAGCCGTCCAGTCTCGGCGACGACGACTCCATCGCCGCGCTGCTCGACGCCGCGGAGGACATCATCAACGACGCCGTACCGGGCACCCTGGCCGACCTCGACGCCGAGCGACGCAAGCGCAAGGGCGGGCGACTTCGTCGCACCATCGGCAAGCGCGGTGGGGCTTCGTCCGACAGCGCGGCGAAGCCGTCCAAGCCGTCGAAGAAGGCCAAGTCGCCCAAGAACAAGCCGGCGAGAGGCAGCGGTGAGGGGCTGGGAGAGCGGTTCCGGCGCCGGTACCGCGACGGGCACTGACCCGATGCCCGGCACCCCGTTGACCGACACCGAGATCGACGAGCTCCTCGACACGCACCCGGGGTGGGTGCGAGACGGAGCGATCCTCCGCCGCCGCTTCGATTTCGAGAACTTCACCGAGGCGTTCGGGTTCATGTCCCGCGTGGCCCTGATCTCCGAGCGGCTGTTCCACCACCCGGAGTGGAGCAATGTCTACAACCGGGTCGACATCGGGATCACCGACCACGACGCCGGTGGTATCTCCTCCAACGATCGCGAGTGGATCGAGCGGGTGGACCGACTCGTGCGCTAGACCGGCGACGCCTCATCGGCGATCACCGGGTCGACCGGTCCGTCGGCGAAGTCGTAGAGCACCACGTTGGCCGACGCGTTCAGCACTGACTGGATCGACTGGAGCACCCACGACAGCACGAAGCCGGCACCGACGCTCGCAGCGGTGAACGGTCCGCTCACGAGACTGGCGCTGAACCCGATGACCCCGAGGATCAGGGTGAGGACAAGGAGGCGACCGGCGATCGGCGGCCAGCGCGGCTTGATCAGGGTGATGGTGCGACGGAGCGGTGGGTCGTCGGTCGGGGCCAACGCGAGGGTGGTCGTCGCCAGCGCGCCGAAGGGCCAGGCGTAGACGATCGCGGCGAGCAGGAGGGGGACGACGATCAGCAGGAGCAGCGGTGTGATGGCGATCGCGACCACGCTGACGATGGTCGCGGCGAGCAGCACGCCCATGAGGCAGAGTCCCCAGAGAATCAGGATGCCGAGGATCCTCGGCAGTCGGGGGATGAGGAGGCGATAGGTCGCGGCGGGGGAGAGTCTCCGGCCTCGGTGCAGGGCGCCGAGGAACACGGTGAAGGAGAAGGTCGCCGCGGTACCGATCAGGATCGCGGCGATCGCTGCGACCGCGAGCCCCAGCACTGCGCCTGCGTCGACCGAGACGTCGATCGACTCGATGAACGCCTCGTCGCCGGCATCGTTGACCGGGTCGAATCCTGGCTCGCTGACCCGGTCGAGGATGTCGCCCAGGCCGGGATCGAACATGGAGTCGAGCGCCGTGTAGGCCATCACGCCGGTGGCGAGCGTGACCGCGACGAGCGGGACGGCCAGCACCACCAGCTCGCGCCAGCCGCGCCCGAGCAGCTGAAAGGTGGCACCGACCACGCTCCACACGCCGTCGCTGCCGCCCGGCGCGCCGGGGTGGGTCTTGGGTGAGCGGTGGTCGCTCCACTGGCTCCCGTCCCAGTAGCGGTACTGCGTGGCGTCCTCGGGATCGTCGTACCAGCCGGCGGGGATGTCGGTCATGAGAGTGCAGTCTCGGGAATCTGCGGATCGACCTGACCCTCGGCGTACTCGTAGAGGAGGACGCCCCCGGCCAGGTAGTACGAGTACAGCGCGATGCTGGCCGGGATGGACACCAACAACCCGAGCAACGGGATGATGCCGACGATGTTGAGACCGATGCTCATGCCGAACCCGATGAGGTTGAGGAGCAGGGTCCGGATCGCGATGCCGCCCCAGTCCGCGCGGACGAGGGCGACCGCGTGGCGGAATGGCGGTGTGCCGCGGGGCGCGAGCACCAGGGCGATCGGCGCGAGTTGCAGCATCGGGAACACGTAGATCACGGCGGCGATGGCGAGGGGGACGAGGATCACGAGCAGCACGGGCAACGTGTTGGCGGCCACCACCATGAGCACCACGGGAACGCCGACGGCGAGCAGGTATCCGAGGCTCCAGAGAAGCCACACCCCGAACCAACGCAGCGCCCTGCGCAGCATCATGGCGACGCAGGAGGGTGCCGACCGGGGCTGGCCGGCCCGGGCGGACGCGAGATGCAGGATGCCGGCTGCGAAACCGCCGTATTGGCCCAGGGCCGCGGCGATCACACCGAGGACGATCAGGACGATGCCTCCGTTCCACTCCCAGGTGATCGAGTCCTCGAAGGCCCGGTCGACCGGGTCGAACGTCGGGTTGTAGTCGGCTCGGCTCGTGGTCCGGATGATGTCGAGCAGGCCGGGCTCGAGGGAGATCGCGACGCCGATGAGCCCGAGGATCACGCCGACGATGAGCAGTGCCGTGCCGAGACCGGCGATCGCCAGCATGCTGAGCCACCGCTGGCGCAGCAGCGTGAACGCGCCGCTGACCACACCCATCGGTTCGCCGGTCCTGATGGGATCGGGGGTGCCGACGGGCGATCGGTGGAGGGTCCACTGGATTCCGTCCCAGTAGCGGTACTGCTTGGCGTCCTCGGGGTCGATGTACCAGCCGGCGGGGATGTCGGTCATCGCCTCGACACTAACGGCCCGTACGCTGCGGGCATGGTTGCGGCCCGATTCGAAGAGTTCGTCGATCCCGTCGACGGCACCCGCTGGAGCGTCGACGTCGGGTTCCTCGGATCGCGGTGGCGATGCATCTGGGGAGAGGGCTGCCAGGGGATCCTCGACGAGCCGGCCGAGGCACTCGGTCACGGCTGTTGCTCGGTCGGTACCGAGCTGCTCGACGAGGAGGAGGCGATGGCGATCTCGGCTCACGCCGCACTGCTCGATGCCGACCTGTTCCAGTTCCGCGACTGGGCCGACGAGCACGGGATCTTCGAGGACGAGCGGCGGGCCCGGACGATCACCGTCGACGGCGCCTGCGTCTTCCTCAACCGACCGGGATTCGCCGGGGGCGGCGGGTGTGCCCTTCATCTCCAGGCCCGCCGCGATGGTGAGCGGCCGATCGATGTGAAGCCCAGCGTCTGCTGGCAGCTACCGCTCGTCGCCGAGCGTGAGCCCGACGGCTCGGCCCGGCTCCGACGCTGGGGTCGCGACGATCGCGGCCCCGACGGCGCGACGATGGCGTGGTGTTGCACCGAGGGTGACCACGCCCAGGCCGGGTCACGCTCGACCGCCGACGAACTCGCCGACGAGTTGCAGGCCCTGGTCGGACCCGAAGTGGCAGTCGCGATCCGCGACCGCGTGCGTCACTGAATCGGTCGGGCCTCATCGAGCGCCTCGGCCAGGGTGTTCCAGCCGAGGGTGGCGCACTTGATACGCACGGGGAACTTCACGACCCCCTTCAGTGCCTCGAGGTCGCCGAGCGACATGTCGTCGGCGTTGTCGAGGCTCAGACTGATGCCCTGCTCGGCCTCGGTGCCGTCGCCCCCGATGTCGGTCTCGTGGATCGACATCAGGCCCTTGAAGGCGGCGATGAGGCGCCGGGCCTCGTCGACCGGCTTCCCCTTGATGGCCGCCGACATCATCGAGGCCGACGACTGGCTGATCGAGCAACCCTGTCCGCCGATGGCGACGTCGGTGATCACGCCGTCGTCGTCGACATCGATGTAGACGACGATCTCGTCGCCGCAGAGGGGGTTGAATCCTTCGGCCCGAACCGCGGGCGGGGTCTCGAGCTCGCCCCGGTTTCGGGGCGACCGATAGTGATCGAGGATGATCTCGCGGTAGAGGTCGTCGAAGTCCGACATGGCGATTCCTAGGAGTGGGAGACGGGCAACGAGGTCTGAGGGCGGGTGAGGCTAGAAGGCGAAGAGTTCGTCGGCAGCCGACAGGGCCGCGGAGAGGGTGTCGATGTCGGACTCGTCGTTGTAGACGTAGAGCGACGCCCGTGACGTGGCATTGGCCCCGAGCACTGTCATGAGGGGCTTGGCGCAGTGGTGGCCGGCCCGCACACACACTCCGGACTGGTCGAGCACCTGAGCGATGTCGTGCGGGTGGACCTCGCCGGCCTCGCCGCGGAAGACGAACGAGAGCACGCCGCCACGCTCCGACGGCTCGCTCGGCCCGTGGATCGTGATCTTGTCGCCGTGGTCTTCGGTCAGCTTGCGCATGGCGTAGGCGGTGAGCTCGACCTCGTGTTGGCGCACGTTATCCATGCCGAGGGCTTCGAGATAGTCGATCGCCGCACCCAGCCCGACCGCTTCGGCGACCATCGGGGTGCCCGCCTCGAACTTCCACGGGATCTCGTTGGTGGTGAAGCCCTCCTTGGTGACCTGGAGGATCATCTCTCCACCGCCGAGGAACGGCGGCATCGCGTCGAGCAGCTCCGCCCGGGCCCAGAGGACGCCGATGCCCATCGGTCCGAGCATCTTGTGGCCGGTGAAGACGAGGAAGTCGGCCCCCAGCGCCTGCACGTCGGTCGCAACGTGGGGCACGTACTGGCTGGCATCGACCGCCAGGAGCGCGTCGGCCGCGTGGGCCGCTTCGGCCAGTCGGGGGATGTCGTTCAGGGTGCCGAGCACGTTCGACATGGCGGTGATGCTCAGCAGCTTCGCTCCGTCGAGGAGACGGTCGAGATCGGTGAGGTCGAGATGCCCGTTGCCGTCGACGGGGATCCACCGGAGCTCGATGCCGCGCTCGGCGGCGAGCATGTGCCACGGGACGATGTTGGCGTGGTGCTCCATCTCGGAGATGACGACGGCATCGCCGGCGGCCAGGTTGGCCGATCCCCACGAGCGGGCGAGCAGGTTCATCGCCTCGGTCGCGTTCTTGGTGAACACGATCTCGTTGGTGGCCGGAGCGTTGATGAAGCGCCCGACCTTCGCCCGGGCGTCTTCGAGCGCCGCGGTGGCGCGGACGGCGAGCTCGTAGCTGCCCCGGTGCACGTTGGCGTTGTCGGCCTCGTAGTAGTGCGCCATCGCGTCGATGACCGCCTGCGGCTTCTGCGACGTGTTGCCGGAGTCGAGATACACCACCGGGTGGCCGTGGAACGACTGTTGGAGCACCGGGAAGTCGCGCTTGATGTCGACCGGCAGGCTCATGGCGAGAGTCTATTGGCGACACCGGGATTGCCCTACCGGTTCGGCGAGACCCGCCGTGGCTCAGGAGCGCCCGAGCAGGTCTTCCTTCCACGCCCGGAAGCGGGTGTGGTGGCTTCCGCTCGGACCGGTGCCGTCGCCGGTGCCGTCGGCGAAGAGGCGGAAGGTGTGGTGGTCGGTGACGTCGTCGGCGCGGAGGGCGAC